>CP170456.1:3747500-4160033 GCA_047947105.1 Fluviicola sp. | reverse complement strand
TTCTTCAATGCGGTCTTCATCACCTTCCAAATAAGCATTTTGCTGCCAAATGATTTCGCCCTTCGAATTAAGAAGAAACACATAAGGCGCATTGTTGACACCCATCGCTCTTTTAAAATCTCCGTTCACATCTAAGAAAATGTCAAAATCCCAAGCTTTGGTATTGGCAATCGTAACCGCCCTATTAGTCGTTTTCATATCATCCACTGACACTGCCACGATTTTCACATTAAACTCCTCTACCCAATCAACAAGGTAATCATCTTGAATTGTCGTCAACCCTTTACAAGTGTGATCACACCAGGTCGCCCAAAAAATCAATAATATGGGTTGTCCTTCAGTAAAAACCTCGTCTGAGCTAACCTCTTGCCCATCAATACTGGTAAGATAAGTGTGAGGAATTGACTGGGCGTTTAAACTATTGGGCGCTAGCTGAAAAAAGATCAAAATTAAACCCAAAATTGTTTTCGTTCTCATAATAAATAATTTGATTCATTGCTTAACTCTATTTCTACGTCAAATAACCGAAAAATGAAAATTCACGCAGATTGGGAACGTATGACACGTACCTACACAAAAAGCCTGAACCCAATGGGTCAAGGCAATTAAATCAAATTAAAAAAGACTGGTTTAGAACGATAAAATCCTTGTAATAGGGCGGTGGTGAATAGCCGATAAACTCAAATTTATCGCTTGAAAGAAAAAATGATTGGATTTTAAGCTCCAAACTTGGCAAAACTTCGTTGGTGAGCAATTGCACAGTATGAGCCTGATGATCATTATAATCATCATCAATTTGAAAACTTAAATGATGATTATCACAACAATGCCTTTCAAATTTATCTTTGTCCGTATCCTCATTATCCATTCCAGTCATTCCACAGCTTAAATCCGTTGGAATAAAGGAAACACTTTCGGAAACTAGCTTACCTCCACAATAATGTGCATCATAATTCAAGCCGATAACTCCGACAAGAAAAAACAATGCTAATATGGATGCGGTAATCCTTTTCATCTGGTCTAATTTAATGAAAAATGATTACATACCAAGGTAAAAGATGTTGTTAACAGATATATAACATCCCAGTTTATAGTGATTTTGTTCTAAATGAAAAACTCTATGGAAACCGTGTTCGGTCAAGGTTAAGGTCGATGTTTCATTTGATTGCCTTTCCTTCAAGCTCATCAGATAAAAGATAAAATCAATGAAGCCAATTCTTGAAATTCAGAAAAACTTCAGATTAAAGAAATAACTTCGAAACATGAAAATGTTGATCGTCGAGGACGAATTGGAACTTCAGAAAGTCGTTACAACCTTCTTCAAAAAGTCGGGTTGTATCGTAGTGAGTGCTTTGAACAAATTTGAAGCAGAGGACAAGCTACTATCACATCAATTCGATGTTATCATTTTAGACATAACTCTTCCGGATGGGTCAGGATTAAATTTATTACCGATTATTCGTGAAAGTCAAACAAATTCCGGTGTATTGATCCTTTCTGCAAAAAACTCACTTGACGATAAAATTGAAGGTTTGGATCAAGGCGCAGATGACTACATTACAAAACCATTCCATCTTTCCGAGTTAAACTCCAGAGTTAACGCAATTATCCGCAGAAAGCAATTGAAGGGAGACGATGTACTATCTTTCAACGAAATCAGCATTAATCATACCGAAAAGCAAGCCTACGTAAACGATACATTAATTCCTCTGACCAACAAGGAATTCGCACTTCTATTGTTCTTTGTGACCAATCAAAAGCGGGTACTGACAAAAGAATCCATTGCTGAACATTTGTGGGGAGATAATTTGGATTACCTCGAGAACTATGACTTCATCTACACGCACATCAAGAATATGCGTAAAAAAATTGAAGCTGCCGGAGGAAATGATTACCTACGAACTGTACATGGTTTAGGCTACAAATATGATGCACTATGAGATTGATTCAAAAAACAAATCGAAACTTTCTGGTCATTCTGATAGTCATCCTGCCATTGGCCTGTACCGTTATCTTTCTCTCCATTCGATACTATATTCAGGGAGAGGTGGAAGAAAAATTAGCCGTTGATGAATTGAGAATTGTCCAGCAACTTGAAGCAGACAAACCCGTCAATTCAATTGCTCCGCTTATAGAAATCGAAGTTGCACCTGATAGGGAACTCATGCATTCGCAGTTTAACGACGTAATGGTCTATGACCCGTTAGAGAAGGAGAATGAGCAGTACAGGGAAATTGAATCCGTAAAAGAGATCAACGGAACGAGATACGCCATAAAAGTGCGCCATGCAATGCTCGAAACCAACGATTTAGTATTGGTCATTGTTTCGGTTATCGGAATTGTCTTTTTGTTAAGCGCAATTTTGCTCTATTACTTAAACTCCAGAAGTTCACTTAAACTATGGAAACCATTTTACACAAATATTGACCGTCTCCGGAAGTATTCATTTACAAAACAGGAGGAATTGATTATTGAAGATTCTTCTATTCAGGAATTTCAGGAATTAAAAGGTGCTTTGGTTCAACTCACGGGTAGACTGCATTCGGATTACACCATGTTAAAGCAATTCACGGAAAATGCCTCACACGAGATTCAAACTCCGTTGTCCATAATTTCTCTCAATTTAGAGGAAGCCGTACAGCATGAACTACCTGACGAAATTCACCAGAAAATTTATGCCACATACCAAGCCGTACAGAGGCTTGCCAAATTAAATGAGAAATTACTCCTGTTGTCAAAATTGGAAAACCATCAGTTCAACGACAAAAAGGAGCTCGATTTGTGCAATATACTGGAAGAAAAAGTAACCGAATTAAGCCCACTCATTGATCGGAAAGAGGTACAAATTGAATGGAAATCTAAAGAAACGTTTAACGTGAATATCGATCAGTATTTGGCAAATGTTTTAATGACCAATTTACTTTCCAATGCAATCAAGCACAACAAAAAGGGTGGAAAAATTGAGTTAACGGTCACCAATAATTCCATTGTCATTTCGAACGAATTTTCCGAAAAAGTAAATACAACCGAGATTTTTCACCGTTTTAAAAAAGGAGATTCTGCGAGTAATTCAACTGGCTTAGGACTTGCGCTGGTTGAGCAAATAATCAATGGAATCGAATTGACCATTGAAGCATCACAAAACGCCCATTTTTTCACAATGCGCGTTCTCAGAAAATAACTTCAGACATTCTTCAGAAGTAGGTTCTAAGTTTGAATCAGAAACTTTTAAATATAAGTCATGAACAAAACACTTTTTATCATCGCATTTCTAGGTGGATTCGTCTTTACTGCATGTAGCAAAAATGGAACAGACAAAGATGAACAGGCTCCTGAAGTTGTTCAAAAAGCATTCGATGCAAAATTTCCAAATGCCAAATCAGTCGAATGGGACAAAGAAAATGATCAGGAATGGGAAGCCGAATTTAAAATGGACGGAAAATCCTACTCTGCGAACTTCTCATTGGACGGAACCTGGTTGGAAACAGAATCAGAAATGAAAGCGAAGGATCTTCCGGCTAAAGTTCAAGAGGCCATTACAACTAATTTTAGCGGGTATAAAATTGAATCTGCAGAATTGGCAGAATCTCCAGAAAGAACGGCATACGAAGTTGAAATTGAAAACGACAAAGAAACGTTGGAAGTAGTTTTCGATGCAAATGGGAACGTTCTCAAAAAGAAACAAGTTGAAGAGGAGGATGAAGATGAGGAAGGCGAAGATTAATAGATAGAAATATCCCAACTCTAAAAGTGCCAGAATCCTTTTTCGGCACTTTTTTATTCGATACAAAGTCGAAGATCAGAGAAAAAACAGAACTCTAAATTAGTTTTGACAAAAAGGCAATTATGAGATTACACACTATAATACTATCCCTTGGATTTCTTTTCAATTCCGCGCTACTTTTTTCACAGGTAGAATCTGTAACAGCTTCCGGAACTGTCATAGATCAGAAAACGAAAGAGAAGCTACCATTTGTGAAGGTAGTTCTCCGAAAAGAGATAGATTCTTCCTTCGTTCAAGGTGTAATCACAGATGAGGACGGGCTTTTCACACTAGAAAATATTGCCTCAGGAAACTACTATATTAAGATAACCGCTAGTGGATATTCCGACAGCATACAGCCATTTTTTGTCGGTACCAAGTCGGAATTTTTAAGTTTGGGCACAATAGAAATGGTATCAGCTGTGCAGGATGTTGATGAAGTTATCGTAGTCGGAAAGCAGGAAACGGTCAATTCTAAATTGGATAAAAAGACGTTCAAAGTAGAAGACAACATAAGTCAAAGCGGTGGATCAGCCTTGCAAGCAATGGAAAACTTACCGGGTATCACTATTCAAGACAACAAAGTACAGCTTAGGGGTAATGAAAATGTAATAATTCTCATAGATGGCAAGCAATCTGCCCTTACCGGTATGGGAGGTCAATCCGGACTGGATAATATACCTGCATCATCCATCGAGCGTATAGAAATCATAAGCAACCCATCTTCAAAATTCGATGCCAACGGAAACGCAGGAATCATCAATATTATTTTGAAGAAGGAAAAGAAGGAAGGTTTTAATGGAAAAGTAGCTTTCACTGGAGGGCTGGGAGCATTATGGGTAAAACGAGAAAACTTGCCAACGATTCGTCCCCAATACCAATACACACCAAAAATAAATCCTTCCATTTCCTTGAATTACCGAAAGAAGAATGTGAATCTGTTCTTACAATTTGATGATCTCTACACGCAAACATTGAACAAGAATGAATTTGTAACCCGTACCTATGACGACGGAACTATTATCAATCAACAGACGGTTCGAAACAGGAATACAAACTTCCTCACTTCGCGTTTGGGGTTAGATTGGATAATGAGTGAAACAAACCAGCTTACAATATCGGGGATATTTGGAAGCGAGAAAATAATAGACAACGGTGATGAACCCTTCTTTGACGGAGTGGATAACGAACGCTTGAGATTATGGCGATTTCTGGAAGACGAATTAAAGACAACTGTTGTAGGCCAAGTCGCTTTTCAGCATAAGTTCAAAGAACCAGGCAAGGTTTTAAATACTGGTTTGAACTATACTTTTCATCGTGAAGATGAGCGCTATTTCTTTGAAAACATCTTACCTGCATACACAGGAGAAGATTCCTTTAAGCTGTTATCCGACGAACACGTTGCAGATTTTAATCTAGACTACACACAACCACTGAAACGAGGAAAACTAGAATTAGGAGGTAAATTCAGATACAGAACAATTCCAATCAATATGGAGTTTTTCCCAGGGATTAATTCTCCGTTAGATACAAATGCAGGTGGTTGGGCGGTTTACAATGAAGTCATTCCAGCACTCTATGGAAATTACTTATTTGACAGTAAAAAATTCGAAGGAGAAATCGGAATGCGCGTTGAATATGTCGGATTGAACTATCAGGTTAATCCCAATCATAACACATACAAAAGTGACGGTTACTACTACATCCAGCCATTTCCGAATATGCGATTGGGCTACAAAATAAGCGAGAACGACAGAATTTCTATTTTCTTTAACCGTCGAGTAGATAGACCGAACGAAGTCGATATCAGAATATTCCCAAAATACGACGATGCCGAAATAATTAAGGTAGGTAACCCATCGCTAAAACCTCAATTCACGAATGCCATAGAAATTGCGAATAAACTGAACTTCAAAAAAGGGTACTGGTATTTATCGGCATACAGCCGTTTTGCATCTGGAACAATTACGAGAATTTCCACAACGGTTGATAGCAGTACGCTGATCTACGCGATTTTTCAAAATGCTGGTAATAGCAGAGCCGTTGGAATGGAATCATTGTTATCCAATGACCCTGCGAAATGGTTCTCATACAACTTAGGGATCAATGTTTATTACAATCAAATTGATGCATTTACAGTTGAAAACCTCTATCCAACACCACATATATTCAGTATGGAGGAACAATCGATCTTCACAGGTAATGCCAAGTTGAACGTATCCTTCCACTTAAAAAGAGATTTCGATATACAAGTGACCTCTATTTATTTGGCACCCGATATAATACCACAAGGAAGAATTGACGCCCGATTTTCTTTGAACATTGGAATGAAAAAAGCCATCCAGAAAGGAAAAGGAGAATTATTCTTGAATGCCTCTGATTTGTTAAATACAATGGTTGTGAAGACCGAAATTCAAGGCAATGGATTCAGCTATATAAGTGCAAATTATTACGAAACACAGGTTGTTAGAATTGGATATAGTTACAAATTTTAGAGACTTAGTCAATAGTCTTGTAAAATCAGTGAGTTTATCCAATTCGTTTGAGTGGTTCTGAATAGGAATAGTATCATTTTCTGAACTTCCATTCAAAAATGAAAAAGGCAGCTACGGAAGTAGCTGCCTTTTTTTTGTGTAGTAGGAAAAATCCTAAGAGGAAGATCGCATTTCGTAACGGTATTCGTCAGAACCGATTGTTTGTTTCCAAATTAGTTCTCCATCAGAACCTTTTGTCAACTTAACAATGTCGTACGTTTGCGTACTTGCTTTTGAAGCCGGAGCCGTGATCACGACCGTAAGGCTTTTTGAGTCACTACTCAGCGTCCATGAGCCGGTCAAAGTATGCTCTCCATCTTCTGTTCTGCATGTACCATCTGAGTTAAACCTCCATATTTCCGTTACTTCTCCAATTTGAGGGTTGACGTTAACCACCTCAACCGAATTTCCATTTTTGAACGCGCGTTCCATTGCCCATTCTTTGGTCAGTTTCTTTTCTGCATTATTAACTGATCCACCTTCATCGTACTTAGCACAAGAGCCGAGTAATACGACCGTACTTAATGCTAATATTCCAAATACCTTTTTCATTGTTCAAATTTATTTTCATTACACCAACAAGATGCTTCAGAAAAGCAAGGGTTGGAATTCTTGGTAAATAAATATTACTGAATAATTATTCTTCTTGGTTGTTTTTGAACTGCTTCCGTTTCAATGTGTAAGAAATAAGTTCCTGGACGTAAATCGTGAACGTCGATAACAAATTGTTGTGCGCCAACCATATTATCTGCGACTACCACTTTATTTTGAATGTCAGAAATTTTATAAGCCGTAATTGGTTCATCATACTTTACAAGAAGTTCCTTACTAGCAGGAATAGGAAATACAGAAAAATCTGTTACCAATTCATTAATTCCAACATTTGGTGGGTTCGTTCCGTACACGCGCACTTCGCCATCAGCACCGCAGATCCAACCTAACCAAATAGCTTGCATATGAATAGAGAGAAGATCATTGGTTGTACCGCTAACTTCTGCTACCCAATTGACTCCACCATCATTGGTTCTTAACACTGTTCCGCCTGCACCTACAGCCCAACCATTGTTTTGATCCAGCATATCGATGTCAAATAAATCTTGGTTTGTTCCACTCACTTGCGCAACCCAATTGGCACCACCATCTGTAGTATACACAATACTACCTGCTGCACCTACAGCCCAACCATTTTGGTTATCTACAAAATCAACGGAGAAAAGTGGTTCAAGCGAACCGCTATTTTGAAGCCCCCATGACGCACCTCCATCATTCGTATGATAAATCACTGCATTCGGGTCAGCGGTTCCTACTGCCCAACCTTCATTGTCAGAAACGAACGTAATTGCGAATAAATCTTCACCTGTTCCTGTGTTTAAAGCAGTCCAATTCAAACCAGCATTAGTTGTCTTTGCTACATATCCATTCTCTCCTGAGATATAACCCGTATTTCCAGATGGGAAAGAAACGTCGAATAGGTCTTCAGTGATAGTCGTATCCACAGACCATGTAGCACCAGAATTACTCGACTTCAAAACGAGTCCTGTACCCCCAGGTACGTCGTGCACGCCAACTGCGTAAACCGTTGAAGCATTTGTAATGGCACTCGATCGTAGGTCACCATCTGTGAAGGCAACGTTGGAATTTGACCAAACAGAACCACTGGAAGAGGTGGAGATTACAGTACTTAGAGTATCTCCGAAAAGGTATCCCTGCGAATTATTAAAGAAGTTTACACTTTGTAACCGTTCACCACTTCCAGAATTCTGTGGCCACCAAGATTGTGCTTGAAGTCCATTTGTGCTAATTATGAAAGCACCTGACAGCATTATTGTAATAAAAGTTTTCATAATGTATTTTTCCTACTAGATGATTTTAAAAATGAAACGGTTGGAAACTGGTGTGAAAAAAAGTTGATATGGAATGATCAAAGTTTCACTTTGAATTTTGCTCGAAAAAAAAAGTTTAAAAAAATTCCAACCATTTGAAAAGTGAGTGCATCTATCCATCAAACTATAACAGATTTATTATGAAAAACTATTTCAAACTTTTTACTTTTTCTTTGGCACTTATCGGAGCAATGGCTTTAACGTCTTGCGGGAAATACAAAAAGTACAATAACAACGAAGTAATCGATAACACTTACACCGGAAGTGTTCAAATTGGATCAACTGGTGCAGATCCAGGTGGTGATTTCACTGGGAACGGAGATTCTGGAGAGTATTCATTCGCTTGGGTGAACAGCAGCAAAAAGGCAAATGCTAATTTTGATATTACCACACCTACGGGGTCCGTTCAGATGGTGATTTACGATGCAAAAGGAAACATCGTACTAGATGAAACACGTTCGGCAGGTGGTAATGATACCTTTTCTGGAGTTACACAAGAAGGGAAAAAGGGTACATGGAAAGTATCATTAATTTTCACAAACTTCAATGGTGATGGAAGTTTCTCAATCTCACCAGGTAGTTAATAGTCAGTACAGTTACGAGAAGGTCTCTTGAATATCAGGAGGCCTTTTTTAACATCTTAATTTTAGATCATGAAAAAATCAATCTAAGCAACGTTTGATTTCCTCATATTAACCTTCTGTGGTTTCGGTCAATTCGAATTTTTATAGAGAATTTCCAACCATCATTTTAATGAAGGCATCTTCTCTAAAACAAACTACTTACTTATAATTACTTTTCGAAGAGCACTTCAAATGTGTTGTATACTAATTGTTTCGTTCAGTTGTGAAGCACAAACTTCAGATTTTGAACTTTGGAGCGGTGCTTCAGCACAATGCAAACTGAATGACAAATTCAAACTTGGATTCGAGCAACAAGTCCGCTTGAACAATAGACTCACAAGTTTCAAGAATACTTTCTCAGCGGCAAGTCTCAAGTACAAGATTTCTGAGAGGTTTGCAGTAAAAGGCACCTACAGGTTTAAGTTTGTGCCAAACAATCACGAACGGGTTTCCGCCGATCTGATTTATTCCTGGAGTAAGAAAAAATTTCCACTACGAGTAAAAAACAGGCTACGTTATCAAAGGAGAGCTGATTTCGTGGGCTCAAGAACTCGATACTTGAGAAACAAATTACAATTTGAATATAACGCAAGTAAGCTGGTTGATCCCTTTATGGCTGGAGAAATATTTTATCGTTTAGATCGAAGAAATGAATTCAGAGTGTGGCGAATTAATACTGATTTGACATGGAAGCTGTCAAAACGCTTGGCTTTTAAAACCTAATACCAATTTGAGCAAGAATTCAACAAGAAAATAAACAGTTGTTCTAACTTAATGGAGCTCGACCTATCTTGGAAGATCAACTAAACTGTTAGAAACTCTTTATTAGAGGCAAGAGCATTTTTTCAAAATAATCTCCTTACTTAAACTAAACCTAATAGTTAAGTAAAGACAGATGGGGCTGTCATATACTACAGTCCCATTCTTGCGAAATGAAAGATTTGATCTCAAGTCAAAATAATATGATTAAAATGAAAGGCTACTCCAGGCACGAATTTGTTACCATAACTCCATTGGAGTTCCAAAGATTGTATCAAGAAAATAAAGTGTTTGTAGAAGAGCTACTCATTAGGTGTCTTTCTGACGATCTGCTGAACTACTGCCATCAACTACCAACATACGCTCAAAATGCCGATCCATTTGATTTTAGGTCTAAAGTCTTCGAAACTTTTTGCAAACGATTGCAAGAATCCGATGGAGCAATTCGGTATTCTATTTTAACAGAACTGAAAAAGACCGCAAACGAATTAGCTCGTAACAGAGAATAACAAATCCCAAGAAGTTTTATTCCTTAGGAATTGCATCACCGTTAGAAAGTATAGGCTAACTTTAAGTAGAGTCCTCCTGAAACCATACGAGTGTAGTTAAGATGCGCTGGGATATTACTCTTTTTTGATGCTACGTTTAAAAGGCCATAATCTGCTCGAATTCCTCCATCAAGAACAAATGATTTCAGGTATATGCGCTTTCCAAGTTCAAAGTGCAATCCGATGTCTCCACCCTCGTTGATGTCGTTCACTTTTGTCAAAACACCATCAATACGGGTATAATCACTTTTAATTCCAGAATAGTATCCACCAAATTTTACGGTTGTAGTGTGTGTGACCCCATAGAATTTTGGAGTGGTATTCCATCCGCCAAATACGGCTAGTCTATAAGAATTGACTTCACGTTCCTTCAGCGAATATTTACCGTTTTGGAATAGATTTGCTTTTTGATTCAAACGAGATTGTATCAAGTACTCTCCAATAATAGAGAATCTCGGCTTTATTTGATATTCGGCAAAAACGCCATAACTACTTCCTAAGGAGAAACCATTTTGAACCAACGAACCGTTGTCAAAACCAGATCGCGTTTCATTATCAATAATCCAGGTGTTTTCGCCTGTTCCAACTGCACCAATTAATAGACCAATTTGGCGTCTAGGTTTGTTTGGGGTAAAGGTTGGTTTAATGTCATGATCCCAAACTAGTCCAATAGTATTCAGGGCGAGAAGATCTAATTTTTCGTATTCAGATATAGAAACGTCTGGCTTTGTTCGGTTCTCTGATAACAAGTCTAGAGGACTTTGTGAAGATTTTATTGGATTTGAAATATTGACTGAGTTACGGGATTGATTTGTTCGTAATTCGGTACTAGAAGTATTCGCAAGCACCAATTGCGCATCTGCATCGTTTTTATCTCTATTCACTTCCATCGAAATCTCCATGTAACGAGAAGTCGATCCAGTATTTACCAATGTTGGTTCTGAGGTATAGATATCGAGGTTAAATGGCAAGAGAAGTAATAAGAGTAATGCTGCGTATTGAGCATAAGATACGTACTTCCGAATCTTAATGGAATTTGCAATACGAATCCAAACTCTATCAATGTCCAATTGATCTTGGACATTTTCCCAAACAAATTCTGGTGCAGCATCCTTTTTCCCCTTTTTCCCTTCAAAACTATCTTTTACGGCAACATCGATCTTACTCTGATCCAATTCAGCACCTATGGCAGACCAGATGTCCCGTGGAGCTTTCTCTGAGGTTTCATTTTCGAAAGCCGATTGAATGATATTTTTGAAATCGTCCTTCATGCTTTCACGCTCATTTTTGCCTTGAGTAAGGTTCTTGCTCTGTTCAATTGTGATTTAGAAGTTCCAACACTAACGTCTAATATCTCAGCAATCTCATTATGAGTATACCCTTCAATTGCGTAAAGTTTCAGAATAAGACCAGCCTTTTGTGGAAGTTCATTCACCCATTGAATAATTTCTTTAGGGTTAAAGTCATGGTCATGATCGACTTCTGAATGTAAGTCCTCCTGTTCAATTTTAATTAGATCGAAATGTTCTCTGTAAACCTTCTTTTTTCGGATAGCTTGAAGTGCCGTGTTTACAATTATTTTTCGAATCCACCCTTCCAATGAGCCGTCATAGTTGTACCGATCCAATTTTCTGAATACAGTTATGAACCCATCCTGCAAAAAATCACAAGCTTCGTCTCGATCATCTGTATAATATTTGCAGACGGAAAACATCTTGTCTGCAAATTTTCGGTACAGAGCTTCCTGTGCCTCCCGAACATTGTTCAAGCACTCAGCAACGAGTTGATCATCCGATATGTTCTTATATTTCTCGATGGCTAGTTAAACACTGATTCTGCTGATTCGTCTATTCTATCTGCCATTAAATCATAGAGATTTTCATTGGTGTCCGCATTAATGAGAATTGTCGGGGTACCATTAATATTTGTGAGAGTTGCATTTTCCAGTTGATTATTGGTTAAGATGTCAAACCAATGTATTGGGTCTAGCTTGATGAGAGAACTCACAGGCTTATCTTTTTCTAGAACTACAACTCCTGAATTAACATCGTCTTCGCTCTCTATTGCAAATGTTTCAGAGGACATGAATTCGAAGATCACCGGAATGTCCACACTGCCATTATTCGTGTAAATTCCATTAACCATGATAGTAACTCCTCCAGGACCCTCGTATGTATCGAAGCTTACTTCGAGGCTCGTGTAAACTCCTTGCGGGATTTCAAAATTTAACTGAGGAATATCCCCGGTTGGACTAAAGTTTACGAGTAATCCTCCTGAAAAAGAATTCGAAAAGGATATAGGGTCTCCTTCTTGACGGGTACCACTGACACTAAAAGATTCCAGATTTATAGTACCGCCGGTAAAAACCAATTTACCATCCGAACTTTGGTTTCGATTGATATCCATTTTGAAAGAGACATCTGTTGGTTGTTTCAACTGGTTCTTTTTACAACTCGATGCTAGAAGCAGTGGAACGACTAAAAAGATCAATAATTTCGTTTTCATATTATGCGTAAATACACGTTTGTAGTTCTTAGTATATACGTATAATGCATCGAAAAAGTTAAGGGTTGGAAATTTTTTAAGTTTTTTTTTCGAAAGAAGGAAAAGCGGTCTTCGTTCGGTGCTCGCTTAGTTCACAAAACACAAAAGCAAGTGGAGGTAAACCACACCAGGGGGTCGCATGCGCGATGCCGTGTGCACTTGCTTTTAACACTTCACTCCAAAGGTGAACACCATTGTCGTTACGCTTGTTTTGTTCACCGCTCCGCTTCCTCACTCAGTCGGGGCTACTCTTGCGTTAGCCGTATTTTCGTGCAAAGCCCTCAATACCGCTAATTCGCAACCGCCCCTTGTGTTAGGCTCGCCTGCTAAATCGCTCGGGCTGCGTTTCGTTGCATGGTTTTTCCCACGTCGCTCGTTCCTCACCGCCCTTACACCTAAAAACCACGCCACTCACTTGTGTAGTTCCTTCGTCAAGCCTCGCATACTCCGTTTGCCTCAGTCCTACATAGGTCACTTCCGCAATCCGCTAAAGCTCCTTGCTTCCTGTTCCTCACCCTCGCTCAACTCGCAAACGGCTCGATCGCTACGTTCAAACTCATTCGCTGACAGCCGTTGTTGTCCACCTCATTTCGTTTTCACTTCGCTCCCCCACACTCCGGGAATTTGCTCCTCTGGGTCGCATTCCCTTCGTTTTCCCTACGCTGGCTCAAGGCTGTTTTTCCTCTTCGATTCTTGGTTCTACGACTTTTTTAATGAGGTATTGCCCAATAACAACATCAAGAAAATAAATGAAAGCATGACGTCCCTTGCTATTGTCTAACAAATCAATATCATGCTTAATGTCAAGGCACCACGTTAAATACCTTCGGTAGGAAATTTGATGAATACAAATGTCTGATAAAGGAAGTTCCAAATTGTTCCAACAGCCTCCTCCTAAAGACGGAATCATTCGATCCCCTTCAATGTACTTGTACGCATGCAATATATTGTGCAAATAATTTCCATGAGTACTCTCCGATAGCATACTGTAATGATCATCTCGAATCGCGACCCATAGCGGTTTAATTGTTTTAAATGAATCCACCTTTCCTGGGATTCTCTTATGTAAGTCTTCGAGTATTTCAACAACCTTTTTTCTTAATGTGCTATTTTTCGGTGATATATATGGATTCCCGGTTTTACCTTCGTTAGGTGTAGCATGATCTTTAAAGTACTGTTCATCATATAAACAAACTAATCCTAAATCAGCCATTTCAATTGAATTTCGATACAATGCTCTCGCCTGACTATCTAAACCAACTTCAAGCATCTGCTTAACACCAATGAGGTTATTTGTTGTATGAATTAGGATAAAACTGAAATACCGTAGATTGTTTAATCCTTTATCTTCTCTTATCGGACCTAACTTTTCAAGTATCTCCAAGTTCAGACATAAATTCCATAGAATTAAACAATCGATTGTCAATGCAAAATCTCGATATCTTTTCTTAAAAAATACTCTCTCTGCCAAATCACTTTTTCCATAGTAGTTAGGGACATAAGTAGACAAAGAATTAAGCATTTCACCCAGTTCTTCTCTTGAAATGTTTGCCTCATCAACCTCTGAATGCTTCGATAGCAAAAACTCCTTCACCTCCTGCATATCTTCTTTTTTCATACAAAATAGACAAATAATCCCGCCCTTTGCCATCATCAAATCTAGTCCAAAGTGGCTAGGCTCTCAAGGTCAAGCCCTAAAGGGTTTCGCTAAAAATCTCCACCCTACGGGTCGTATTTTTCGCAAAAACCTTGCGTACCTGCGCCCCTTTCGCACAATTGGTTGCTTACGCAAAAAAGCGGCGCACGCCTGCGTGTGCTACCAACCAATTAACGATTTGAAACGATGAAAAAACACGAACGAATGATTACAATTTCTTGCGGTGCGCAGTATTTGGCTAAGGATGGCGAATACGCTCCACAGATCCGCATTACAGGCAAATGGCTCAAAGATGCCGGATTCAAGAAAGGATGTCAGGTAAAAATTGAAGTAGTCCGAAACAAGCTGGTTCTGGTACCTGTGAAACAAAAAACGCCCTCCAACAAACGTTAGAGGGCGTCGAACACAAGAGCGAGCACCGCTCGTGAAGACTGAGGCCTGAACCGTAGTTCAGTTAGCCAAAGGAGTACAACTACTCTTGACCGCAACCTGATCCTTCTGCCTCAACTTCCCACTTCAGGTCAACATCGAGGCATTCCTTGTCAAGTTCTTCATTTACTGTCTGATCAATGTTAATCACAATACGATTTACTTTGCCCGACAATTCAGAACCTGCTTTAAATCGAGGTTTTCGGCACGCTTTCAAGCGAACATCCAACACCTCTGTTTTTACTGCTTCTGACATAGCATTTTGATTTATTGCGCCCGTCTCTCGACGGAAGCGATTAAACATTCAGTTATCTTCACAATCGGAGCCTTCACCGATTGTCGCCTGACTCATTGCTACTGCAACTGTTCCCGCAACTACGAGGTAGCTGCTCAAATCTGTCAGGCATTGCGGAACATCGACCGGAGTTGTAAGCAGAGCCGTAGCACCTGCAATCACGATCAGTCCGAGGGTTCGCAGTTTTCGGAAAAACGGCGGTGTGCGCTGTCCACATCGCTTGAAATACGATCCGATTCCGTCCATTGACTTTCTCTGTTTCATCGCTTCAATCTTATTGGACTTCAACCGCACTAAGCGCGTTATACGCTCCGTTCTTCAACACGTACTGCGCTCCATTCACTTCCTGAAAGAACTCCAGCATCAACAGATACACGTCCGTTCCCGTTCCTGTTGGCACAGCTACGGGGGTAAGGATTACATCGGTTGAGGTCGCGTCAATCGGTAAATTCACTGCGTTGGTTTCCTGCAAATCTGTTTCTCCAGTTGCAAAATCCACCTTCGCCCAGGCACCACGCAACGTAATGTGCGTTGCACCCGACGGCGTGTTGATCTCATTGACAGGAACAAGTCCGTTCATCGTAATCACACCCGTACCTGTGTTCACCGAATAACCATTGAAGAGAATGGAACCAAGGATTGCCTTATCGTTGAAATTGAATCCTTTCAACAGCGCCTTTGCTTCCGGTGTAGCAATTCCCACACCTACATTTCGTTCTCCACGTGCGCTGGTAGCATCCAAGTTCTTGATTTGCGTCATCACCTTCGTTAAGCGTGATGTCACACGGCCATCCGAAGCATTTTGCATCATCGTCCGGATCGTGTCTCGCAACAACTTTCCAGAGCTTGCAGAAGAACCGAACTCCGCACCGTTTTCACGGGTACGTACAAACGCCGGATCATTCTTGATGCGCTCCGCTTCAACTCCGCCCTTCTCCCGGGCGAGAAACCCATCCTTTGACTTGTAGAACGAAAGATCACCGATCTTTCCAGTCAACTTGATAATTCCCTTTTGTCTTGCCATAATACTTGTTGTTATCCATTTCAGGTCTGTTTTCTGGCCGACCATTTCACCAGCTAGCAAGACAAACTTTCACAAACAAAAGCAAGCATCAAAATTCCGGTTTCCGATACATAAACTATGTGCCGATTTGGCTCAAAATAGCCCATTGGAACGCCCTACATCATCAGTATCTTTGAAGTAAGGACGAAGTATAGATAAAGTATGAAGCGCGTTGTAATCTACCCAAAAGACATAATGATCATCACAGGCAAAAGTGAACGGTACTCCCGTTACCTCATCCAACGCATCAAGAAGCATTTAAAGAAAGACGACCATCAACTCGTCTCAATAACCGAGTTCTGCGATTACATGGGCTTAGATCGCGTTGAAATTGAAGCATCAATTATTCAGTAACAATCCTTGCCAAATCTTATGATTATCAGTATCTTTAAGTTAATCGAGTTCATTCAATTCACGACAATTCGCAACGGATATTCTGCCAGCAGTTCAGCCAGCAGAAATAACGTTAACACATTAACTCTTTGTAAAAGAGGCTAGTAAAAATATACGGCTGGTTCCGTCCGGACCGCCAACAAGAGAAGTCCTATATGGCTGTAGGAATTAGAAAACCCAGTGAAGTATCAATTTTCACTGGGTTTTTGCTTTTTATTATCCAAATACTGCTGTAGCTCTCCCCTATTATTTTTACAATTCTAGACTATCACTTCACTTCCACCGCCTCGTAAAGCCCTACTTCTTTAGCGCAGTCATGTTTTATCTTGTCCATAAGGGCCGGCTTTTCCGTTACTTCATCGAAGGACCATTTTTCAACGACTTTTTCCATTACACAGTCAAGCCATGCTTCCTTAACTTTTGGATCGACGGTTTGTCCCGAACCTTCAATTCCTTTCATAAATCCTTCGTCAAGGGCTTTGCGTTCGGTCTGAACCTGCTTATCTGACCATCCACATGCTGTCATTAGCAGCAGGGTTGAGACTAAAAAAGTGCATTTTAAAAACTTCATGACGCTGATTTTGTTTTTATAATTTACACAACTTTTTCAAAAATGAAGTCATTCTATAATTTCTTTCACGCGTCCTACCTTACCATCATCCAGCATAACTTTGATTCCGTGAGGGTGGAATTTTGAATTGGTCAATATCCGCTTCACGAACCCATGCGTGAGCGCGCCAGAAGCTTGATCCTTTTTGAGAACTACTTCTACTTCCAGTCCAATTTCTATGTTTTCTCGTTTTCTTCCGTCCATGGTGTGAAATTAGAAAAGATTGAAAAAAAGATACGAATGAGGGCATTTGTTGTTGTTCTTGGCTCTTGAGTC
The DNA here is from genome assembly GCA_047947105.1 of Fluviicola sp. Lineage (GTDB taxonomy): Bacteria > Bacteroidota > Bacteroidia > Flavobacteriales_D > Crocinitomicaceae > UBA4466. Next base: position 4,142,656 of record CP170456.1, on the reverse strand, counting down.
GTACCTCTCGACTATCTGTTAGCACCTCTCGGCTCCGCTCGAGGTACTAGAAATTAATTGAGGCAGCATGAGGTTCATCGAGCGGAGCCGAGATGATCCGTTTCGATACCTTATACTCTTATATGTGCACCGTCGCTTTTTTTGATTAACTTAATCAGCCTAACCTAATCTTATGAAAGCATATACCTATTATCCTTCGTTGTGAGGGGGACAAATTATACGTTGGAAGCACCAAAAACATTAACAGACGTTTTGAACAACATAAAAAAAGAGCGGGAGCTAACTTTACAAAGAAGTTTCCTCCAGAAGAAATCGTTTACTTGGAAGAACATAAAAGAATTGACCATGCTTTTTACCGCGAAAAACAAATTCAGCGTTGGAGCAGAGGAAAAAAAGAAGCACTGATCAGAAACGATTCTAATCAGCTCAATTTGCTGGCAACATGTCAAAATGAATCGCACTAAAGGTTTAAGGAGTGAATATTTCTCAGCTTTTTTTACAATAGGAAATTTCGGGTCTCGAGTAGTACCTCTCGGCTATCTAATAGTACCTCTCGGCTCCGCTCGAGGTACTAGAAATTAATTGAGGCAGCATGAGGTTCATCGAGCGGAGCCGAGATGATCCGTCTCAAACCAGAATACCCTTCTTATTTCGTACCTTCGTCGCATGCAAACAACCGTAACTCTTCCGCCTTTTCCTAGAGGGTTTCACATAATAACACATTACGTTGAAAGCGCATTAAACCTGCCAGATACGGGAGTATTGCATGTGTTTATTCAACATACTTCTGCCGGATTGACGATCAACGAGAATGCCGACCCGACGGTGCTACAAGATTTCGAGTCATCTTTCAATCACATAGTTCGAGAAAACGAGCCATTCTACCAGCACACGTTTGAAGGGCCAGATGACATGCCTGCGCATATAAAATCTTCCATGGTTGGGTCTGCTATCAGTATTCCTATCACTAATGGAAAACTCAATCTCGGCACGTGGCAGGGAATCTATTTGTGTGAGTTTCGAAACAACGGAGGCGCTCGAAAATTGATTCTTACATTACTCTCCTAATTTGTAGGAAAGTCATAAATGGTAAAATGCGCGTATTGCGACAACGCCGTTGGATCATAGGTTAAGCTAATACTTCCAGAAGTAGTAAACAGCGTAAAAATCCGCACCTCGACGGTATTCGATACTCCTGCGTTTACAGCGATAGGATGTGTAAAATTGGTTGGAACGAAGCCGCTGGACAAATTCCGGGTGGTTTCTGAATAGGTTTGTTTGTACAAAGCTCCGTTGACGTATATTCGAAAGAGGTAATGTTGCGCTGGCGTTGCAGGAATCGATGAAGAGGTAATATCTCCCTGCGAACTGAAGTTTACAATTACGGTATCATTATCTGGTACAAAAGAATACGACAGCAGCGACCCTGAAGGTGCAGTCGAACTGTTTACGGTGATCGAAAAAGTACTGGATAAACTACCGAAATGGATCTTTCCGCCCGTGGCCCCAGACGTCATGGTAGTCCATTGTGGAGAAAGTCCCGGTCCTTGAGATGTTAAAACCTGTCCTGAGGTTCCAGTTTCAAGGTTGATAAGTGTGCCGTCTACATCCGAAACAACAACATTTGTATCTGTGTTGGCAAGTGAATCACTTCGTATTGCTCCGTTTACGTGCAGTTTTTCCTGAGGGGCGTTTGTTCCGATACCAACATTCTGAGCAAATGCGCTTGTCGATACAGAAACCAATAAGAAAATAAGATACTTCATGGTGAAAAAGTACAACGAGATGAACAAACTTCAAATATCCTTCCAGGTACAGTTAGCAAGCGGTCGACTTATTTATCATTTGGTAAGAACAAGTACGTGCTTTAAGTCAAATTAAACCGTTTGCTCCTTGTGCAAACCAAGAAATTATTGCAATTTGTAGCATGCTCAAAGGCTCAAATTTACTGATCTTCTGTTTTGTGGTATTACTCACAGTGGGTTGCTTTGATTCTGTCTCACCTCAACGAAAAATTGCATCAACTGAGGAAGAAAAAACAGAGAAAATACCCGGATGTGGTGTAATGGATGGCAGAGATTTAAGAGAGATGGCGTACGCAAATCCACCTGGGATATTTAAGGCGCAGTGTTCTACATGCCATCATCCTGTAAAAAACGGCACCGGACCAGCGCTTGTAGGATTTACTCAAAAAGTCCCTTCCAAAGAGTGGTTCAAGACATTCGTCACGAACCAGGATTCATTGATAGAAGCGGGAGATACGTTAGCTATTTCCATCCAAGCCCAACGGCCAACCAACTTTACTCACCATTTTAAGTTGAGAGATAAAGATCTGGAGAAGCTCTATGAATACCTCAAGCAATAAGCTCTAACCTCCTTTGAACATGCAAAAAATCCTCGAAAGCGTTCTTGATAAGGAAGTAGAAGTTTTTTCGACATCTACATTGTCTGGTGGAGATATTAACGCAGTTTTCAAAATCAATTCAAGTGCAGGAGTATTCTGTGTGAAGCAAAATGATCGCGATCAATTTCCAAAGATGCTGCAAAAAGAAGCTCGTGGACTTCGGGAAATAGGAGAAAAATATGTGTTTATAGTTCCAAAAGTGATCGGTACTTTCGAAGATGACACATCGCAATACTTAGTTTTGGAATTCATAGAATCGGGTGTAAAATCGGCTTCATTTTGGGAAAATTTCGGAATTCAGTTGGCGCAAATGCATCGGCAATCGTCGGGCCTATTTGGGTGGCAAGAAGACAATTACATTGGTTCCTTACACCAATCAAATACTACACATGATAGCTGGTCAAGTTTCTATACGACAGAACGAATAATGCCTCAGGTTAAAATGGCTTTCGATGCAAACAAAGTTGACTTAGGTTTTATAAGAATGGCCGAAAGACTTTGTTCGAAGTTCGATAGTTTGTTCCCGAATGAAACCTCTTCCCTACTTCATGGAGATTTGTGGTCGGGTAACTTTATGGTTAGTTCGAGTGGAGATCCCGTTTTAATTGATCCCGCAGTCTATTACGGACACCGCGAAATGGACTTAGGCATGATGCAGCTTTTTGGAGGATTTTCTGAAGAATTATTCGATCATTATCACCAGACGTATCCTCTGGCAGCCGATTGGAAAGAACGCATTCCTTTAACACAGTTGTACCCACTTCTGGTTCATGTCAATCTTTTTGGAGGCGGATATATCCAGAGTGCGGCATCCGTTATTCAGCGATATTCTTAACTCATCTTCAATAATTTACCGCAAATGTATTCACGAACTCATTTAGTATGAACGGTAAACAAATTCCATCATATCTTGCGTATTCTTAAGAACAAAATTCGTCTTATGAAATACCTTGCTATTATTTTTCTCAGCTTATCATTTTCGACTTTCGCACAAGATGCTGATCCATTTCTTTCCGATTCTGTAGCCATCAAAGCTACCATTGATCAACTTTTTGAAGGCATGAAAAAAGGCGATAGCTCCATGGTGGCGGAGGTATTTCATCCAGATATCCAAATGATGACCACTTACTCCGACAAAGAAGGCAATCCGAAATCACAGAGAGGAAGCGCAGCCGAATTTAAAACTGCTGTAGGGACGCCTCATGATCAGGTTTGGGACGAACGCATTTCGAATGTTCAAATTCAAATAGACGGAAATTTAGCTCAAGTCTGGATGGATTATTCCTTTTACGTAGATGAGAAATTTAGTCACTGTGGGGTAAATGCTATTCAGTTACTGAGAACAGACCATGGGTGGCAGATGGTGCACCTTGCCGACACACGCCGCAGATCGGAGTGCAATTAAGTTGGCTCAATTCTATTGGTGGTGCGCTTTGACAGAATAAAAAACAAAACCACACCAAATAGATTAAAGAAAGCAAAGGGCAAATAATCAAACGTATCTACGCCCAACGTTGCAGACATATACAAGGCCGTAACATGCCATGGAATGAGTGATTCAAGCAGTGTCATAGAGTTCTCCATACTTCTCGACAGCAAAGACAACGGCAAATTTCTTTCCTTAAATCCATCTCGAAACATTTGTCCAATGGTTAAAATGGAAAACATTGCGTTACCCGAAACTCCATTCAACAGTCCTCCAGAAATAAAGGCCGAAAGCACAATTCCGTAGGCACTCCGAACCCAGTCAAAAACCACTTGCATCAACCGATTGATAAAGCCGCCTTTTTCCATAATTGCACCGAAAGAAACGGCTAACACGCAATAAAATACGGCGCCGCTCATCATGTCCATCATTCCTCCTCTATTCAACAACGTTGTCAGTACTTCTGGCAGACTTCCTATCCATTCCATGCTGATTTTAAACCCCTCTACCATTGCTTTAGCACCGTGATGAAAGCTGAAGTCGTTCAAAAAAGTTCCGATCAGAATGGCTACAAAACTTGATAGCAACATTAAAACCACTGGTGGATACCCCTTGTAACCTCCCAAGAAAACAATTGCAGGTGGGAGAAGCATGATTGGATGTAACCTGTAGATTTCATCCAAACTTGAAATAATAGCGTTAATTTGTTCTGAAGAGGCCACATTGCCAGAGTACACAAAACCGAAGATTAAGAAGGCAGTCGCTGCTAATATTCCAGCTAACCCCACGTTTGGTAGCATTCCACGGATATGGTCGTAAACCGATATTTCCGTAGCCATGGCACAAATGTTCGTGGTATCTGAAACGGGCGAAACTTTGTCCCCGAAAACCGCTCCTGAAAGAACAGCACCAGCAACCAATTCTGATGGAACGCCCATGCTGACACCGATTCCCATGAACGCTACACCTGCTGTTGCGGCCGAGCCCCAGCTTGTTCCGGTAAAAGTAGAAACGATCGCAGTGACCAAGAATGCGGTTACAGGCAAAAAGTCTGGATGAATTAGCTTCAGTCCGTAGTATATCAGATAGGGAACTGTTCCACTAAACATCCATGTCCCAACAATGGCTCCAATGGCAATTAAAATTACAATGGCCGGCATGGCTTTGCGAAGTGTATTGCCAATCGCATCGAGCATTTGAGGGACCTTCACGCCTCGACGATAAGTAAAAATACCAGCAACCAAAACCGCAATTAGCAAAGTAAATTGCAGGGGTAGTTTTAGAATGGTACTCCCACCAATAACCAAAACCATCATTATCAGAAATGGCGATAGTGCTTCCCAAAGTGGAATTTTAGTCGATTCTGGTTTGTTCGCTTGCATGGAGTTACAAGATAGGTAAAGATGTGAAACGGTGTAATGATTGGTAAGGAATACTAACTTTGTTCAACACCAAAATCTACATTAAAGTCAAACGTATTCATGTCGAATCCTTACCATATCATTGAGCCCAAAGCGCCAGCCGTACCAATTATCCTGAGCGTTCCTCACTGTGGAACTGATTTCCCAAACGAACTTCAGAACGATTTTAATCCAGAGAAAATGAGCGCTCCAGACGATACCGATTGGTTTGTTCATCAATTGTACAATTTTGCGTCTGAATTGGGAATTACCATGATCCATGCAAAGTACAGCCGATGGGTGATTGACTTAAATCGAGATCCGGAAAGTGCTCCGCTATACAACGATGGACGAATTATTACTGGGTTGACACCCAACACGGATTTTTTCGGTGAATCGATTTACAAAAGTGTAGATGTTGAGCCTGATTCTGAAGAAGTAGACCGCCGATTGAAGGAATATTATTGGCCTTATTATCAAAAAATTCAGGAATTATTGGACCAACGCTTAGCGGAGTTTGGAAAGGTATTATTGTGGGACGCACATTCCATCCGACACCTTGTACCTACCATTCGAAAAGAGGTTTTTCCAGACATGATTTTGGGAAACAACGACGGCAAAACAGCCGATCCTAAACTGATTGAAACGGCGTTAAACGAATTAAAGTCTGGAAGTTACGGCATCAATCACAATACACCCTTCAAGGGCGGACACATCACGCGCTACTTTGGAAAACCTGAAAATAACATTCACGCATTGCAATTGGAAATGAACAAGATTCTCTACATGGATGATACTGAGAAACAGTTTCATGAGGATAGAGCCAATGCGGTTCGAGGAATATTGAAACCAACTTTTAAGTCCTTGATTGAAACATTGAATTCATTGTAATGAAACACTATTTTTTCGACAAAATTCTTCAGAACGACGGCTGGAAATCGAATGTTTCCATTCTAACTCAACCCGATGGAACTATATATTCCATTAAGGAAAATCAGGAGCGAACCATCGCCCATCACATCAAGGGGTACGCATTACCTGGCTTTCAAAACGCCCACTCACATGCCTTCCAATATGCGATGGCGGGCTTGGCTGAGGTGCACCCGACTGGGCAAAAAGCCGATGATTTCTGGTCGTGGCGTGATGCCATGTACCGATTGGCTTTGTCCGTTAGTCCTGATCAAATGGAAGCTATCGCCACCATGCTGTACACCGAAATGGTTCGATTGGGATATACGAATGTTGCCGAATTCCATTATGTGCATCATCACGAGAGCGGAAAACCATTTGAAAACCTGGCAGAAATGGGAGAGCGACTGATCTCTGCAGCAAAAACTGCGGGAATTGGAATTACACTCGTGCCTATTTTCTATCAAAAAGGTGGGTTTGGAATGCCGCCAACTGAGGGACAAAGACGATTTATTTCCAAGGATATAGATACGTATTTGACCTTACTCGAAGCATCTACAAAAGCTGCAGAAACTTATCATTTGGCGAACGTCGGAATCGGAATTCACTCCATGCGCGGCGTAGAACCTGCAATCATTGCCGAAATTGCCAAAGCGGCCGACCAGCACATACCCTTTCATATTCACATTGCTGAGCAATTGAAAGAAATTGAGGATGCCAAAGCATATCTTGGAAAGCGCCCTGTGGAATGGCTATTGGACAATGTTGATTTGAACGATAGATATCATTTGGTCCACGCAACGCACCTGACCGATGAAGAGACGGATGGCATTGCCATTTCTGGGGCGAATGTGGTGTTGTGTCCAACCACGGAAGGAAATTTGGGAGATGGTTTGTTCCCTGTGCAACGTTTTCAGGAAAAACAAGGGAAATGGAGCATTGGCACCGACAGTCATATTGGCATTCACCCGTTGGAAGAACTCCGTTTGTTGGATTATGGACAGCGCCTGACAACACACAAACGAAATATTTTCACAAACGAAACCAACGGTAATTCAGGTGATTTCGCTATCGAAATGGCGACTATTACCGGAAGAAAGGCCATGGACAATTTCAATCCGCAGTATTTTAAAGTTGGGGAACCTTTAAATGCTTGTATTATCGATGAAAATACACCCCTTTTGCAGGCTTGCAGCGATGTAAATTTAACTTCGAGCATTGTATATTCGTGTGATGCTTCACATCATTCAGGAACGATTAGCAACGGGGATTGGATAGTTCAAAATGGTGTGCACAGAAATGTTGAAGAGGTACGCAATAACTTTGTGAAAACAATCAAAGAACTAAAAAACAGATAGACATGAAATGGATCTACCTACTACTTACATTTACTTTCCTAGCCGCCTGTCAGCAAAAGAAAGAACAGAATAGTTCTGACAAACCAAAAGAAAGTACCTCGACTCAAAAAGAGAAGGTACAACATGGTATTGAAACGCAAGAAGTAGATGCAATAACGGAAGCTCACAAATCGTATGATTACTATGCTGGAACGATTGGTTTATATGGTGAAGATGTACTAATGGAAGTACATTCAAACGATAACACAATCACTGGACGTTACTGGTATTTAAAACACGGTCGCCAGATTCAATTGTCAGGCACAAAATCTGGAAAAGGAAATGAATGGCAGTTGCAGGAATCCGTAAAAAATGTCGTAACAGGAAACATGACGTTAGCCGTAAGTGGCAATGAATTGACTGGACAATGGTATGCTCCAGGAAAAAAATCGGAGCTACAGGAGGTGAGCCTTCAAAAGGTGTATCACACTCCCGATGGACCTTTTCAACCCAACTTTGAAACCTATACCTTCGAACACACCATAAGCGTCTATAACGGTGAAGAAGATGAGCAAGAGGAAGCCGAAGATGATATCAAATTGGTCCGTATTGGAGACCATGTTCTCTTCCAGTATTTTGTCATTGGACACAACGCACACGTTGGGCACATTAACGGATTGGCGAAGATGGTGAGCAAAAACAAAGCTATTTTCAAAGGGGAGGATGGCTGTGAACTCTCCATCACTTTTGATGGTAAAAAAGTCTCCATAATGGAAGAAGAAAGTTGCAGTTACTACCGAGGAATGCGGGCTCATTTCGGTGGGACCCTGACGAAATCAAAATAGTCCCAATTCTTCGTTAAAGCTTTTTGCCTTGCAGAAAGGTTCGTTCAATAAAGTCATCGCTTAAAACTACTGAAGTATTCGATTTACCGCTATGCTTTGCCGAAACACACTCTAACTTTCTATTAAAGGTTAGCGTAACGTAATTGACGCAAATTCCACAGCCTGTGATTACCTCTATCCCGACTTTCGTTCCGTCTTTTGTAGATTGCAGTCGGGTCGCTCGCATTGGATACTCTTCCGAGGAAACCCGATACGTTTGTTCTAAATTTAAATCAAAATCGAAACTATACAGCGCAACGAAATTTTCTTGTTTCCAGTACTCGTTGTGATTTTCAATGTTTCCGGTCAGTAATTTTATTCCAGAAGCATCCATTACTGCCCCTTCGATTCTTACGTCATTCAAAATGGTGTAATCAATAACTTCGTCTTTGTCAACTTTCAACAGAGCTAAGAATGTTCTTGCCTCGGAGTAATGCTTTTTTTGCTGCATGATGTAGAAAGACTCACTCAACTTCTCAAGGTTGTAGAGAGCAGCCGGGTTTTCCAAGTCCTGGCGCTTTAATCCAAGCAAGAGATCAAAATTATGTGCTCTTACTTTACCACTTGCGCTGATGTATTTCTCTCCTTTAATTTTATCAATTGGGTTTGAAGAAATCACGGTTTTGGTTGTTGAAGAAACCGTATGTGATTTCTCCTGGCAGCCCACAAGGAAGAAAAGCAAAAGGATATAAAAAAGTACTCTCATACTGGAAAAGGAATCAGGCTAGCTTTCATTCGAATTGAATTTTTCAACCCGCCTGGCCTCACGTTGCAACAGGGAAAAAAACTTTGCTGGCACGGGTATTTCAACGTTCACTTTTTCATTTGTTATGGGATGTTGAAATAACACTTGCGTTGCCGAAAGAAACAATCCTTTGTGCTTGAAAGTGCCTTGATCGCTCACGTATTTTTGATCTCCAACGATGGAGTTTCCGATATATTGGCAATGGATACGTAACTGGTGCGTTCTTCCTGTAATTGGCTCCAGTTGAATCAAGGACAAATGCTCATTTTTAAGCGAAGGAACTGATTGAATTACCTTCAAATTAGAAGATGCAACTTTCCCATCGATAGGCTGATTTATCCATGATTCTTTTGGGATTCCGTGCACAACGGCATGATACATTTTCAAAATACCCTTGTTTGCAAGCATCTCTCCTAATCTTCGTCTCGACGAAATCGTTTTCGCAAAAATCACCAAACCGCTGGTTGGGGCATCCAATCGATGAACAGGCAGCGCCCACTCTAATGCATCCTCCGCTTTACTACATTTCACTCGATCAATCAGGCAATTTTCCAAAGTTTTGAATTGATTTCCACTCACGATCAATCCTGCTGGTTTATGAACAACCGCCAAATAATCATCCTCAAACACAACTTCAATTTCCTTATTGTATACCTTTGGCTTTTCAGAGCGTTCCAACAAATCTATCCTGTCGTCATTTTTCACCCAAGTGCCCGTTTTGGCTTTTTCTCCATTGATTAAAAATCGATTTTTCTTAATTCCTTTTTTGATCGCATTCCGAGTTTCAAACCCCGGAAACATACCAATGGCATAATCCACAAAACGAATGTTATCGTCTACTTGAACAATATGTGAGTCTAGTACAATCACGAATCTAAATTAAGGGAAATAGCAGAATAAAGTTCGTCAATGTTCTCAGCTTCCCCAGGGATTCGGCATCGCTACAAAGATTTTAAAAACTGCATCTGAAGTAAATTCATTCGATATCATTTATGATTGCTATTTTAAACCATCGCCCTAATTAATTGTCTTACAATTGAATTTATTTACAGAATTCTTTGAAAATCATTAACTTGCTACCATGAATTGGCTACTTACGCTACTTATACCAGTTTTACTCGCACCGACTACTGCTACCCCCGAGCCGAAGAAATCTTCCTTGGACATCTACTTTTTCGTGGCGGAAACGTGCCCAATATGCCAATATTACACATCGAAAATCAATCAGATTCAAGAAAACAACCCGGACCATAACGTCATTCTCGTTTTTCCCAATTCCCTGTCGAATGAGGAAACCATGGCGAAATTCAAGAAAAAATATAAGCTGGATGTAACAATGCAACTAGACGAAGATCATGAATTGGTTCAAAAGTTTGGAGCTACCGTGACTCCCGAAGTTGTCGTGTACGATGCTACTCTCGACAGCGTTTACTACCAGGGACGCATTGATGATAACTATGCACGCGTGGGGCAACGAAAGCGACAAATTCAGTCCGATGACCTTGTAGATGCATTGAACGCGATAAATAATGATTTACCTATAGCGACAGCAAAAACAACAGCTGTTGGCTGCTACATATCTCAAAAAGTAAAAAAATGAAAACAATTCTACTGCTTTTCGTGGTTGCCGTTGGCGCACTTTGTATTTCTGCAAATGGCTTCAATACACGCAATCTCATTTCCGCTGAAGAACCCACTGGAGTAACACCTCCCAAATCCGTACCGACCTATTACGAGGACATCTCGCCCATTATTTATAATCATTGTACGAAATGTCACCGCCCAGGAGAAATCGGTCCAATGCCGCTAACCAACATTACAGAGGTAACGGCTTATGGAGCTATGATCAAGTACGTAACAGAATTGAAGTATATGCCACCTTGGAAGGCCGATCCAAATTACACACACTTCTTGGATGAGAATTATTTATCGGATGTGCAAATCCAAACAATTGCTGATTGGTACGATAACGGAATGCAACCTGGAAACCCAGCGAATGAGGCTACCATGCCTTCTTTTCCTTCAGGTTCGGCTTTGGGTACACCCGACTTAGTACTTCCGATGGAGCAGGCTTTTGAGCATCAAGGTACCAACCAGGATGGATATCAGGTTTTTGTATTGGATCCACAATTGACTCAGTCAGAGCAGGTTCGCGCTATTGAATACCGACCAGGAAATACGACCATTTGTCACCATGCAGTAATTGCCAAGGACAACACAGGACAAGCGGACGCTTTGGATGCACAAGACCCAAATTACGGGTATGAAATGTTTGGTGGTTTTGGTTTTGAGCCCCAAGATCCTTTTTATGCTGTTTGGGCCCCTGGAGGAGAAGCTCGTTTCTTCCCTCCTGAAATGAGTAAGCCACTTGCTCCTGGAGATAAATTATTGCTACAAATGCATTACGCTCCAAGTCCTGTAAATGAATTTGACTCTTCATACATCAATTTGTTCTTCGCACAAACGCCAGCACCACGCTACGTTCAAACACACATAATTAGTCCGTATGATTTGTCCGTACCGTTTGCCATTCCACCTGATCAAGTAACATCTTTCAAAGGATCTTACACTGTTCCTGTAGATATTAGCCTTTTGACTGTGTTCCCGCACATGCACTTACTGGGTGATACTTGGGAATCTTATGTTGTCGATACAAATGGTGATACTACGAAATTGCTGCGTATTAACGATTGGGATTTCAATTATCAAAATGCGTATTCGTTTACAAACTTGATAAAGGTAGACGCTGGAAGTACTTTATTTGTAGAAGCTTCTTACGACAACACAGCTTCCAATCCGTTGAACCCTAACAGTCCTCCTGATTGGGTATACTGGGGTGATTTCACTGGCGATGAAATGTTCCTCGGCTTCTTTGATTACGTGCCGTATCAAGCGGGGGATGAAAACCTTCAATTGGGCACTGAAGACTTAGTCATCAACGACCATCAAACGAATGTCTACCCTATTTATCCGAACCCCGCTACCTCGGAGGTGAAAGTCGGATTTAGCCTGGGAGACGGCCAGGAAGTGACCTTGAGAATTTTTGATGTCAACGGTAAGTTGGTTGAAACAATTGAAAAGGACACGTACTATGCAAAAGGTAAGCATATTGTGACGTTGAATACTAGCCATTATGCACCGGGAATGTACCGCTTTGGAGTTGAGGTGAACGGAGAACAGTATTCGGAAAATTTCGTTGTAAAATAGAATAAAACGGTTTGACTATGGAGGAGCCTTCGGGCTCCTTTTTTGTTTTGGGTAAAATTTAACATTGCCCCAAATGGCACATTAAAAACTGATAGTCTGACACTTATGTTTTTGTTCAAAAATGCTTCAACGCAAAAATGCGTTTAAGTTGTATTGCATTTATTAGTTTTTGCTAATAATTTTCACTAACTTATGTAAACCTGAACCACATTTCCGACAAATATTCTTACCTACTACAATCATTTTTTTCCGTATCTTCCTCTCCACAAACTACTACTAAATGAAGCATTTCATCCTAATGGCAACCTGTTGTGCCATTCCCGTCTTGAGTTTTTCCCAACAAAATACCGTAACCACTGGCGGAACGGCCACTGGAAGTAATGGTTCAGTCACGTATTCAATAGGTCAGGTTGATTATTCGAACGCCAACGGAACAGATGGCACGGTCTATGAAGGATTGCAACAACCTTATGAATTTTTCGATCCCGATGCAGCATTAACTGAATTGGAATGGGGCGCATCGCTCTATCCGAATCCAACGATGGATCAGGTTGTCTTACAACTTGAAAAAACTCCAAGCGGAGCAATGTACCATTTATATGATCTAAACGGAAAATTACTGACATCGGACGAAATTATTAATACCAAAACTGTCGTGAATACCCGTAAACTTGCAGCGGGAAGCTACATTCTTGAGATATCTGCTCCATCCAAACAAACATCAACCATTCAAATTATAAAACATTAAAATGAAAGCAATCGTAACACTTTTTGCACTCTTTAGTATTTCATTCATTTATGCACAGGCGCCTGATCGAATGACATATCAAGCTGTTATTCGTAATTCCAGTGACGCTCTGGTAAGCAATGCTCCAGTTGGAGTGCAAATTTCCATTTTACAAGGGTCGCCTACCGGTATTGCACAATACATTGAAACCCATGCACCAACTTCAAACATCAACGGATTGGTAACGTTGGAAATTGGCGGAGGAACTGTGGTTGCAGGTAATTTCAGCACCATCGACTGGTCCAATGGGCCGTACTACATCAAAACAGATACGGATCCAACCGGAGGTACCGTTTACACGATTTCATCTACAACACAATTGTTGAGCGTACCTTATGCATTGCATGCGAACACTGCTTCAAATGTAGACGATGCTGATGCTGATCCAAACAATGAGATTCAGTCCTTAAGTGTGAACGGAAGCGATTTAACCATTTCTTCGGGAAACACAGTAACGCTTCCGGGCGGAGGTAATACCCTGGACGAAGCTTATGATCAAGGCGGAGCCGGATTGGGCCGTACCATCACTGCAGATGCGGGCTCTGTTGAAATTGTCAATTCAGGTACGAATACCACTGGACTGGAAGTTATCACATCCGTTGCCAACTCAACAGGTGTGCTTGCCACACAATCGGGAACAGGAGTAGGTTTCAGAGCTGAAAGCACAAACCCTTCCAATTCATTTTCTGCCATTCAAGCGAACACCAATAGTTCGACTGCGAATAACGCCGCTATTTTAGGAAATAACACAGGAGCTGGTTACGGAGTAACAGGACAAATTCCTGCGACTGCAACAGGCGAAGCAGGTATTTATGGTTCTAACCTGAGAACTTCTGGCGGAAACGGCGTACTAGGAATTGGTTTCAATGGTGTCGTAGGGCAAACTATTTATCCAACTGGATTCGCTGTTTACGGCTCTAACACAGGAACAACAGGACTGTCCATAGGAACTTATGGTATAGGTTTTAATGGAATTTACGGACAAACCACTAACGTGACTACTGGTTGGTCTGGTTATTTCACAGCAGATATTGGAGTGGATGGTACGGGATACTCGCTGGGAGGGTGGCAAACCGTTTCCGATAAACGACTTAAATCGAATATTCAAGCGATTGAAAATCCGTTGGAACGTATCCTCCAATTGAACGGACGCACTTACACCTTAACGACTAAATCCAGACCAGCTGATGGCGAATTAGTTACGAAGACTACTCAGCAATATGGCGTGATCGCGCAAGAAGTGGAAGAAGTATTCCCGGAAATGATTTCTGAAAAGGCAGTTTTCATTAACGCTGGTGATGATACCATTTACAAAACGGTTAACTACGACCAGTTGGTTCCGGTTTTGATTGAATCGATTCGAGAATTGAATGCGAAGGTCGAAGCGTTAGAAGCAGAGGTTGAAGAATTGAAAGAAAAATAATGGACAAAAAAAAGAGGCGAAATGTTAAAAATTTCGCCTCGTTAAATTTTAAGATGCTACATTTCAGCATGATACGTTGAAATCGAGTAGCAATATCGAAATATTTCGATTAAGCAATATTGCTTTATTTAGTAATTGCCAGAAATTTTGGCTAACTTCTAGAAGCACTTCAAAGTTGTTCCTAGCCTACTTACCTGCTCTCTTCCTATCCGTTTCCTTCAACAAGATTTTACGCATACGCAAGTTCTCTGGAGTCACTTCCACATATTCATCTGCTTGAATGTATTCCAAACATTCCTCCAAACTGAACACTTTTGGTGGCGCCAATTTCACTTTGTCATCTGCACCAGAGGAACGCATATTCGTTAACTTCTTTGTTTTCGTCACATTCACTACCAAATCGTTGTTTCGACTGTTCTCGCCAATCACCTGCCCTTCATAAATATCTTCACCAGGAGCGATGAAGAAAGTTCCGCGTTCTTGCAGGTTATTCAATGAAAACGGAATCGAAGTACCTTGCTCCATTGAGATAAGCGATCCGTTCAAACGACCAGGAATTTCTCCTTTGTATGGTTGGTACTCCAGAAAACGGTGCGTCATAATAGCCTCTCCAGCCGTTGCTGTTAACAAGTAGTTTCGAAGTCCAATGATTCCTCGAGATGGAATTTCAAACTCGATGATCATACGATCTCCCTTTGGCTCCATGTTTTTCATTTCACCTTTACGTTTCGAAACTGCCTCCACCGCGGTTCCGCTGTGCGTCTCAGGAAGGTCGATTGTCAATTCTTCAACAGGCTCGCATTTCACCCCATCAATCTCTTTGATGATTACTTGCGGCTGTCCAACCTGCAATTCATAGCCTTCGCGTCGCATCGTCTCAATTAGTACTGATAAGTGCATTACTCCTCGACCGAAAACCATCCATTTATCTGCCTTGTCTGTACCTTCAACGCGCATTGCAAGGTTCTTCTCTAGCTCTTTATCCAGTCGCTCCGAAATATGTCGGGATGTTACAAATTTCCCTTCTTTTCCAAAGAATGGAGAATCGTTGATAGAGAACAACATGCTCATGGTTGGCTCATCAATATCGATAGTCTCTAGCGGCTCAGGATTTTCGAAGTCACATATAGAATCGCCGATTTCGAAACCTTCAATGCCTGTCACAGCACAAATGTCACCAGGCTGAACGCTCTCAACTTTTACACGCTCCAACCCTTCGAAAACGAACACTTCTTTGGTGCGAAATTTTTGCAAACTTCCATCTCTTTTGGATAGTTGGATTGGCATGTTCGGCTTCAACTCTCCTCGTGTCAAACGACCTATTGCGATTCGTCCCACAAAAGAAGAATAATCCAAAGAGGTGATCAACATTTGTGTATTCCCTTCCTCAATGGTAACAGGCGGATAATAATCCAAAATCTTGTCTAACAAGGGAAGAATAGAATTTGTAGGTTTTTGCCAATCTTCTGACATCCATCCGTTCTTTGCCGAACCGTAAATTGTTGGGAAGTCTAATTGTTCTTCGTTTGCATCCAATTCAAACATCAAATCGAATACCTTCTCGTGGACCTCATCAGGAGTACAGTTGTCTTTATCCACCTTATTCACCACAACAAGCGGCTTCAACCCCATGGATAATGCTTTTCCTAGGACGAAACGCGTCTGCGGCATTGGGCCTTCAAAAGCGTCTACCAATAAACAAACACCATCCGCCATGTTCAAAACACGCTCAACTTCTCCACCGAAATCGGCGTGACCAGGGGTATCAATGATATTGATTTTTGTTCCTTTATAGGAAACCGAAACGTTCTTGGATACAATTGTAATCCCACGTTCTCGTTCCTGGTCGTTATTGTCCATGATCAATTCACCCTTCGGACGCGATCGTTCATCTGCCACGTTTCCGGCTTCAATCATTTTGTCAACCAATGTTGTTTTTCCGTGGTCAACGTGAGCAATAATTGCAATATTTCTAATTTCCATATAATTTATTTCGCCTCTTCGGCTAGTTCAATTTCATTTTTATTCGCCATTCCTTTGGGTAACCATTATTGAAACGATTTCCCAAATGTTTGATCCACCCTAATGGTTCGTCATTGTATGTAACCAGTTGCATTCCGCGATCTCCCGTCAACGCAAATGTCTCACCTTTTAAGTATTTCAATGCTTCTTCTCGGTTTAATTCGTTACTCTTATAAACTTTTCGCAGAGAAACACTCATCGATAAATCGTGCGAAGGTACGAAGCCTTTTCTTGCCAACATTCCTAATTGGGTGCCCAATTTTACAATTCGCATGTGATTTTGGATTGTAAGCATCGTTTCCTCAATGTTTGCAGGGATTCCCAGAAAATAGTCCTTCCAGCGCCAAACGCTGATTTCATTAAGGTTTACGAAGTCTGTAAGTAGAGACAAGTCCTTTTCTTTGTGGATAGAGTTACTTTTCGTTTTTGTCCTCCCACGCTGCCCCCCTCCAAAGGGGGAAGTAGTTCCTGAAACCACTCCTCTCCGAAGGGAGAGTGGATCACCATTCTTTCTTAGAATTGCAATATAAAATCCTTCGGCATCGACCTTACCAGGAAAGGCGTAATGTCCTATGTTTTCTCTCCCCGATTGGAATTCAGCAGGCATCTTCACAGAAATTATCTCGGCTCCAAGTTCTTCTTGAATCCACTGAACATTTTGTTCGTTCTCATTTTCATTGAAGGTACACGTCGAATAAATCAAATATCCTCCCGGTTTTAGACTCGACCAGACATCTCCCAGGATTCTTTTCTGACGTGCCGCACACAACTTCACATTATCTTCAGACCACTCACTACGAGCTGCAGGGTCTTTGCGAAACATTCCTTCTCCAGAACATGGAGCGTCCACGAGCATCACATCAAAGAAATTTGGCAATCGCGCAAAGTCAGAAGGATCATTGTTCGTTACAACGCTATTCGCATAGCCCCATTTTGTACAATTTTCCTTGAGAATTTTTGCACGCGACTGAATAACTTCGTTCGAAACAAGTACTCCCGTGTTATTCAAATAACTCAAAACCAATGTTGATTTACCTCCCGGTGATCCACACAAATCCAGCGCGGTAGGTGCTTCAGGGATTTCCAATTGCCGGAGTACAGTATCAATCACCATGGACCCAGCTTCTTGAGGATAATATGAGCCTGCATGAAACAAAGGGTCCAAAGTAAATGAAGGTCGCTCCGTTAAATAGAAGCCACCTTCGCACCAATCAATAATATGAGAAGTGGGTAATTCCGCCTCCATTTTCTGTGGATTCCTACGAACCGAAACAGGGACATGTTCGTTCAATGCCTCCAACAAGGATGTTCCCAAAAAGGGATCACCTTGTACCCGTTTCACAAAGTCTGGATGAAAATCAACGGTTTCCATTACTAATTTCTACGACGCGGTGCTCTCCTTTCTCGTTTTCCTTTGAATTTTCCTCCGCCTCCACCGCGGTGATTTGCTCCACCTCGTGGTCGACTGTTAGCTCCACCACGTTTTTTCTTGACGTTTTTGCTTTTCGTAACCTCGATACTTACTTTATGTCCTTCGTATTCGCTTCCGTTTACTTGAGACAAGATACGATCGACATTTTCATTGTCTGCCTCAAAGAATGAGAACGAAGCCATAATGTCGATTCGCCCGATAGCGTTTGAGCGGAGTCCTGTAGTATCGCAAATAACGCGTAGTAAACCACCTGGATTCAACCCATCGCGTTTACCGAGATTTACGAAGAAACGCGTTTTATTTTCATCATTTCTTGATCCACGTCGGTCATTTTTATCACCGCGATCTCGATCGCGTCGACCGCCTTCCTTGGCGTTCAAATCTCCAGCGCGTTCGTAATATTCAATAAATCGGTTGAATTCAGCAGATACGAATTTCTTGATCACTTCTTCTTTCGAAAAGTCTTCGAATTCCTCCATGGCGATAGGCAAAAACTCAGCAATATCGTCTTCTTTGACAGGCGTAGTAATTACATTATCTACCAATTTCATCAACTGGATTTCGCAAATCTCTTTTGCATTTGGAATCAACCCTTTTGTGAATTCTGTACGAATCTTCTTCTCGATAGCTTTGATTTTATAGCTCTCACGCGGCGTTACCAAAACCAATGATTCACCGTGCTTTCCAGCTCTTGCTGTACGACCTGATCGGTGTGTGTAATTCTCTATTTCGTCTGGCAGATTGTAGTTGATCACATGCGTGATATCATCTACGTCAATTCCACGAGCCGCTACGTCTGTCGCCACAAGAATTTGAATGTCCTTGTTTCTGAAACGGCGCATTACCTGATCGCGTTGTGCTTGAGAAAGATCTCCGTGAAGTGGCTCCGCGCTGTATCCTTCTTTACCTAATTTTTCTGCCACGGCCGCAGTTTCACGACGCGTTCGACAGAAAATCAAACCATAGATATTCGGATTGAAATCAATTAGGCGTTTTACCGCCGAGTAGCGATCTCTATCTGATACAGTGAAATAAATATGCTCGATGTTCTCGTTCGTCTGGTTCTTGTGGCCGATGGAAACCTCTAGCGGTTGTTCCATGTAATTCTTTGCAATTTCTGCCACTTCTTTCGGCATGGTTGCAGAGAATAACCAAACGTTTCTCTCTAAAGGTGTTTCATCAAGGATATGATCAATATCTTCCTTGAAGCCCATGTTAAGCATTTCATCGGCTTCATCCAAAACTACCCAGTCAATCTCACGCAGGACAATCGCCTTACGCTTAGTTAAATCAACCAGACGCCCTGGAGTTGCAACAATGATTTGAGCTCCCTTCTTAATTTCTTTGATTTGACGTACAATGTCAGTCCCACCGTACACGGCTACTGTATTTACATTAACGTCTTTCGAAAAATTCTGAATGTCTTTAGAAATTTGCAAGCAAAGTTCTCGTGTTGGACAAATTACGAGGCCCTGAGGTCGTTTCCTTCCCTCTTCTACTTTACTTACTAATGGTAGACCAAATGCAGCGGTCTTACCTGTCCCTGTTTGAGCTAAACCAACAAAATCGCTTTCCTCTTTTAATAGATGTGGAATAGCTTCCTGTTGGATCGGAGTGGGTGTTTCAAACCCCAGTGTTTTTAACGACTTCAACACCCCACTCTTCAGCCCTAGTTCTTCAAATGTCATCTAAGTGCTTTAAAATGTGGTGCAAAGGTACGTAGAATAAAAGGATTAGTAAGATTTTATTGTTTCCTGGTAATTATTGAGAAGAATTCCTCCCCCTTAAAAGACGGTTGCATAGAGAATGGCACCAATAGATAATTGCAGATGTTGAGATTAGAATTGTTCTAGTCCTCCCCTCGATTCCCCCTCCAAAGCGATGCATTGAGCCTGCCGAAATGGGGGAAGCAGGTATATTCGCATAAGAGACACTTTTGCAAAAGAAATAAATTAGGTTTAGTGCCATTAAATAGGAAGTTGCCTCTAAAGTGGCGATTCCCTGGATAATTCTCCTGCCGGCGGTCAGGAAGGCAAGACTTTGCTTTTTTCACCACGAACACACAAAGCACACAAAGAGAAGTTAGGCAAAGTTGCTTGAAAGGGGGCACCAGATTATGACTTTGTTATAATCTCCCCGTGTTCTTTACAACCTCAAGCTTTTATGATGTTCTGTACGCTCCGTGCCCTTGTGGTAGACTTCAAATGTGGACCCCATGCCAATATCTAGGAAGTTGCCCTTTAGGGTGGGACTGAAAGGGAGGACAAAAGCCTCCGCTTGATTAAATTTCATTTCGCTCAATTAACGTATATTCGCAAAAAAATTATTGCATGGACATTAACACGCTATCCATTCTAATTCCTGCCTATAACGAGGAAAAAACGATTCATTTAATTCTTGATAAAGTCAAGGCAGTGCAGCTTATCCACAACATTCAAAAAGAAGTGATTATTGTGAATGATTGCTCATCAGATGATACTAAAGGAGCGGTGGAACGTTACATGCAAGCGAATCCAGAACTGCCAATTTCGTATTACGAACATGAGGTAAATAAAGGAAAGGGAGCGGCCCTTCATACTGGGATCAAAGAAGCGAAAGGAGATCTATTGGTGATTCAAGATGCTGATTTGGAATACGACCCAGAAGAGTTCAACTACTTGTTAAAACCGATATGTAATGATTTCGCAGATGTTGTTTACGGATCGCGTTTTATTGGTGGGCATCCGCACCGAATTTTGTTCTACTGGCACTCCATCGGAAATAAGTTCTTAACCAAAATGTCAAACATGTTTACCAACCTGAATTTGACGGATATGGAAACGTGCTACAAAATGTTCCGAATTGATATAATTCAAGGGCTTTCTTTGAAAGAACATCGTTTTGGTTTCGAACCAGAAGTTACGGCTAAAATCTCCCGAAATAAAAATATCCGCATTTACGAAGTGGGTATTTCCTATTACGGTAGAACCTACGAGGAGGGAAAGAAAATAGGCTGGAAAGATGGCTTCCGCGCCCTATGGTGCATAATGAAGTATGGATTGTTTAAGGCGAAGTAATTTGTTGAGTTTAACGCGCTAAACTTCAGATTACCAAACGCTAGAAACAGAAAAAAGAAAAGAGGAAGGATCATTCGTAAGGTCGAATAGTCCTGCTGTTCTTATAAAAGGAAAACCAGTTTTTTCATTGAGTGCGGTGTTCTTATCTCCTACCGTCACATTCCAAGAAATGGTTGCACTTTGAAACTAGCAGCAGTGGCATCATTCGCCGCAGAAACACCAGAATTCACCAATTCCTCCTCACGCATAGGAGGCACGTTTGGAGCACCAGAAATAACCTCTGGCACCTGCACTAAATTTGCCTCAGGTTTGTTCTGAATTGATGGTTTTAAACGAATAATTTTATAATCAACAATCGTATCAGTTACCTTATTTTCTACAATTAAAGTATCATGAATGACTGTCGGAGATGCTGTAAATTCACGCACCTCAATATTTTCTTCAGAAAACATCATTAAAAACACGATGATCGCAGCAGCCGCAGCCGAGCAAAGAGAAGCGACCCAAATAGGAACCACGCTACTTCTTGTTGGAAGGACGAGCGGTCCAGCAATTATTTCTTCAGAACCTTCAGACTCTACAATAATTCTCCTTTGCAATTGATACTCCGATTCCGATAGAATGGATAAGACCAGAGACCTTTCCTCTGCTGATAGCGTATCAAAGTCTTTTGTCTCTAACAAATCAAATACCTGCAATTCTGTCTCTTCTCTCTTCATATTGTTACAATTTGAACATGTTATTTTCTATCGGCTGAAACTCTTTCAAGGCGTCAGCCATTTTTTTTGTTGCATGGAACAGTCGCGATTTTACTGTTCCCAAGGGTATACTCTCAATGTCGCTGATTTCCTTCAGGGATAGTTGATTCATATATCGCAGCACAAATGTCGATCGATGCACTTCTTCTAAATTGCTGAGCGCATTGATCAAAGCCTTTTGAAATTCAGATTTGGTATGGGCATCTTCCGCCCAGTACACTTTTTCATTTCCATCAATAGGAAGATTGATAGATTTGTCCCGAAACGCTGTCTTACACATGTTACTTGCAATGGTAAACATCCAGGTTGAGAACTTTCTATTTGGGTCAAACTGGTGATGCCGTTCCATGATTCGAACAAACAAATCCTGAACAAAATCCTGTGCCTTATCACGATCTCCATGAAACATTCGAAAGAAATACCCGAATATCCTTGAACCATACCTACGGTATAATTCCGTCAGCGCCTCGTTTCTTCGTTTTGAAGACAACAAGGCAACTAACGATTCATCGGAGGCAGCGCTCAAATTCAGACTTTTTTCTTTGCGAAACACTGGTTAGTGGATGATTTTCTGAATTTCTTCTGCCATATGACTATACTCGCTCGCTTTTTCCATCAGTACGGATAAGTCCTCCATTTTTTCTTTCTCACCAGCTGTTTTGTACATCTTGTACAGCTTTACCATTGCGGCAAGGTAGGTAGCATCGAAACTCGTGGCAATTTGATCCATGCGATGACACGAGAATTTTACTTTGAGATAATCCAATGCATAGCGTTGCTCAAAGTTTCGGCGAATCAAACTGTGATTGTCTAGTGGATCTTCTGAATATTGATAGGTCAGGCCGGTGAGATACAAATTACTATCCAAAGTAACGTCTTCAACACAATGATAGGCAGTTGTTGCGATGTGTACAGTTGCATCTTTCGTATTTTTCATAACATGAGCAATCATGTCGTTCAATGTAACCCCTTCCACATCAATTAAAGGAATGCCAAGTTTGTTGAAGTATTTATCACGATATTCTTCCAGAAAGAGCATGTGAATATTTAAAATGGTAACATCCGTTCGATGATTTAAACCGTATTTATTCAACCAGAGTGCGTATGTATCGTTATCCCCAACCGATAGGATAACTCCGTACTCTTCTATTTCTGCCAGAACATTGTAGCCCCAATTCATGACTCCGGGAGCCAAATAATTACTCTGAATCATTTTTTCTGCCATATCTGCGCGTTTGGGATTGTCCCATTCCATTTCATAGTGAATTAGCAAATCATCATACAAGCGCGGATCGTTTGGCTCGATCTCGTAGGCTTTCCAGAGATAGCCCATATCCTTACCGCTTAATCCAGAGCTCCACATTGCGACATAATTTGCCTCAAAAGAGTCGGGATGGACTTTCAATAATTCGTCAGTAATTGTTTTTCCTAATTCTTTATACTGGGTGCGTTCATCTCCTACGGAAAGGTTTAACAGGGCCCTGCTAGCTGCATAGTAATTATACCAGGCGTTAGCAGATTTCGAACCTTCTTTTGCCTCTTTCTCCCAAAGATCTAATTGCGTTTCATACCAGCTTTTGTCATGAATTTCTTCCACAATCGAATAAACAGGCTTTTTTTCTTGCGCGGATAATAGTGTTGTAAATCCGCAAAAAATGAAAAATAAAATGGGTTTCATACGTAAATTTTAAAAAGAACTGGTGCACCTGTCCTATGAGTTCGAAAGTACTACTCAGAAAGATGGCAAAGGTTCACGAAAAATGTATTTTTTTAAGATTTAGAATTTTTTGGACGTTATAAATGCCTTTTAGGTCAGTGCCGTCGAGGTATTCTTCCAGCTACTAAAATTTCTTCAATATAAGGTCCTTTGCATTTATCTAGAAAATAAAAAAGGGAACGTGTTGTGCACGCTCCCCTTTCCTATCAATTAAATAGTCTTATTTGACATGTATTCTTTCCATATGTATATGTCCAGATTCATCCAGAACTTCGAGCAGGAATGTCCCCGTTACGTCTTCTTTCAACTTTACCGTTTGATGGTACGTAGCCCTATCTATTTGAACCTCTACCATAACCTTTCCGGTTATATCCAGAATTCTTATTCGTTCCATTCTCGAATTTGAAGTCACTTCAAAGTTACCGTTGGAAGGATTTGGCGCTACTTCGATGGAACTTCTCTCTGACTCTACGCGAATAGATCTTGGTCCAATGCGTGTGTATTTACCATCCATGTCCACTTGCTTTATGCGATAGTAGTTGTCTCCTTTCGCTGGTGAGTCATGTGTGAAATTGTAAACGCTGTTTTCCGTAGAAACTCCTGAGGCATTTACTGTACCTACTTTGGTGAAAACCTGACCATCAGTGGTATGCTCAATTTCAAAATAATCGCTTCGATTTTCCGAGGCTGTTTCCCAGTACACTTCTACGCTTGTTCTATCATCCTTGTTATTTAGCTCCAAATAAAAGTCAACCAACTCTACTGGCAACGTACAATCAAGTGGATCAGGATTCTCACACCCTGGAGTATAATCTATGTCGATAGTAAGGTCATATTCCACTAATTGACCATCCTGACCATCAACAATGATAAAGTAATCTCCTGAGGGGAGCGTCCCTGAGGTCGGCTCCATATAAAAACAAGGGTCGCTGGTAGTTCCTAACATCACAGCTCCACTTCCCGCAGTACAAGGTCCGTTCACTACTTGAATTTGAGCAACGTTCCCGGGTGTTCCACCATATTCCATATTGTCAAAGGTTAATGATACTTGTGGATCACAGCCTGGTGTTGCATTAATATTAAAACCGTAAATGGCAGAATTGTTCATGACATTGTTCACATAAGTAACACCTGTCCAAAGTGTACCAGTACAGTTATCTTGATAATTTCCGGCTGCTCCCGCTGCTAGTGGCGGTTCATTTGGATTGGTAAGGCAAGCATTACCTGTCATACCAGCGTTGCTTAAATTTAAATACGTTTCTGTGATACTTGTATTTTCACAAGGCGTAATGGCAATTGTAGGGCCTCCAGGGCAGCCGTCCGACGTCACACCATCTGAAGTTGCATCTTCGACACAAAGACTAAAGTTCTCCGTTGGCGGTGGACCGCCATTCCATTCCCAAACTCTGTAGTAATAGGTACCCGGACTCAGAGATGAGCAGTCAATTCTGGAGTGCAATGGCGTCGTACAGGTGGACATATCAAGAGATCCGCCAAACCCATTGTCAGAACAATCGACATACGTTAAACCAGTGATATTGCCCGTAGGCCCGCACGTACCACCAGGCGTTCCCGAATATAAAGCGGAGACAATATCCATTCCTTGCGTGTAGGCATCAATCCAAACTGCAGGTGTTGAAGGTGTTACCGTAAAAGTAAACCACACGTCTCTGTAGTCTGGTCCGGCATCACAAGCAGTATTGTTTCCATTCACATTATCTCTTGTGGCTCCGGTGAATGCGTGACTGCTACAATCAAATCGGTTGGTAGAACTTATCCCATTAATCACCGAAGTGATATCAACCGCTGAGAAAATACAATCGTTTGGAGGTTGTCCGTAAGAGTGGTTTGAAATTAAAAAAAGTAAACAAAATGTTACCATACGAGGTTTAGACCTCATGGTGAGGGTGAGTAGTAGGTTCATAATTCAAAAAATTTAATTATTCACCTTACAAAACGTTGATAATCAATACATGGTGAGTGAAAAATTAATTTGAATTATCATATCATATTATTTATCGAGCAAAATTAACTTTGACACTACCAAATATAACAAACCAGTAATCAAGCAGTTATGAAAACTCGCTATTTTTACTCTTAAATTTAAACGTCGATATCTACTCTTTGACAAACCTGAATATATACCTCTGATTATCAGATGTAAACTGAAAAACATACACTCCAGAATTCAAAACAGAAAGATCAATCGATTGCTTAGATATTACTACCCCATCATAAATCAACTTCCCTTGCCAATCAAAAATTTGAACCTCTCCTTCTTTACATGAATCACAATCCCAAAACAGTATACCATTCGTAGGGTTTGGATACAGCGACAGCGTTTCCATGTCTTGATCAAGCTCTGGCGCAGAAACAGTAGATAGTACCTTATTCACAACCACGTATCCACTGTCGCCTACTGCCCATGTGACATCATTTCCATAATTATCCATTGCATAAACTGGCTGATCAACACTTTCAAATCCCCATGTAACTCCTGTTTTCTCAAAAATTAGCCCTTGCATTCCAAAGGATGGCACAGCAGCCATGTACACTTTTCCCGAACTATTCACAGTACCTCCATAGTAAGCTGGGTAGAAGAAGGTCGCGGAATTGATATCTTCCTGCCACGTTACGCCTGCATCATCCGAATACAAAATTCCAAATCCACCTCCATTTTGATTGTAACCGGCATAACACGTATCATTCTCTGCGATTAGAACAGAAGTTAGCACGTTTCCATTACCAATATTGGAATTGATGGAATCCCACGTCGCTCCAGCATCCGTGGTTCGTAAAAAGTACTCATTGTTCACAGCGGCCAATCCCAAATTTCCGTTGAAATCCAAATCCGTTACAAAATGCTGCGTATCCCAGGTGGTATAATTCACTGTTTGAGTGGTCCAGGTAGGAGATTGATATTCATTAATCGTTGCTCCTTGAAAGCAATCCGATCCACCAGTAAACATTTCCCCTTCTGCAAATGCATAAACGCTCACCGGAAAACATTGATTCGTCTGATTATTCTGAACGGCCGTCCAATTCAATCCGCCGTCTGTAGTTTTATAAACGCTCAGTTGATTTTCAATGGTGAGATATCCGATATTGGCGTCGACAAATTCAATTTCCTGAATGTGATCTGTTGGACCTTGATTGGGCAACCCCTGCGGAGATAAATTTATCCAATTGATTCCGCCATCCGTGGTCTTCAATAAAGTCAAATTATCTCCCGCTATATAACCAACGAGATTATCTACAAACTGAATATCATTCAATTTTTCCTGTGTAGGAACGGTCACCTGATTCCAAGACTGCGCCTTCACAGAGAAGGTAAGCACTAAGGAACAGAAACCTAAAAGTATTTTTTGTGCATTCATAATTAAAGCTTTTCTACAAAGCTATGATCATTGATTGTCGAACACCATGTATATTTCATCCTTCCACATGTACATTTCGGAATTCTGAGGGAGATTGACCTGTTTGCGCTTTGAAAAATTTGCTAAAATGCGCTGGATCGTCAAATCCTAATTCGTAGGCAGCTTCTTTTGCCGCAATCCCTGTCAATAAAAGGCGCTTGGCTTCCAGTACAATTTGGTTGTAAATAATTTTACTTGCACTTTTTCCGGTATGCTCCTTCACCATTTCATTCAATGATTTTTCTGTCATATTCAAAGCAGCTGCGTATTCCTTTACTTTCTTTTTCGAGCGAAAATCTTGAAATAACATCCTTCGGAATTGCCCATAATCATTGGATAGCAAAGGACTTTCCTGATGATCCCACTCCATGCATTTTAAACACAATTGCTGAATACCTGTTTGTATTTGTAATGTTGAAAGACTTGATTCCTTGTTGTAGTCTTCCCAAATGGAAAACAACATCGTTTCAAACCATGCATGCTTGTCCTCTGGAACAAGATACTCGGGCACACGCTCATCCAGGTCATGACAGATGTGATCAAACAGGAAATTTGCTATCACATTGGGTGCCTGGAGTCCTTCGAACTGGAAGAGAAACACGAAGCCGTTAGAATCCAAATTGCGGTTGACACGATGCACTTGTCCAGGTGCGACAATATGCATTGAAAAGGATTGAATGGGTACATCCGTAAAATCGATCTCATGCGTACCTCCCCCTTTTACAAAACAGAAAAATTCAAAATAATCGTGTCTGTGGGGATGACTAAAGTCATACTCGGTAAGCGATGACAGTCGATTCACGACGATCTTCGTTGCTTTCGTTTTCTCTGATTGATGCGTTGGAATCATAGCTTAGGTTTCCTTCACACCTAAGACGTTTAATCTTCTTTTGGGGGTTGGTCTTTCGGTGACTCTTTTTCTTCAACGCTAGGATTCTTATCCGTCTTTGATGTTTTATCGGAAGGAGCTTCAACTTCCTTTGGCACATGTCCCATTGGCTTTATGTGCGAAGGTTTTCGCGGTGTCTGGTACTTCATAGAGTCTTCCAGATCTGCCGCATATTGATCCAACGGTCTTCTGATATCTTCTGTGGTTTCTCTTATTGTTTCTCGCAGATTGAGATCTTTTTTCATTTCATCTCCCGACTTGCGTATTTCCTCCTGAATATCAGAAGAAGCCTCTCTCACCTGACGGATGGTTCTTCCGAAGGTACGCGCCAAACTGGGAATACTTTTCGATCCAAAGAAGATGAGAATAAAAATGAGGATTAAGACAATCTCGCCGCCTCCAATATCATTGAAGATTAACTGCATGGTGCAAAGATATTCCTTTTAAGGAGTTGACTCATATAGTGCAACAAAGAATGCGCGAATTCTTTTGATTTTATTACTTTTCTTAACAAATACGACAATTATGAAATTCCTATCACTACTCTTAATTGCATCGCTTTTCGTTTTGAGCGGTTGTGCTTCAACTAAAAATGGAAGCGCATCTATGAATCCGAAGAAAATGAAAGGCTCCGGTCCAATTCATCTTTCAAAGAAAGCGTCAGATGCTACCTATGGATATACCTCAAAAAATCCGATTTGTGTCGGAGGTGTTGAAAATCAGGAAGGTCCTGCCATGCAACGGAAGTTTTTGAACCAACTTGCGGGGCCGAATGGAGAAGAAATTACATACAGTCGTGCTTCTAGTTGCTGTAATTTTAAAACTCCACGGGGTTTTATGGGAGGAGGACTTTTAGATATTTATGAAATAAAATATGACGGCTCGGAAGGTGTCATTGAACTGTATATCAACATGTATGATTACGACGAACCCAAAATCCCGGTTGGATTTACCAAAAAGTAGTGCTTTTCGACTACGCTTTCCATCCTGCTAAAATGACGAGTTAATTACCCAAAGAATCCTGCTTTCTCCATTGGGTACGCGTTGAAAGTACCCGTGGCAACGGCAATTTTGAGTCCGTTTTGATTTTCAATTAATCCTTCGACGAATAAAATTCGATGTCCGCTTTTTACAATTTCTGCTGTCCCTCGGAGGTTGTCACCTAATTTAGCAGGGGCCAAAAAGGAAATCTTCATTTCGATGGTAGACACTACCTTGTTCTGCTCAATAACTTGAGAAAGTGCACAAACACCCATGGTCGCATCCATCAATGCTGCAATCGATCCTCCGTGTGCGGCAATTGGAGTTGCAAGGTGTTTCTCTTTCACCTCCATGGAATAAATTACTTCTCCAGGACCGACAATTTCAAATTTCTTCTCGAGGAGCTCACCAAACTGATTGGCTGCAATGTATCCTTTTACAATCGGATGTTCTAAAAAATCACGCATTCTCTGAATCCTCTTTTTGAATGTGCACATCCATTTGAGGGAACGGTATGGACAGACCGGCATCTGCGAATTCTGTGTAGACACGTTCGTTCATATCGAAGAAAACAGGCCAATAATCTTCAACCGCTACCCATGCACGAACCGTAACGTTCACGGACGAATCGCCAAGTTCGCCAAGGCCAACGAAATTTTCCTCATTCTGCATAATTCGTTCATCCTCCTTGATAAACCTGGATAGCAGGTCTTTTGCCGTTTTCAAATCATCTCCATAGGCAATTCCGAAACTCCAATCCACACGGCGTTTTTTTGCTTTAGTAAAATTGATAATCGTATCATTTGCTACCGCGCCATTGGCAAGAATAATAACCTTGTTATCCAGAGTAGTCAGTATGGTATTGAAAATTTGTATTTCTCTTACTGTTCCTTGTTCGTCTTGTGTTTCGATGTAATCTCCCACCTTGAATGGCTTCAAAAGAAGAATGATAACGCCCCCAGCAAAGTTTGAAAGCGTTCCTGAGAATGCCATACCAATTGCCAATCCTGCAGCTCCCAGGAGGGCCACAAAGGATGTCATTTCAACGCCTAGCTGCGTAATAACTGAAACAATCACCAAAACCTTTAAACCGATACTTGTAAGGCTGGTCAGAAAGGTGGTCAAACTTTGGTCGGTCTCACGCCGTTCCAAAATCTTACGGAATCCTCTGGAGAGCTGTCTTGCCAGCCAGAAACCAACAATGTAAATTATCAATGCAACGGCCAAACGAATACCAATTTCTGTGGCCAATCCAGCAATGGTACCTTCGTCCAACCCGAACCACTTATCGATCTCCTTCATATCTTTCTAAATTATTCGTGATATTTGTCTCAATCTGTGCGCTAAAAGTAATGATTTAAACTGTGCGCGCATTGTAAAACAAAGAAGATTACCGAATGTTTTTCTTACTATCTAAAGTCTTGTTATTCCTTCTTTCACCCTTCTTTTGGTTGATGCTGAGTATAGGACTTTACATTTTCTGGAAGAATCCACGATGGAAAAAAACGTTGAAGTGGACCAGCATTGGCATTTTTTTGTTCTTCTCAAATTCGGTCATTTTTTCACTGATTTGCGGAATGTGGGAGTATCCTGGCATGAAGGAATCACAGCTGAAGCAGCATGATGTAGCTATTGTTCTTGGTGGAATGTCAGAATATAACAACGACCTGGATGTATTAAGCATCCGACGCCCGGGAGACCGAATTTTTCAGGCGGTTACCTTATACAAGAAGGGAAAAGTAAAGAAAATATTGATCTCTGGAGATTCTGGGCATTTAGGAGACCGTGGATTGCATGAGGCCAAACAAATGAAGGAGATACTCGTTGGTTGGGGCATACCGAAAACGGATATTATTACGGAAGAGTCCTCCGTCAACACCCATGAAAATGCAAGAAACACGTGCAAACTGTTACGAACATCTTACCCTGAATTGAAGTCTTTTGTTTTGGTTACCTCTGGAATTCACATGCGACGCGCGATGGGTTGTTTTCGAAAAGAAGGTTTGAAAGTGACGCCCTATTCTACTGACCTCTACACCAATCAAACCCGAAACTTTTACTGGGATCAATACATTATTCCCAACTTTTCCAATTTCCCAGTTTGGCAGGATTTATTGAAGGAAATGGTAGGCTATGCAGTGTATGACATAACCGGGTACATTTAATCTTCTTCGACTTCTTCCGATTGCGGGTCACCAGAACCCCACTGCTTCTCCATCTGCTCTTCCAGCTCTTGTGCTTCCCGCCACTTTCTCTTTTTTCGAAGCTTTCGCAATTTGGCTTCTTGCTTGGCACGCTCCTTACGCTTTTTCTGTTCCTCTTTACGTTTCGCCTTCTCAATTTTCTTTTGACGCTTGACTTCAGCCTTTGCCTCTTTCACTGTTTTTTTGCGGTGCTCTTTCAAGAATTTTTCGCGATCGGCTTCTTTCTTCTCGCTCGGCATGGCATCATCTTCATATTCCGGACCTGTTTCTTGTTTTGGAAATGCGTAAACTTCACGACCATGCTCGTCGTATCTATATTCTTGCACTAAAACTCCTTCCCAATAATTCTTTCTACTCTTGAGTTCTCCTTTTGGATGATACTCTTCGAACCAGCCGTGCTTCCGTCCTTTTTTGTAGGATTCTATCGACTGAAGTTGTTGATCATAGTAAAACGTCTTGAATTCACCATTCTTCAGTCCTTTGTCCCACATTTCTGTTCGCAACAACGTCCCGTCATCGTAATAATGCTTTGCCTCACCATGTTTTTCCCCATCCTCGTATTCTATTTCCTGAATAATTACACGCTCGTCGTTGAACAGGCGGAAGGTGCCGTCATACCAGCCGTGGTCATAATTCACTTCCATTTTGAGGACACCGTTATCATGATACGTACGTTTCAAACCATGTAAATACCCCATATCATAGTTCTCCCATTTGGTGGTATCCAAACGGTCTCTGTCATTAGGATTCTCTTTCTCACGCGGTTTGAAAAAGATATGTTTCCCGTGTTTTTC
The DNA here is from genome assembly GCA_047947105.1 of Fluviicola sp. Lineage (GTDB taxonomy): Bacteria > Bacteroidota > Bacteroidia > Flavobacteriales_D > Crocinitomicaceae > UBA4466. The sequence goes on along the minus strand of CP170456.1, from coordinate 4,110,865 downwards.
ACCCAGATAATAGTTCATTTCCCACGCTAACATTTCAGTACTATCATACATGTAGTACCAGGTACCGTGATCTACTCCCTGCACCAATTCTCGAATAATTTGAGGACAACCACTTTCGTAGTAGGTCGTATCTTTTCCATCTTCTTTTCCGTCTACAAATCTTACCCGGCGTTGAATCCGTCCGTTTTGATGGCACGATTCACAATTTCCGGTAAATGGCTTGTTGGTACCTGCAAAATTACTACGATCGTTATTGATGCGATATACCGTATTGGTTTCCTCGTTGTACGTTAAATCTGAATTGCAATCGTACCAGCCGGGCTTTTTCCCACATTCCCACTCCAAATAACGCAGCTCATTTTTTGTTTTGATACGCACTTTCTTCATCTTTCCATTTTCATCTCGCACCGTTTTATATCGGAAATAGCAAGAATCTTTCTCTTGTTTGATGTCGTCGAATTGCGCGGAAGCTGCAAAAACGAATGCGAAAGAAAGTAAGGTGATGATATACTTCATGGTGTTCTTTTGTAGAAAAATAACAATTATTGTTGCTGGGGCAATTGATTCAAGGCTTCTTTCATAACGGCATTTATTGGAATGGTTGCATGTTTCGAAGCATCAAAACAAACCAAAACAGATTTCCCTGTTGTATGTAGTGTATCTCCAACCTTGATTTCGTATGAAAGTGTAAAGCTCTTCTCACCCACATGAGCGAGATAAATATGAACAAACGGTGCATCATGAAGCAAAATTGGCTTATGATATTCTACTTCATTCTTCACCAATATGACTCCGTTATTGGTCCAATCCCAATCCTTTCCTAAAAGTTGAGCAAAATAGTGTACTCGGGCAATCTCAAAATAACTTAGATAGATGGAGTTGTTTACGTGTCCGAGCACATCAAGGTCAGAAAAACGTACGTGAATTCTAGCTGGTTCAATCATTTTCTATCCAATTCTTCAAAGGTTGAGTTATTACTGATAAACTCTGGAACAATTTCCTTCATTTTTCTTACGATATCAACATTGTTCTGCGTTCCAAACAGCGCAATTAATGCTTGAATTTGAGTTATTTGCGAGCCTTCCTCTTCCCGCATTTTAGCTTTTAGAATCTGCGGATGATGTGTCGGTAAAGTGTTTTCCTCTTTTGCCAACAGTTCCTCATACAGCTTCTCTCCCGGTCGCAAGCCAGTAATTTTTATTTCGATGTCTTTTCCTAACTCCAAACCGCTTAGTTGAATCATCTTCTTGGCCAAGTCAATTATTTTCACGGACTCCCCCATGTCAAAGACAAAAATTTCTCCTCCTTCACCCATCGTTCCTGCTTCCAGAACCAATTGACACGCTTCTGGAATTGTCATGAAAAAACGAGTTATCCTTTCATCGGTTACTGTGAGTGGTCCGCCTTGATCCAGTTGGCGCTGAAATAGAGGGATTACAGAACCATTCGATCCTAGAACATTTCCAAATCGGGTGGTGATAAATTTGGTTTCGCCCTCCGCATTTTGTGCATAAATCTCCGCAATTCGTTTGGATGCTCCCATGACATTGGTCGGATTAACTGCCTTATCAGTAGAGATCATTACAAACTTGAACACCTTGTATTTCACCGCTAAATCCACCAGGTTTCTTGTACCAAGCACGTTGGTGAGAACCGCTTCTGAAGGATTGTCCTCCATGAGCGGAACATGCTTGTACGCAGCCGCATGAAATACATAATGTGGCTGATAAGTTCTGAAAACGTTTTCCATGCGATCTGCACTTCGAATGTCTCCAATTACAACTTCAAAAGTTAGTTGAGGGAACTCATCCCGCAGAGTGTTTTGCAGGTCGTACAACGGTGATTCGGCTTGATCAAGTAAAATCAATCTCGAGGGTTGAAAGGCTGCAATTTGTCGCACCATTCCACTTCCAATGGATCCTGCCGCGCCCGTCACTAAGATGGTTTCGCCCGTTAATTCTTTGCGAATCTTTTCTTCATCCAGGCGGATAGGTTTACGCCCGAGCAGGTCGTCTATCTTAATTTTGGAAATTTGTTTTGTGGAGAATTCTCCATTGATCCAACTTTTTGTGCTCGGTACTTTTTTTACCTCAACGCCTAACTCCAGACACGTTTCAACGACTGCCTTACGATTGTTTTGATCCGGTTCCTGAATAGCCACAATAAGTTGAGTAACGTCATTGCTTTCAATTACCTTTCGCAGCGCCGAGGTATGATAAATCGTAATCCCTTCCAATCGGTTTCCTGCCAATTTTTTGTTGTCGTCCAAAAAACCAATAATGCGATACGAAGCTTCTGGGGCTTTTTCAATGGTACGCTTGGTAATCAAACCTGAAATTCCAGCTCCATAAATCAGTACTTTTCCATCGGCTGCCTTACTTTTAACCGACTCCAGATAGATTAGCTTTACTGAGAATCGAGATCCAACAATTAATATGGTGGCAAATGCAAATTCCATGATCAATACCGAACGCGGAAAGAGGTAGTATCCGTCCAAAGCATTCACACGGATCATACTCGCAGCAAAAAAGATGACACTACAAATTGCAGTTGCTTGCACAATTCTGGCAAAATCCTGTGTAGAGGTATGACGAATTAGTCCTTTGTGGATTTTAAATGCATAAAAAACAATGAGTTTCACCGCAATGTAAAAGCCAATAGACTTGGAAAGAATGTCCCATTCATCGCGAAGGGTGTAGTGCTTTATTTCCAAATCAAAACGAATGAGGTACGCCAAGAAAAGCGCCATTAGTGACATTGCGATATCGGCAACAATCACAATCCATCTTGGTATATTGGACTTAGGAAGAAGCATGGTCAAAAATAATCAATTTCGAATTCAACGAATCCCTTGGTTCTTTATCTTTCGCGCCCATTGAAACCAGAAAGGCGCTTCATTGGACTCGTAATAATAATAGGTTTGATCAACGCCGCCAAGATTCTTGTTAAATCGTCGTACTCCGTCCACATTAGAGCCTCCGAAGTCAAACGACAAATTTCGTTCTTTCGCATATTCAATCGCTGAATTCAATGCAAAGTACATACCTCCACTCTTTTTCAGCTTTTCAGGACAGGCCCCTTTTAGGTATAAGAGTTTGGTTTCATCCTCCAAACACACAATTCCACCAGTCTGATCCCCGTCGGAGACTTCAAATACTTTTAGACTTCCCACTTGTTCTGCGGATTGAAATAAGCGGTTCAAACGTGTCATTCGCTCAGCATCTACCCCTTTGAATTTACCTTGTAGTTCCTCCTCAATGGCATTAAATACAAAAGAATACGATTCATTACCTGTCGTTTGCACCCCTGAATTCAATGCCTTTTTCAACGAGCGTTTGGCTTGCGATGACAGTTTACGATTGTCATAATCTATGATCACCTGATGTACCCGCGTCTCATTTGTACTGAAAATATTGTTTCGAGTAGCCAGTTCGATGACTTTGAACCGTTTTTTGATAAGATTAATAGCGTCATCGGACAACTCACCCATCGCCTCCATGGTACGACTAAAAATAGGTACGTACAGTATTTCAACGCCCATTCTTTTGGTATACGGCAATGCCATTCCTCTTGAGTAATCGTCATCAATAAGCAAACACCAGTTTTCGGCAACAGCATCCAAATACCAGGAGTAGGAAAAAAAAGACCCACCTGCTTGACGCACCAATGCATTCCATTGGTTTACATTTACCGCTGATCGCTCGATGATTCTCATAGCACTTGCTGAAACGAAATGAATTGATGATTGTTATGATGCTTCTCGATGAATTCTTTCAGTTTTTCAAGAGAATAAACCGTGTTTCCTTTCGGATGACCAATCACGACAAGATCTTCAAATTTCAAGTTTTGGTATTTGTTCAAAGCTGCATCCAGCTTACTTGCATAATATCCATCGGAAGAAACATGACCGATAGAAAATTGTGTCAACTTGCGTTTTTTCCTTCCACCTTGACTTAAAAACTGCCCGTCACCCACCATTTTGTGTTTTGCGGGGAACAATCTTCCGAGTGCATACAAACGCCAATAAAACAGCGGGCTGTATCTCAAACTTCCAATGGGATATTCAACAAATGCCCCTTCCTCATCTTCTTGTACTACATCTGATTGAAAACGGTACTTCGATTTCATCGGCGCTTCTCTAAAATCCACTGCATACGAATCTGTTTCCAAAAAATCTCCAGGAATTACTGTAGAATCAATTCGTATCCCGACTTCCTGAAACACTTCTTTTATATGCTCAAACGGTTGAATGCACCAACCTCCTGCTCGGAAAGCGCTTACGTTCCGACCGATGAGATTTTCCAGATGTGCTTTGTAATTACGAACAATTTCAGCAGCCTCCTCTTTCGAAAAATCGGCTAATTTGTAATGCGTAGCTGTACCGAATGACCATTTCCCATCGCTCCAACTACTTCTTTCCCAATGCGGATGAATGTGCAATTGCACATCATGACCCTTCTCAATCATGTCTTTTATTTGCGCTTTAACAGCGTCCAATTCGGCAGAAAGCTCTGGATACTTTTCGGCGTGAATTAAATAGCCGACATCCACAAAAAAGGTCAATGAAACGTCCTTTCCCCTGCTCAACTCCATAAGGTTATTTGCAGGCTCGAGCATACATTTCTGTACACTTCCAGGATGATCTCCGAAAAAAAATTCGTAGTCGTATGTGAGAAAAATATTCACGTTGCGAAGATAACCGAATCTGCGGGAAACTGGCTATATTGGTAGCATGAAGCAGATTTTATTCCTGGGTATATTGTTGCTACTTCCGGGCTTTTCAAAGGCTCAGGATATATCAGATAAGCAAATCGAGTTTGTAAATACGTTTGTTGCTGCTGCGAAGGCACATCAATACAATAAAGTATACCGATTACTGGATAAATCCTATCGAAAAGAACAGCGAAAGTTTTTGAAAGGAAAGAAGAAGCAACTGCTGGACGAATTATTCGCCGGCACTGGCATCGATGCCCCTAATTTTTCGGTCATTCCTATTTCCGAAATTATTCGAATCGAAGTTGCTGAGGTTATCGCAATGGACAATGATAACTACACGTATATATTTCGCGTGCAAGATGTTGACCATGATATTTTGGTTTCTTTGGAACTCGTAAAAACAGGAAACCGATATGGGTTCGTTGGAGCAGTAGGATAATATGGGACAGGAAATCGAATACAAGTTTTTAGTCGACACGGAACAATGGAACCGTATAGTAAAGCCTGAACCGTTGTTGATAATTCAATCGTACTTGCAAAAAGAAAAAGAACGAACCGTACGCATTCGAGTGAAAGGAAACAAAGGGTATCTCACCATAAAAGGAGCCACAAAAGGTGTCACTCGAGCCGAATATGAATATGAAGTTCCATTGAATGATGTCGAAGAAATGATTTCCACTTTTAAATTGCCGCACATTCGAAAGCGACGTTATGAGGTTCAAGTTGATCAGCATCTTTGGGAAGTCGATGTTTTTGAAGGCGCTCTGGCAGGTTTAATTCTGGCAGAGGTTGAGGTTCAGGAAGAGGGAGTGTCCTTTACGAAGCCTGATTGGGTTACTGAGGATGTTTCTCTAAATCCAAAATATTACAACGCTGTATTGATCGAAAAGTGTTAGGATCCTATGCGTGGTAAACAATGGAAATGCTTGTCGGGCGAAGCTCCAAAAGAGTCGTTTTATTTGGTGCAGAAGTATGAGAAACAAACGCGTTATGTGATTTCACTGCAATCACCCGAAGACGCATTATTACTCCTCTATAATTTCATTCGGAAATCTCGGTATTTGGACCTAAAAATTCGAGACATGGATAACAATGAAAATCCGACGGATTATGTGGGTATGCTAGGACGCAAAAAGTTGCTTGTTATTCTAGAGAAGAACGAAGATATTTTGTTGGGAAATGTTTTTTTTGAGTTCATGGCGAAAAATTCCAGAACAGGGGAATACATTGTTTTTGACGATCATGGTTTGTTGTTTATCTATTCGAATAAGGATTATGCATCTTTCATAGAACAAGTTGATGTGTCCCGAAATGATGAAGCCAAATTAATATACGAATACAATCATTGGCACAATGGACCTGCAGGACATCGTGAGGCGTTGCAGCATTTTATCAAAGAGCTTGAAATGCATGAAGAGTGAGTGAGGGTTTTGCCGCTTTTCGAAGTTCTAGGTGGCAGATAGTCAACAGTAACTACTTGAAAGAACCAAAAAATTTGTCAATTTCTTACGAATTAACAATTCGCAAATTAGACAATTGTCTAATTAGCAAAACATAAGTGCTAGGTCTGTGAAAAAAATCAAGCTAATCTGCCACTATGGCTTCCTCCTCTGCATCGAAAACAGTCGCGCCCAAACGTACGCTAAACCATTCATTGAATATCTCCCAACGAATCGGTGGAAACGTGGAATCTTTGTCCGTAACTGCAAACAACTCATTTTCAAAAATGCGTTTGAAATATCCCTTCAATACAGCTTCATCATCATAGAAGTCTTCCTCAATCAAATACACATTGGGTTCGTTGTCCTCAAGGTTTGAATAGTCGGCATCATTCTCATTTGCCCACTCAATAAAGGCTTCTTTGGGTTGGATGATAATATATCCGCGATTAACAAATTTCATTGGTCCGGTAGTTTTTTAAATGCATCCTCTTTTCGCACATACCATTGCGCTTTGCCAAATTTACGCTGTTTGATCCAGTAATCTCCCTCATTCATCCAATCTTGATCTTCAATTAACGTTTCCCACATATTGAAATCAACGAAACCGTTCAATCTCATTATGACCGTGTCTGTCAAAAGCAAAGCGAAGGCTTCCTTACTAATATTTTCTTTTGCACCGAAATAAGACAAGCCTGTTCGATCGAGCCAGTTGTAGAAAGCGCTTTTCGTAATAACAGAATCGGGGTAAACCCAACGATCGTATTGCAGCGAATCTCCTGATGCTAAATACAAAACAAAATTATCCGAACGCACAGGTTGGAAACGCATCAAAAAATGCTTCTTTTCATTCATTCGGATGGAATCTACCGTAGGGATCCAAGATTGAAATGTTGCGAGCTGCGCAGCCAAAGTATCAGAAACCTCTACGGAGTCCTGATCCTCATAATTTCGATCAGATTGGGGTGTTCGCTCCGAAATATCAATGACTTTCTCTTTCTTCTCCTGGCAGGAGTAAGCTACGGATAAGAAGACCAAAAAAAACAGAGTAAAACGCATCATTACAATGATTTAAGCACTTCAATGGTACGATCGATGTCCTCAGGTGAATTATTCAAATGGGTAACCATACGAATCATTCCAGGCCCAAAATCCATCGCCAGAATACCCTCATTCTCTAGTTTAGACAGCAGAGGCATCACAGCGTCTTGATTTTTCAAAATGCCCACAACAATGTTTGTGTCGACAGGAACAACCTCCTCGATCCAATCAAGAGACGCCAGTGTATCACCCAACATCCGCGCATGTTTATGATCTATTTTTAAGCGGTCAACGTTATTCTTTAAAGCGTACAACCCGCCTGCCGCAATTATGCCCGCTTGACGCATCCCTCCACCAAATACTTTTCTCACGCGACGTGCTTTGTGAATGAAATCTTTTGAACCAAGTAGTACAGAGCCTACTGGCGCTCCCAATCCTTTGGAGAGACACAATGAAATGGAATCGAACTCAGCTGCATATACTTTTAAGTCCACCCCGTTTTCAACAATGGCATTCATCAATCGGGCGCCATCTAAATGCAAAGGCAAATTGTTTTCCAGGCAAACTTGTCGGATTTTTTTGATTTCCTCAAAATCATAAATGGCACCGCCTCCTCGATTCGAAGTATCTTCCAAACTTACCAATTGAGTAATAGGTAAATGTACGTTATCAGGATTGATCCACTGTTTCACATCATTGGAAGTTATGCGACCACGATTCCCGTGAATCAATCGTACCGAAGCCCCTGAATTCCTTGCTATTCCGCCACCTTCATACTTATAAATGTGACTATCAACGTTCGTAATCACTTCCCCACCGGGTTGCACGTGAATATTAATTGCGATCTGGTTCGTTTGTGTACCCGAAACACAATAAATTGCAGCCTCCATACTGAACATTTCTGCCGCGTACCGTTCTAGTTTATTTATCGTCGGATCTTCACCAAACACATCATCCCCCAACGGAGCAGCACACATTGCTTCCTTCATCTCTGGCGTTGGCTGGGTTACTGTATCACTTCGGAAATCAATCACTTTTTTCATACGAAACGAAAATACTGCTTTTGAATAAGGAATAATGAATAAGAAATCATGAAAACGGAATTTATCGTGATAAGTGGAGACAATAGGGAGAAGTGTGATCTATTCTTCACGGAAACTTCTCACTGATAGGACTACTGCGTCGCACGGAAGAATTAATACAAACTTTACATAGGTCTCAATAACGATATGTAATTTCACTTTATGGATTTCGTGATAGTTGCAATTTCCGTAGTTTTTGCTTCCGGACTCACCTTCTTCTCGGGGTTTGGGCTGGGAACCATCATGTTACCCGTTTTTAGTCTCTTTTTTGATGTTAGTATAGCCGTAGGTGCTACTGCGATTGTTCACATGGCGAATAACATCTTCAAGTTTGCGCTCGTTTCCAAACACATACACTTACCTACTTTGCTTCGGTTCGGGATTCCCGCTATGATCTTTGGGGCCGTTGGCGGGTTACTGCTAAAACAAATTGACGGATTACCCATTTTGTATACTTATAATCTTGGCGCAAGTACTTTTGAAATAACAACAGTTAAAGTAGTCATTGGCGTTCTAATGATTTTCTTCGCCATATTTGATCTTTCACCACGGTTAAGTAACATACAGGTACAGCCCAAACATCTTCCCCTTGGGGGAATTCTCAGTGGATTTTTCGGCGGTGTTTCCGGACACCAAGGCGCATTTCGTGCTACATTCCTAACCAAAGTTGGACTTACAAAAGAACAATTTATAGGAACTTCCAATTCCGTTTCGTTGGCTGTAGATTTAGCGCGATTGATTGCTTACTTTCTTCCGCTGGGGATTCTCGTGAGTAAAACCTCAGAGGCAAGTCATGGTGATATGCAGTTCCGCACAGCGATCTTGGAGGGACAAACTTTGTTAATTGTTGCGATTGTATTCGCTTTTCTTGGGACTTTCATAGGAAAACAACTAGTTAAAAAGACGACAATCAAAGGGATACAGCGTACCGTAGGTGTTCTTCTCATTGTAATGGGAATTCTCATGGGACTCGGATTAATCTAGAAACTGTAACATTTTCTGTTACTTTTAAGTGAAACTAATGCCCTCTCACGGATGAAAAAACTATACAGCCTTCCCGGTTTGATCCTGTCGATTCTCTTTCTAGGAATCGTTTCATACTTTGTTGTTCAAAGCTATGAGCATTCAAAAAAATTTAGAGAAGAGAAATCCAAAATTGCTGACATTCTAAACTTTAACGACCGACTGCTTTCTGCCCGCGATTGGCTTTTTACTGAGGATGCATGGAAAGAGAAGAAAGCCGAGTTCGAGACTGTTATGGGAAAGGCTGATGCGCACATGGCGAATGCCAAAATGCAAGGATTGTATGTCATTTACACCTCAATTGCCTACCTGGTAATCATCATGGCCATTTACTTCAAACGTCGTAAAATGTATGGACTAACCATGGGACTTAGCTTCATTGGCATGGGGTTAATTGGCATTGGTGTTATGAATCCTATTTTGGAAATGGAGGCATACAAGGAAGGGCTAACCATTAAGATTTTCGTCAAAGCAGATGATCTTCCGTACTACGCAGATGCTACTGAATTCATTGGGGAAGTTGCGGAATATGTTGGCTACGTGAACACTTCCATTGAACTGGTGCGTGTAATTCCTGGCTCGGAAGATATGGTAAACTCAGCCCAAGGCATTGTCAATGGCTATCAACAGTTAATTATTGATGGGCAGCAATACATGATTGAACATCAAGATTCTCATATTGGAGTAGACAAAGTATTTCCAGGGAAGACCTACTTCTACTACCAGAACAAGGGTATTATGGAAGTTATCACCATGCTTTGGAAAACAGACAACAAACCCGTTGCGATTTCCATTGGGCTTTTTAGTGTCATTATCCCATTGCTAAAACTACTCTCCACCCTGGTCATTTTGGTTTCAAGTACTACAGGTGCAAAACGATTCAGAAAAGTGCTTTCCTTCCTTGCAAAATGGTCGATGGCGGATGTATTTGTGGTTTCACTGTTCTTGGCATTTTTAAGCTTCTCAAACATGAGTCCAGGCGTCACTATGGATGCCAAAATACTTTTCGGAATGTACTATTTCTTCGCATACGTGCTGCTCTCTATTGGCCTTGGATTCTTCCTGGACTTGAGTATCAAAGAACGAAAACGAAACCTTGAAGCAAAAACGCAACAAGCCGTTCCTGAAGAAACTTCGCAAAATGATGATTGATTGTTTTATACAATGAAATAGGTAACTGTTCTTGCCGATTAATTTTTCCCTGTCGATTCGTAAATATTCATCCTTTGTTCGCTATATTCGAACTGTTTACACTACGCACAGCTGTCTTACACTAATTATGGATCTGTTTTCAATCAGATCGTTGAATTGTATTAGTGATGATGAAAAAAATAGTTTGTATTTCCATTCTTGTCTTTTGCTTCAACTTTCTCGGAGCAGCACAAATAATTCATGACGACGCAGTGCATGATTGGCCTCAGTTTTATGCTGAACCCATGCCCAGAGCCTCAATTTGGCTGGGAGCAGAACAAGCTGAAAGTCCTGGTATCCTCTATTTTGGCGGATTTTCCTTCTACGAACCTCGCTACTTCCTTTTCAACATGAAAGCAGGGTACGGACTAAATATGGATGCGTCCGCTTTTTTCATCAATCGTACAGTTGACCATACAAAGACTGCTCGGGAGACAATTATTGTGGTTAATGGCGATAGCCGCTTTCAGGTTGATGAAATTCCCATCAAAGCAACGTTTTCATTCGGACCGAAAATTTCTGGGAATGCCAATTTTCGAAGAGAACTTCATGGTACGGCAGATCATTTGAGTATGGGTATGACCATTCATCGAGCGAAATACGTGGATTACGCCAAGTTTGAAGGAGAAGACGGTACCTGGACGGGAAGAATGCACTTTGATCTTATGGCTTACTGGTTCTTCAATCACAATTACCTTCTTGAAAATTTTAATAGTCAGGAATTCCTCGATTTGTATTATCTAGAAGATCCGCGCAACTTTGGTATTGGAATTCAAACCTCTTACTACACTACTGGCAACAGGCACTCAAACGGGGCTCCTTCTGGAGGATTCCGTTATCATATGGGCGCAGGGTTAGCACCATCTCGAAGCAACCAGTTTTTCATGACTTTTGGTGCAGGACTTGTGATACAATCCCACCGATCGATGTCATTTAGAGAGCATCGAGATTATCAAGGTCATTTGTAATTCATTTCTTTCGGGCCAAAAGCAAGCCATCCCGAATAGGCAGTAATACCTCTTCTACCCGATCGTCGTTATGAATGAGCTCGTTCAACTCCTTTAGTGTTTTCGTAGAAATGTCTTTCTCCTTGGCAGGCTCCAGCACTTTCCCTGACCAGAGCACATTATCAAACAGGAAATAACCGCCAGAGCGCACTTTGTCAAAGGTCATATTGTAATAGTTGATGTAATTCTGTTTGTCTGCATCAATGAACACCAAGTCGAACTCGCGTTTGAGACCAGGAACCACTTCCATTGCGTCTCCAATCACGCATTTGATCTTATCCTCGTACGGTGATTTTTTGAGGTATCGTTGAACCAAATCTGCGAGCTCTTCATTGCTATCAATAGTTACAATATGACCGCCATCTGCCAGACCTTCCGCCATACAAAGTACCGAATACCCAGTGTACGTTCCTATTTCAAGTACGTCCTTCGGCTGAACCATTTTCGATATCATACTTAACACCCTGCCTTGGAAATGTCCGCTCAACATGCGTGGTTGCATGACGTTCAAATGGGTCTCTCGATTTAACTCATACAACCACTCAGGTTCGGCTTGTGTATGATTGTTAACGTACTCATCTAGTTCTTTAGAAATGAATTCCATAAAATTTAAATTTGATCTAATAATTCTTCAGGCGAATCTTCCAACTTTCGGTCCTCTTTGTCCTTTTCTTTGGTATCAAAGGCAAAATAACTCAAACTTCCCGCCGCGGCGTAAAAGAAAGCGTTCAAAACTAAGCTTATTCCAATGCTCAGGACAAGAATGACATCCTCATTTTGCATTGTTTGCACCAGCGTCCCGAGAAATACCGTGGTAATGGCATTCGAAACAAATTGGAACACCCCTTGCAGTGCTAATGCAAGACATACAACGGACAGCATTGGTTTAAAAAACTGAAGTAAAAACTTCATTGACCAGGATTTTTCTTTGATTCCAGCAATGTAGTATCCTAAGACAATTGCTGGTATCACCTCAATTAGCACCAGTAAAGTGTATTTGAATACAACCACATACCAATCATCGACAATAATGGTTGGAAGTTGCAAGGGTCTATCAAATTTAAAACCGTAATAAGCATATTCATTCGATTTCGATAACCACATTACGAGTGCCAAAGAAGCAAAAACCCCAAGAAAATATAGGATATATGCCTGAATCGGTATTTTAGAGAATAATTGAGAGAAAGAAAGGGATTGGATATTTTCACCACCTGCTTTGTGCAGCATTGACACGAGAAAAATCACTTGATAAAAAGCAGCGAACTGAAGATAATACAGTAAGTATCCACCAGAAATATCAAATAAGAATTCATCCATGAAGTTTGGCCCAAGGTCGTTGTAAAGATTCGTGTAACCGTAGAAAAATACAATAACAGAGAATAATTGTACTATGCTGAATGTGATCAAAAAAGCGAAAAAGAAAGACCATTTTCCCGGTATTTTCTTTTGGAAAAAAGAGGCGGTACCATTAATACTTGACCGAAGCGCTCCGAAAAATGTCATGGAGATAATTTATCGTTTCCCACGAATATACTAAGCATTCTGGAGAAGTGAGAGGTAATAAAGTAAATAGGCCCCATTGAATTCTACTTCTCTCTTTCCACTTATTACTGACCACTTCTCACTTTTCACTTCTCACTAATAATTACCTTTGCAACATGATCACCTACAATTCGAAAGGATATTGCGCTATTGGTGTTTTTCGGGGCAAGACACATCACAACATCGGAACACTTTGGCGCTCAGCCTACATTTTGGGAGCATCCTACATTTTCACAGTAGACGGAAAGTACAAGAAACAATCCTCCGATGTCATGAAAACCTGGTCGCGTATTCCCTTATTTAATTACGATGACTTTGACGAATTGCTCAAAAATATCCCCTACGACTGTCGATTGATAGGCGTAGAACTCGACGACCGTGCAGAAATGCTGCATGAATTCGAGCATCCGAAAAGAGCCATTTATTTGCTTGGCGCTGAGGATACTGGCCTTCCTGAGTTTGTTTTAGACAAGTGTCATATGGTGGTCAAGCTTCCTGGAAACAACTCTTTGAATGTCGGAGTCACAGGTAGTATTGTCCTGCACGATCGCTGTTCAAAAATGCCAACGAACTTCCCGCCCTACCACAAGTCAGAGTGATTTAGAGTCTGAGAGGTATAATGGTAAGTCGCGCTCATTCTGCTAATTAATGTGCAGACATCTGGCAGGTCGCGATGGAAGTGTTATCTTTGCGCCCTTAAATCCGAAGGTAACGCCGCATGAAAAAAGTATTCAACTTATTCGATCTCAAGCAGAAAGTTAACTACAAAAACGAAGTACTTTCCGGTCTTACGGTTGCGCTTGCTTTGGTTCCAGAAGCCATCGCCTTTGCTTTGATCGCAGGATTGTCTCCATTGACAGGTTTGTACGCGGCATTTTCCATCGGGTTGGTTACTTCAATTTTAGGAGGGCGACCGGGAATGATTTCTGGTGCAACAGGAGCCGTTGCCGTGATTTATGTTGGAATGATCGCTTTGATACGACAAGCGAATCCAGAAATTTCAGTAGATGAAATCACCCAATACATCTTTGCAACGGTAATACTGGCGGGAATCATTCAAATCATTGTTGGGTTGCTCCGTCTGGGTAAATTCATACGTTTGGTTCCACAGCCTGTTATGTTTGGATTTGTGAATGGCTTGGCCATCGTCATCTTTATGGCGCAGCTAAGCTCGTTCAAAGAAGATGTGAAGGACCCATTTGGTAACAACAAAAAGGAAATTACCCCTACCGAAAAAGTACTGAGCATCAACAAAGACACCTACGTCATTTCCTCTGAAACAGGCGCATTGACATACAACCTTATCAACGATACCCTCTTTAATTACGAAACAGGAGAAGCGAAATTATTTATTGAGGGCGATCACGTATACGACATCGATAAAAAGGCGGTAAAATACGCTTACAAAGAAGGAAGTTTCTTCAATATAGATGTCACTGGTGAAGAAAAACGATGGCTAGAAGCGGATGCTATTTGGCTCATGGTTGGTTTGGTTCTTCTATCGATGTTGATTATCTGGGGGTTGCCAAAAATCACGAAATACGTGCCGTCTGCCTTGGCTGCTATTGTCATCGTTTCTGGAATAGTTATTGGCTTTGGCATTGAAACGAAAACGGTTGGCGACATCGCCTCTATTCAAGGAGGATTTCCTACTCCATCTATTCCGAGTATTCCGTTTACCTGGGAGACCTTTGTGCTGATTTTCCCATATGCCTTAATCGTTGCTGGCGTTGGCCTGATAGAGAGTTTGTTAACGTTAAATCTTATCGATGAAATTACCCAAACCCGCGGTAGTGGAAATAAAGAGTGCGTGGCACAAGGAACTGCTAATATCGCTTCTGGTTTTTTCCTTGGGATGGGCGGTTGTGCCATGATCGGTCAAAGTTTGATCAATATTTCATCGGGTGCACGAGCACGATTGTCAGGGATTGTAGCATCACTCGGGTTGCTTTCTTTCATCCTCTGGGGAGCCCCAATCATTGAGCAGTTGCCTATGGCTGCATTGGTCGGAGTGATGGTTATGGTTTCCATTGGAACATTCGAATGGGCTAGTTTGAAAGTATTCGGAAAAATGCCGCTTACCGACGTGATCGTGATGGTGGTTGTGACACTAGTTACTGTTTTCTTGCATAACCTGGCCTTGGCCGTTCTTATTGGCGTCATTATATCAGCACTGGCCTTTGCATGGGAAAATGCATTGCGCATTCGTGCTCGAAAGTATATCGACGAGAACGGATCGAAACATTATGAAATTTATGGCCCTTTATTTTTCGGATCGGTCTCTGTATTCAATGATAAGTTTGATATCCAAAATGATCCTGAGGATGTTATTATCGACTTCTCCGAAAGTAAAGTTGTGGACATGTCGGCCATTGAAGCCTTAAATGCTTTGACAGAACGTTATCAAAAAGCAGGAAAGAAAATTCATTTGCGGCATCTTAGTCCCGACTGCCAACAATTATTGCGAGATGCTGATAAAATTGTAGAGGTCAATGTAATGGAAGACCCTACCTATCACGTAGCTGCGGACAAGGTTTAACAAGAGTTAACCATAACTTTAAGAAAAAAGTTAGTTCATCATGTAACTTTACCGCCGGTAATGTCTCTTACGACAAAAGGAAAGACAATACCTTATTTTTACGAAAAAATAATTGCACATGAAATTGCTTTTGGCTGCAGCCACTATTCTCCTCTCAGCGGTTGCACTCTCCCAAGATTTTACCATCAGTGGATCCGTGAAGGATTCCACGAACGGTGAAGACCTCTACGGTGCCCAAATTAAAGTCAAAGAACTTGAAAATGTAGGAGCATTATCCAATGCCTACGGATTCTACTCCTTAACGCTAAAACAAGGTACCTATACGCTAATTTTCCGTGCTTCCGGTTTTGACTCCAAGGAAGTGGTTGTAAACCTGAACGAGGACAAATCCATTGATGTCGAATTGAACATTCCTCAAGAAGTTCAGGAAATAGGCCCCGTGGTCGTGAATGCTGAGAAGGAGAATGACAACATTACGTCATCAGACATGAACGTCACGAAGTTTACCCCAAAAGACATTTCTACCATTCCAGTCCTTTTTGGAGAACAAGACATCATGAAAACCTTGCAACTTACTCCCGGAGTTAAAGGCGCAGGAGAAGGAAATGCAGGATTCTACGTTCGTGGAGGTGGTGCTGATCAAAACTTGATTTTATTGGATGAAGCCCCCGTTTACAATGCTTCTCACCTACTTGGTTTTTTCTCCGTTTTCAACTCTGACGCCATAAAAGATGTAGCGCTCTACAAATCGGGGATTCCTGCCGAATATGGTGGCCGTGCCTCTTCGGTAATGGATGTAAAAATGCGCGATGGTAACATGAAAAAATTCAGCGCTTCTGGTGGAATTGGTTTGATTTCCTCACGACTTACATTGGAGGCGCCAATTGTGAAGGACAAAGGATCTTTTATCATCTCTGGACGTCGTAGTTATGCCGATTTGTTTTTAAAATTGTCTCCCCAAGAGGATCAGCGAAACACTCAGTTGTTTTTCTATGACTTGAACATGAAGGCCAATTACAAGTTGGGAGAAAAGGATCGTATTTTTCTTTCTGGATACTTTGGTCGCGATCGCTTCGGATTCAGTGATATTTTCGGGTTCAACTGGGGAAACCAAACAGGAACCTTGCGTTGGAACCACTTGTTTGGCAGTAAATTATTCTTGAACACTTCTTTCATTTACAGCAACTTCGATTACGAATTCAGCATTGGTACAGGCGACGATGGTTTTGGTGTTAAATCTTCTATTCAGGATTTCAACCTCAAGCAGGATTACTCGTACTACGCGAATAAAAACAACTCCATCAAATTCGGAATTCAGGCCATTCACCACACTTTCCGCCCCGGAGCTTTAACAGGAGGAAACGAATCCTTCAACGAAGTAATTCTAGATCCGCGATATGCATTAGAAGTTGGAGCATACATTCAAAACGAGCAAAAAATCGGAACGCGCTTTAACATCATGTACGGTGTTCGTTACTCAGGATTTAATTTGATGGGCGATGGAAAAGCCTACGAATTTGATGAAGACGGAACTTTAACCAGTGAAAGAGATTACGAAAGCTGGGAGTCTATCAAATATCATCACGGATTAGAGCCACGTTTCTCGGCAAGTTATGTTTTATCGGAAAACAATTCGATCAAAGCCTCGTACAATAGAAACTTGCAATACATACATCAGTTATCTAACTCCACTACTAGCAGTCCGACGGATGTTTGGGTTCCGAGTTCAAATAATATCGCACCGCAAATTGCCGATCAAGTTGCGATGGGTTACTACCACAACCTCAACAAAAATATGTACCGTATTTCCACCGAGATTTACTACAAAGATCTTCAGAATCAAATCGACTACCGAAATGGAGCTCAAACCGTTTTGAATGATCTTGTGGAAGGAGAATTGGTCTACGGCGATGGACGTGCATATGGAGTTGAATTTCAGGTGGAGAAAAAGAAGGGAAAATTAACGGGTTGGATCAGTTACACTTTGTCGCGCTCATTGAGAACATTTGATGACATTGACAATGGTAAGGAATTCCCGGCCCGTCAGGATCGAATCCATGACTTATCGGTGGTATTAATGTATAAGCTAAATGATGCTATCGCACTTTCGTCCAGTTTTGTCTATTACACGGGAGACGCGGTTACCTTCCCTTCTGGGAAATACGAGGTGGGCGGAGCAACACTTCCATTCTATACCGAGCGCAACGGATACCGCTTCCCAGATTATCACCGATTGGATTTAGGTTGTACATGGTACTTCAAGGAGCGTAAGAATTTCGAACACAATTTGAACTTCTCAGTATACAACGCATACGCTCGTGAAAACGCCTTTACTATTACGTTTGAAGAAAATGAAGATACGGGAGAGACACAGGCAGTGCAAACCACACTTTTCCGAATCATTCCATCAATTACCTATAACTTTAACTTGAAGTAAGATGAGAAAATTAGCATATATTCTAGGTATTGTAGTTTTGGCAAGTTCTTGTCAGAAAGTAATCGATGTAGACTTAAACGAAGCAAATCAAACGATTGTCATTGAAGGAAATTACACTGGAGAGGACAGCACGGTTCGCGTGTCAGTCTCTCTAACTTCGAGTTATTTCAATAACGATCCATCCCCAACTGTTGATAACGCGGTTGTTACAATTACAGATCAAAACGGCGTGTCAACTGTCGTTCCGTCTCTAGGCAACGGGCAGTATGAATTAACGGGGTATGCACCTGTTTACGGAACAACTTATACTTTAACGGTAGTTTCTGAAGGGGTAACGTACAATGCTGGATGTCTGATGCCAGCTCCTGTCCAAATGGACCCGATTACGTACCAATATTTCGAAGGATTTTTCGGAAGTGATCCAGGTTATGCAACTTTCTTAAACTTTCAAGATCCGCCAAACTCCACCGATTTCTACCAAATTGTAATTACTGAAAATGGCACGACTTTCGGAAATATTGATCAGATTCAAACACAAGACGACGCACTTACGAACGGCAATTATATTACGCGTCCTTTATTCCTGAACGATTTCAGTCAGTTAGGGGATACTATTTCCTACGAATTCCGTACGGTGGATGAGGTAATTTTCGATTACACCTTCCAGGCTGCTGATATTGCAGGAGGATCAAATTCTGCTGCTCCAGGAAATCCAATCACCAATTGGGACAACGGTGCTTTGGGATATTTTAATGCGTATGGTGTAAGTCGTGATACGGTAATCATTCAATAGAGTCATTACAACTTCAAACCTTTGAACATTTGAATGCTAAGTCGATTCTTCTATTTTCACTTCTGTTAGTAGGTATAACCGCTTGTATTGGTAGAGTTATTGACAATGACTGCGAGGCTTTTGATATAAAAAGACTTCCTGATTCTCATAAATATCTGAAGGAGAGTTTTACTTATTTATATAATAACGAGGACACTCTGGTTTTCGAGAACACTTCGCGGTATATAAATAAGGCAATAAACGGACCTCTCATGGCTCCTTGCGAACCAAATTTTTACACACAATTTAAGAGTCCTGATAAGGTTATGAGGGTCAGCTACTCATGGTCCTATTATCCAAATGACGCGAAGGACAGTGTTAAGTTACGGGTCTCCATTAATTCTGAGGATTGGGTAATTCCTTTGAATACAGATAAATTCCATGAAGATTCAATCATCTTCCTTAATAATAATGGAAAAGAATCTCTTGGCCCTGATCATCAAGATAGAGTCTATTCGGCAACCTTGGTAGACTTTATAGTAGCTGAAATATACATGACTTCCGGTGATATGTGGGAACTCGTTGAAGACTGATCAAATAGGAAACTCAATTGTGACTCTGCAATTAAACACAATGGAGAAGTTGGAAAAACAATATCAAAATCCCTGAGTGTCAAGTTATATCGGTGTATAGTCCAATAGTTTATCATTCTTGAACTGGCACTTATAGCGCTTCCCGTTGTATTTACAGATTGCTGCCCCGTGTTTTTGACCTTGCTTCCAATTTCCGTCGTAGGAGTCACCTGAGGCTTTACTTAGTTTTCCTTCGCCATTTTTTAAACCATAGGCAAAACTACCGCGGTATTCGTCACCATTCGGATACTTCTTCCAACCCTTTCCATGTGGCTTGTCATTCTTGAACGTACCGATATAATGCGAACCATCTGCCCATTTCAGGTTTCCTTCACCTGACTTTACGCCGTAATAGAAATTACCGTAGTAATACGATCCGATCGCATATGTGTAAGAAGCTTTTCCGTGTAACTCACCCTTTGCCCAATTCCCCCTGATTGTTATCCCTGATTTCGACGTAAACACACCATAACCACTGCGCTCTCCATTCTTGTAATGACCCTTGTAAGTATCTCCGTTCGATCTTTTATACGTCCCATAACCTGAGAACGTATCGTTGATGAAATCGCCTTCATAGGTGTCTCCATCCGACATAGCATAAGTGCCGTACCCATGTTTTTTCCCATCTTTCCAATCGCCTGAATACCGAACTCCATTCTTTTTAATTAGCGTTCCATAACCGTTGCGTTTGCCAAATGCGTATTCTCCTTCGAAAGAATTTCCATTCGCGAAGTACATGCGTCCGAACCCATGGTAGGCATAGTTTTGAAACTCGCCTTTGTATACATTTCCGTTCTCGTAGTGAAACTCACCATAACCGTGCATTTTCCCATCTTTCCAAGCACCTATATACCATTCACCCTGCGGATTCGTATACTTCCCTTGCCCTTCTGCCTGTCCATTTTTCCATTCACCAACATATTGCTCTCCTTTCTCATTGCGATAAGTTCCAGTGCCATTTTCACAATCACCACTGATACATCCAGCCATTGCCGTGGCTGAGGAAAGTAATAAAACAGCTATGTAAATCAGTAATTTCATTTAAAAGTATTGACCAAATCCTACAACAAACGCGCCGTTTCTCAGGTCGATTAAATCGAAAGCGTAATCGAAGCGTATAATTGTGCGATATAACCATTTCGAGTGTACCCGCAAACCGAGTCCAGCATATCTATAAATTTGCGTTTCATTTACAAAATCGCGAAAGTTTAAGCCGGCTGAACGCAATGTTCCGATATCAGAAAAAACCGTCGATTGTAAAGTGAACCACTTCGTATCCCAAACGGAATGATGGTACTCAAGGTTGAAAAGAATTTCTGCAGTACCTCGTGCCACACGATTGCCGCTACCACGGATGTTCTCGTAATTATCAATTAAAAACGGTGCAAACGGACCTTCATTATTCGTCGCTATTCCCAAACGATTTCGGAAAGAAATATTTCCTCTGTTTCCAATGAGTTTGAACCAACGAAAATCATTGAAGACCTTAACAAAAGGCTGCTGAAACCCGAATGTTTCGATGTACTCAGCATGGACGCGGTTCATGATACCTTCTCTTCGCTCGTTGTGATAATTAATCCGGCGCCACTGTGTTCCTGCTCTCACTTGATACTTGTGAAAGGCGAATCTCTGTCCATTTTCAATCAACATATCAAAAAAGCCTACAGAATCGGAAATGTTTTGATAGCGCTCGTACATGTACATTCCACCTAAACTAACATTCCAGTAGCGCTGAAGCCAATAACGACCTTCTGCAGAAACATGGTAATTATCGAAGTTGAAATCACGCGAACCTTCGTCGAAATAAAGCGGTTCCACGGAAGCATATGTTCCCAATACAATGGAATGTCCCGTTTTTCTATTTCGATGGACAGGAGCCGAGTGAAAAATTTTACCAGAATGCCGATCATAAAACCGGTATTCCGCACCGAAATGTTGTCCGCGCCCCAGAAAATTAATATCGGTAACACCCACTGTGAAATTGATGTTTTGACTCGATCCAATGTTTCCAAAGGACGGATATACATAACGTGCCTCTTCGATGGTGTAATGAAGTACCGATTTCTCCTGGACAGTATCCAACCTCCAGGTGACATCAAAAAATAGGTTTAAATCTTTGAGCTCCTGAACATCTTTGAGTATGGCACTGCTATCAACTGAGCTACCAGGTTCTACCCTCAGCCATTGTTTTACATAGTCTGATTTCGTTCTGCGTAAATTTTCAATAGCAATGCTATCTACCTGAACCTGAGCAAAACTCTGAAGTCCAAGGAATAAAAACAGTATACTGAGGAGCCGTTGCATGCTTTAGAGAAGAGGCATTTACCATTTCATTTTGTAAGGTATTTGATGCCAAGGTTGAAGGTAGTCCCCAAACCTGTGTTAACACCGCGAACGAAGTTAGTATAAAGCAGCTCAATGGTCAAATTTGAAACAGGCTGATACTTTACTCCGGCTCCAAGTGTCGTCCAATTGGCTGGAATTACCCAATCGGTGTTTGCCTGTTCGAAATCGAAAGTCGATCGGGGCGTGTGTTGTGCCAAACCATAGACGGTCCATTTGGGTGTAGGGAAATAACTTCCAATAACGGTCATAGGCATGTCCATGTGAGATATTTGATTGCTGCGGTACTTGAATCGAATCAATGCGTCAATTTCCGTAAACAACTGAAATTTATTCCATGTTTTCGTATAGAAAATTTGATTCCACATGGTGACACGATCCCAATCGGCCCAATACAAATCCTGCGTACCGTTTGATCCCTCTGGATTTGAAATAGTGGGAATAAAAACCGTTGTTTGAACGGATAAATCTTTCACCGCTTTGAAGGGCGCAACCTTCGCACGAAGCCCAACAGACGTGAGTCCAAAGCGCGTGGAATCGGTGTTGGAAAAGGCAAATGGCGCTCTTACACCAGAAACGGTGGTATCTCCCGTGATTCCCGATGCGCGTAGGTTTAGATCCAACCCCACATTTACTCTTCGACTTTTGTCCACTCCAATAGAAAATTGCAACCAGGAGGTCATAAACGTCTCGCGCGATCCAGAAAACTCATTTCCGAGCCAATTACCGCGTGTCTGCGTGTACACCGTATTGAAAATGGTATAGTCCATTTGTCCCTGACCTAATAGGGTTCCAGCAGTAAATGTTTGGAGATTGGTAACGTTTTCTGAAGAATCATCCTCTTTAGGGGTCTCCAAAAGCTCCATCCCAGACATGTAGTTCTCATTCAGCGTCCAATCGTACTCATAATAGTCCACCTTGTTACTCACGAAAGGCTTCGTTCGGTAACCATTGATATACGCCAATTTTTCGGAGTCATTCTTTCCAAAATCGGATCCATACCATTGAAAAATCTGCGATAAATAGACTTTCCCATCCTCTTCGTAAACAAAACCTTCATTGTTAAGTGCATTCTTTGTTCTGTTCGTTAAATGGGCATCGAGTGTTTCAGGTTGATACGCTTGGTTATCAATTGGCGGGCAATCAATCGCCCCGCACACCAAAACAAAGTGATACCGAGGGTCAGGGTATTTCTTCCGCATGATATTGTTTTCCAGATAGTTCAATGTCATCTCCTTTCCTCCAACGGTGTATTCGTTCACCTCAAAAAAACCAGTAACGTCCATCGGAGATGAAATTGGGTAATTGTCAATTACCTGCTTGATCACAATAAGATTATATGCATTGATTAAAAACGCCTTTCGGGTATTTGTATCAGCTGTTTCGAAATCGGCTCCAGCGATAAACGCTACAAGTGAATTTAATTCGGTTCGGTCTAAGTTTTGGTAGTCGACGCGGCCGTAGGATACATTTGTACCAAGAAAAGCATCGGTCTCAGCAAAAAAGTCATTGAAATTGGAGGTTTGAGCAATGACGTTCAGACTAAAACTCAAAGAAATGAAAAGCAGTAAGTTCTTCATAATAAGTACTAATGATAGTTAAAAGACGACCAAAAAGAAGAGTTCTTACACGACAAGTCAGATTTCTGATTTTATCCTATCGATAATATCTCTAATTTGAACATCCCGATAAAGCACGGGTCTGTTAATTCTTCGCTTACAACTATTCTGATACTTTATGTCTATATCAATTTTTGTAATTTTTTGTCGGATTGAGTCCTCAATTACATTTGTGTACAGGTGTGCTGCCAAATCAAGCCTAATTCGTACAAGACTGTCAATATCTGCAAAGCACAAGTCCGTATTTGAATTCATTATTAAGCGATAAACATTTTTTGTAGACTTTCCATTTACAATGAGTGGTCGAACAATACGGATATTTTCGTATCCTGCTGAATCTAGATACATTACTAAATTTCTCTCGCTTTGTGTTTTTGGACCAAACTCACTTTCAATTGCATTCGATTCGTGATCGTAATCGCTACAACTGCTAACTAATACGGCAAGAGTAAGCACGCTTATAAACTTACCCAAACCAAACATCATCAATTATCTCAAACCCCGCGTATTCATTCACTCGTTGAATGATGACTGTTTTCCCTTGCAATAGTTCGTCGCGCATCACGGACGACCCCATTTTTAGAAAGAGTTTCTTGTTTTTGATTTTGATTTCTTCTGTTCGGTTGGCAACTGCTGTGCCCATGAGTTCAGGCCAGGCATTGATAACGTCGAGTTCTTTCATCTTGCCCTCCAAACCGTAAGCTTTTAGCCAACGATCCAACACGTCCTTTAATGGCGCTTCTTCTGCGTTACGTTTTAAATCACTCATTCAAACTCAATTTTACTCCCAGCTCCTGGATCTGGCATTCATTCACACGAAACAGCTTGCACTGCAGGTTGCTATCGCTGAAAATTTTCTCAACGCGTTCCAAATCAGTATCGGTTACCAATACTTGCCCGAAAAACTGATCGCTGACCAATTGCATCAATCGTTCGACGCGTGTGTGGTCCAACTTATCAAAAATATCATCCAGAAGCAAGACAGGAGTCGTATTCAAATGTTGTTTCAACCATTCGTACTGCGCCAGTCGTAAAGCAATAATGAACGATTTCTGCTGTCCCTGGGAGCCAAACTTCTTCACTGGATGTCCTTTGATTTGGAACAACAAATCATCGCGATGTGTACCTGCATTCGAGTAGCGTTTTACTGCATCTTTGCGCTCAAACATTTCCAAAAGCTCCTTCATGGAATGATCGTGTAGTTGCGATTTATACGCCAAGGTCACCTCCTCCTGATCCAAACCAATAGCAGAATAATGCTTTTGAAAAACGGGAATGAATTCATCCAGAAACGCCTTTCGTCGCTCAAAAATCTGATGTCCCAAATCGATCATCTGTACATTCCACACATCAATAGATTCCCGATCAAACAAACGATGCTCTGCCATATTTTTCAACAATGCATTTCGCTGCTCCAAAACCCGGCTATAGCGCTGAATACATTCCAAATATTTTCGGTCAAACTGTGCAATAATGCCATCCATCCACTTTCGACGTAGCTCGCTGCCTTCAGAAATCAAGTCCCGATCATAGGGCGAAATCATCACTGCTGGAAATTGACCAATGTGATCTGCCAGTTTTTCGTATTCCTTCTTGTTGCGTCGGAAAACTTTTTTCGCCCCCATTTTCACCGCACAATGAATGGCGATTTCTTGCGCTTCTTTATGCCAGGTGCCTTGAATAGAGAAAAAGGGTTGATCGAAACGAATATTCTGACGATCAATGACATTCATGTACGACTTACAGATGCTCAAATAATGCACCGCGTCTAGAATATTTGTTTTTCCTGCACCATTATTTCCAACAAAACAATTGATTCCAGAAGAGAGTTGAATCTCGGCTTCTTCGTAATTCTTGAAATTAATGAGCTGTAAGTTCTTTAGATGCATCCCTACAAATTTAGTTGAATTCGTGCAATATCTTCCCTGAATACTTGATCGTTCTGCTAAAAAAAAACTATTTTTGCTCCGCTTAAAATTGAACAATGTTAGAAGACATCTCAGGTCAAGAAATAAAAGACCAATTCAAAAAGAATAAACGCCTCAGAATCATCGCCTTTTCGGTTGGTGGAGTACTGTTATTGGTATTGGGTTACTTTGTTTGGTATCAAATGTTTTTCATCCCTACAAATGAGAAGTCGAAAGACTCTTACTGGGAACCTTTGAACTACGCGAAGAAAGATTCTACTGAAGTTGCTATCGAAGGATTTCGTTCTGCAGTCCGAAAATACGATGGTAAAGTCGGAGGCGAAGTGGCGCAGTTTTTATATGCAAGACAATTGATGAATCAAGGCGAGTTCAATAAAGCGTACAAAGAATTGGAAGAAGTAGAATTGGAAGATTCATACGTAACTGTTCTTTGTGCTGGATTGCGTGCTGATTGTAAATCCGAAATGGGGAAATACTCTGAAGCATCCAAAATGTATGTGGAAGCGGCCAATATGATGGATAACGACTTCACTACTCCGATGTACTTGCACAAGGCGGCTGGCTGCGCAGAAGAGTTGAACGACTTTAAGACAGCCAGAAAATACTACAAGCGTATTATCGATGACTATCCGCAATACGCGACTTCAAGAGAAATTGAACGATTCTACTCTAGAGTCAAGAATATCAAATAATATGGCGACAGAAGGACGCAATTTATCTGATTACAACAAGGATTTTATTCCAAACGGTGCCGATTTTAAAATCGGCATTGTTGTTTCTGAATGGAACGATACCATTACGTTGAACCTACTTGAAGGGGCGAAGCAGGCCTTGATTGACAACGGTTTGCTTGAGAAAAATATCATCGTACGTTTTGTCCCTGGAGCGTTTGAGCTTCCTCTGGGATGTCAGTTTTTCTGTGAGCATACGGATGTGGATGGAGTTATTGCCATTGGAACAGTAATTCAAGGCGAAACACGCCACTTCGATTTTGTTTGTGAGGGAGCAACCCAAGGAATTAAGGATGTAAACTTGAAATACAATACGCCTGTTTCTTTTTGTTTACTGACGGACAACACACTTCAACAATCCATTGATCGATCTGGAGGGAAGCACGGTAACAAAGGAATTGAATGCGCTATCGCGTGCATGAAGATGATCGCATTGAAACGCTCATTTCAATCTTAAAACACTACAACAATGACTTTAATTAAATCCATTTCCGGAATCCGCGGAACCATTGGAGGGAAGGTAAACGAAGGACTAACACCTGTGGATGCCGTGAAATTCGCGGCAGCTTATGGTACCTGGCTGAAACAACGAAACGCTGAAAGTTCCCGAATTAAAGTAGTCATTGGTCGTGATGCTCGAATCTCAGGTGAAATGATCTCAAACCTGGTTGTTTCTACCTTGGTTGGGTTGGGAATTGATGTCGTAAACTTAGGATTGTCCACCACCCCAACTGTTGAGGTAGCTGTACCCATGGAAAATGCTCAAGGTGGGATAATTCTCACTGCCAGCCACAATCCGAAGCAATGGAACGCTTTGAAGCTACTTAATGAGCGTGGTGAATTTATCTCTGGCGATGACGGTAAAGAAGTATTAACGATTGCTGAACAAGACGCTTTCCATTTTGCTGAAGTAGACGATTTGGGCACAGAGACGCATGACGATACGTACCTCCAAAAGCATATTGATGCGATACTGGCTCTCCCTATAGTAAACAAAGAAGCGATCGCTGCAGCGAATATCTCGGTAGTCGTAGATGCTGTCAATTCAACAGGGGGGATTTTCGTCCCAGCAATGTTGGAAGCTTTGGGTGTGAAGGATATTACAAAGCTATATTGTGAACCTACCGGACATTTCCCTCACAATCCAGAACCGCTTCCGGAGCATCTAACAGATTTATCGGATAAAATTAAAGAGACGGGAGCCGATTTGGGAATCACCGTAGATCCAGATGTGGATCGATTGGCATTGGTTTGTGAGGATGGATCCATGTTTGGAGAGGAATATACGCTTGTTGCAGTTGCTGATTACGTTTTGAGTAAGACTCCCGGAAGCACCGTTTCAAACCTCTCTTCTACCCGAGCTTTACGAGATATCACTGAAGATCGAGGGTTGACATATCATGCTT
Organism: Fluviicola sp.; assembly: GCA_047947105.1. GTDB lineage: Bacteria > Bacteroidota > Bacteroidia > Flavobacteriales_D > Crocinitomicaceae > UBA4466. The sequence goes on along the minus strand of CP170456.1, from coordinate 4,083,417 downwards.
CGGCTGTAGGAGAGGTCAATGTAGTTAACAAAATGAAAGCTGAAAATGCAGTCATTGGTGGTGAAGGTAACGGTGGCGTGATTTATCCTGAATTGCATTACGGTCGGGATTCATTAGTGGGAATTGCCTTGTTTCTCTCGTTATTGGCTGAGAAGAAAATGAAGGTTTCTGAGCTACGGGACAGTTATCCGAAATATACTATATCGAAGAATAAAATTCAATTAACTCCAGCCATTGATGTGGATGCCGTTTTAAAAACGATGGCTGAGCGTTACGCTTCCGAAGAGGTAGATACAACGGATGGCGTAAAAATATACATTGGTAAAGAATGGGTTCACTTGAGAAAGAGTAATACGGAACCTATTATTCGCGTGTATTCTGAAAGTAAATCATTGGAAGCAGCCAATGCCTTTGCTGGAAGGATTATAGAAGAGATTGAAGGGTTGATTTGATCGCTAACAGGGTAATTTCACTTGAATTAGTTACCTAGGTTGTTAGACATTTGTCTAATTATAGAATTGTACAATTAAAAAATTCTAAAATTATAGAATTGCCTAATCTCTGAATAATGTCCCCTCCTCGTTTTTCTAAATTCTCCCATTCTTAGGGGATTCGAATCCGCTCTCCCAAATACGTTGGCTCAACACCCAAATTTACTTCAACATACGCCTTCCCTCTGGCGAAAAACTCGCGTATCTTTGTTCGAATTCCACCTGCATACGCTACATCCTTGGCATTGTAACCGTAGGCTTCAATACCAAACCTTCTGGCAATGTATACGGCTCGCTCGTTTTGAAACTCCTGAGAAATCACAATAAACCGCTGTTGACCAAATACTTTCTTCGCACGTATCATGGAGTCGTAGGTGTCGAAACCGGCATAATCAAGATATATCACACTGTCTGGAATCCCCTCTTCCATCAGTGAAATCCGCATATCCAATGGTTCGTTGTAATCTTTGCGACCGTTATCTCCACTAATTAGGAAATACTGAATCTTTCCCGATTCATACAATCGTACCGCCGCATCAATACGGTTCTGAAAATATTGATTGATACTACCATTACTGAGAAACTTGGAAGTGCCCGGAACGATCCCAACCTTAACAGAAGGCAAACGCTTCAGGTCATTAGAAACATAATTATCACTCACAAATTCTATGCGAAAATGCGTAAACAGAAGAAACGCAAAAATGCCTCCCATTGATATAAGAAAGAATCGAAACACTTTCTTTCGAGAAGGTAAATAATGTTTCAATCGCTTCATGGTTTGAATGAATTTCAACGCAAAATACAACTCATGGTGCTCTCAAGGAGAATTGAGTGGACGAATTTGGCTTTTTTAACAAGAAATCTTCACTTCAATTGAACCCTTTTAGAGGAAGACTGTACCAAAGAATGAATGAGTAAGTATATCAATTTATTGTCGTAACTGGACTTGCAAAATAATAAGTTCAGTATTTAAAAATCATCAACCTAAAATGTCATGAAAAAAATTGTTTCATTGATCTGTTTGTTGCTCATCGCAGCATCTACCTACGCGAACGACGAAGAAGTGGTTCCATCTAAAATTTCTAAAGTCACGGTATACTCTCAAGGTGCACAAGTGTATCGATCCGCCTCTTATGTCATCAACAAGGGTGTAACCGAAGTTATTATTGAAGGGATAAGTCCAAGAATTGATCCGAAAAGTTTGCAGGTAAAAGCAACGGGGAGCTCTATCATTTTGGACACCAAATACAATGTTTATTATCCTCAGCCGGAGACCACCCCCTTGACTGGACTTCCGTTACAAATTCGTCAAAAAATTACACGACTGGAGGACTCTTTGTTGAATGTCAACTATGAGATTCAAACGTATCAAGACGAAATCGACGTACTCGTTGCGACTAAAAATATTCTTCAAAACAACGGAGCGATGCGCGGTCAAGGAAAAGTAAATGATTCGATTCCACTTTTAAAGACTGCCATAGAATATTACACAGAAAAGATGATGGCAATCAATAAAGAGTTGCAAGGATTGTATCGTAAGAAGGATCGCTTAAACAAAACCAAAAGTGGAATGACGGAGCGATTAAAAGACCTACGAAACTATCAGGCTAGTGCTGACCTAAAAGACAAACCCAAAGGACCGATTCATCGAATTGTTGTGACTATGAAAGCAGATGGGTATGTTAAAGGAAGTCTCAACGTTTCTTACTTGGTCGGAAATGCTGGCTGGACACCAATTTATGATCTACGCAGCGAGATTGCAAATAACAACGTGAATTTGAACTACAAAGCACAAGTTTACCAAAACACAGGAGTAGACTGGACGGAAGTTCCTTTGACCATTTCCACGAATAACCCTTACCAGAACAAAACAAAACCAGAATTGCATCCGTGGTACGTTGATTATCGTGCGTATCAAGTAAAATCGCTTTCGAACGATGCCGCAGAAAGCCGTGACGCTCCTCAGCCTGGTATGTATAAAAAAGCAGAAAGCCTTGGATTCACATCTGGAAACACCATGACATTGAACAATGCTGTTGATGCTGAAGCCGTTTTTTCATCTCAGTTTACGCAGACCATAGACTATTTGATTTCAGCAGAATTTGTGATCGACTTACCGTATACTATTAAGTCGAACAATGAACAACACATGGTTTTGGTGAAAAACGTTGATATTGACGCAAAATACCGCTATTACACAGTTCCAAAACGAGACAAGGCAGCTTACCTGGTGGCAGAATTGACTAAAATGGATGAATTACAACTCGTTCCTGCGACTGCGAATATTTATTTCGACGGAACATACATGGGTGAGACTTATTTAGACCCATCATCTATGGAAGATACCATGCATCTTAGCCTTGGGAAAGATCCAAACATCATTGTGAAACGCACCTTACTAGAACGCGATACAAAAGAGAAGGTTGTAGGTACGAAAATGGTTAAAACTTACGCATATTCAATTGAAGTCAAAAACCTAAAATCCAGATCAATAGAACTTGTTGTTCAAGATCAGATTCCGGTGACGACAAACCCTGAAATTGAAATTGAAGCGACTGAACTTTCGAAAGGTGAGTTAAATAAACGAACAGGAATAATTGAATGGGAGGTAGACCTGAAGTCTAAGGGCAGCGAAGACCTGGAGTTTATTTATGAAGTGAAATTCGATAAAGATAAAAACGTAGTGATCGCTTATTAAGCACTAATTGATCCAGTGTTAAGCAAAGAACCGCGATTCGAAAATGTTCGATTCGCGGCTTTTCTTGTTTCTTTAAAATGCGAAAAAATTCCAGCAAAAACAAGTAAATGCAAAACAACTTAAACGCATTTTTGCGTTGAAGGATTTATTATGTTTCGCTGTATCACAAACATAGCGGATCTTTCAGAGCATTTTCAACCAAAATCAAATTCATTAATGCGTTCAAATTTCAATAAAAAACGACCCTGACACATTCGCAAAAGACAAAAGCCTATCTACGAAATTTTCTGTGCTAACATCAGTTTAAAATTTATTACGATCACATAACTTTTTTGATACCTTTGGTTTATGAAGAAATTTGACATTCCCGAACGCTACAAATCACCTATAATCGGGAAAGTGAAAGCGGCGCGTAAATTAGAAGACCCCAGAAAAAAGGACTTCTCGCCAACAACACTTGACTTCGGAAATGTATCTTTCATTATCAGTCGTCACTTCGGTTTCTGCTACGGAGTGGAAAATGCCATCGAGAAATCCTACAAGGCAATTAATGAAAATCCAGGGAAGAACATCTTCCTCCTGAGCGAGATGATTCATAATCCTACGGTAAATTCCGATTTACTAGATCAAGGACTGAGGTTCATTCAAGATACCGAGGGCAATCAGCTTATTCCTTGGGACGAAGTGACTTCCGAGGATATCGTCATTATTCCGGCTTTTGGAACGACAGTCGAAACGAAAGAATTGTTAGAATCCAAGGGGATCGACGTTCAAACCTACAATACCACATGTCCTTTTGTAGAAAAAGTTTGGAATCGATCAGCAAAGCTCGGTGCCGATGAACACACCATCATCATCCATGGCAAACACAAACACGAGGAAACTAAGGCAACATTCTCGCACAGTAAACAAACGGCTCCTTCGTTGATCGTAAAAAACCTCGATGAGACGGAATATGTTGCGGATTTTATTCTCGGAAAAATGGATAGTGCTGCGCTACTTGCGAAGTTTGAGGGAAGAGTATCCGCAGGCTTTGACCCGGAAAAGCATCTCGACCGTATCGGTGTCGTAAATCAAACGACAATGTTGGCTTCTGAGACACAAGAAATTGCTGATTTTCTGAAGCAAACCATGCTTGAGAAATACGGAGAAGAAGAATTAAAATTGCACTTCGCCGACACACGAGACACCCTTTGTTATGCAACAAATGACAATCAATCAGCTACGCTAGCACTTCTGGAAGAGCAGGCAGACCTGGCGATTGTAGTCGGAGGCTATAATAGCAGCAACACGTCTCACCTTGTCGAATTACTGGAAGATAAGTTCACAACGTTCTTCATTAAAGACAGTGAGGAAATAATTGATTTGAACACGATTCAATCATTTGACATCCACAAGAAAAATATAAATACGAATAAATCGTTTATCCCGTCTGAGGATAAGGTTAGCATCATTATTACTTCAGGCGCGAGCTGTCCAGACGCCACTGTTGACAGTGTTATCCAAAAGATTCTTAACTTAATGCAATCGCCTTTAACAATAGACGACGTTCGTATTTAATGGAGCGCTTTATAAATATATTGATCATTGAACCTGATCCGGTTATTCAAAAAGGACTGAAAGAAATCCTTTCGGGAGGAGGGAATAATGTACTGATTGTAAGCTCCTTAAAAGAAGCAATTCCGCTTTTAGAAAAGCGCGAAATTGGCATATTTCTGGTCGATATTAATTTAATCTCTGACGGCGCGGCGCAATTTCAACTGATTCGCGATAACAGCATCTTTAAAAACAACTACATCATTTTGATCACTCGGCAAGACCAACAAGGGTTGCAATTGGTGCGTGGTATTAATGAAGGAGCCGTAGATCATATCGTTTATCCGTTTAGTCCAAACCTTGTGCGTTCGAAGATTGAAGTCTTCAAATCCATGTTTTTCAAAGACCAGCGCATCGGACAATTACTAACAAACATATTTCCCGAAGCAATACTTGACGAATTGGGGAATAACAGCAAGTTTTCTCCGAAAAGAGTAGATAATGGCGTTGTTCTGTTTACCGATTTCGTGGATTTTTCCCTCAAGGCGAAAAAACAGAAACCACTTCGTTTACTTCAGCGATTGGAGAAGTACTTTACCCGTTTTGATGAGATCATCACAAAATACAATCTCGAGAAGATCAAAACCATGGGAGATGCATACATGGCATTGTCAGGTGTTACAGAAAACAAACCGAAATCTGCGGTTAGAGCATGCTTGGCTGCCATCGAGATTCGCGAATTCATGCTGAAAGAAAGGGATCTGGCCAGAGCCATGAACCGCGAGTATTGGGACATTCGAATTGGATTGCACATGGGACCACTTGTCGCTGGAATTATCGGATCAAAAAAATTCAGCTTTGATGTCTGGGGAGATACCGTGAATGTAGCATCTCGTGCCGAAGCCGCCTCTAAAAAAGGACACATTACGATCACTTCATCCATACAGGAACAAGTTTCGAAATACATGGAGTCTACACCAAGAGGCCCCATCGAAATCCATAAACGTGGCGGTTCTATTGACATGTTCTATTTGGACAGGCTATATCCTCAATACTCATTGAGAGAAGAAGGTGTCTTCGCAAATAGTTTGCTTCGAAGTATATGTGATTTACCATCCATGGACTTTCATCAGATGCGAGAGCACATTCTCAACCGATTAAAGTCACTACTTCCGGAAGATATAACGTATCACGATTTACCGCACACATTGAACGTGGAAAAGGCAGCAATTCGTTATGCGAAATTGGAAGGGTTGAATAAAGAGGAAACGTACCTTGTGCGAACAGCTGCTTTGTTTCATGATGCCGGATTTATTCAGCAATACAAGGACAATGAAGAGTATGGTGCTAACATCGCTGCAGCTACATTACCGTCCTTTGGCTACACCGATTTTCAAATTTCCATTATCAAAAAGGTCATTCTGAGTACACGGCATGATATTGAACCAGAAACACTTCTGGAAAAAATTATGTGCGATGCGGATCACGATTATTTGGGAAGACCAGACTATCATGATATTGCGAAAAAACTACGCAAGGAAATGGCTGATTATGGCTCTGAATTCAGTGATTTGGAATGGATTGACTTCCAGTTGGAGTATCTGGATAAACATCATATTTTTTATACAGAATCGGCAAATAATATACGCTTGCAGGGGAAGAATGCACGCATAAACGAATTACGTGAACGAAAGGCAAAATTGATTTCAACAACAACATGAAAGTTTACACAAAGAAGGGAGATAAGGGAACGACACAATTGATTGGAGGTACGCGTGTACCGAAAAGTTCTCTGAGAATTGAGGCGTATGGAACCGTAGACGAATTGAATTCATATGTAGGTTTGCTACGCGATCAGCAAATTGAAAGCAAGCATAAAGAAAGGCTACTGGAGATTCAAGATAGATTGTTTACCATGGGTTCGCTGCTTGCCGTGGATGAAAAGGGAACTAAAATGGAGCTTCCCGGGTTGTTTGAATCAGATGTCGAAAACCTGGAAAATTGGATCGATGATATGGAGTCTCGATTGGAACCGATGAAAAGTTTTGTTTTACCAGGAGGGCATGTTTCTGTATCAAATACGCACATAGCCCGTTGCGTTTGTCGGCGTGCAGAGAGAATTACCGTAGATCTGTCCCATGCTGCCGAAGTGGATCCGCTTTTGTTGCGCTATTTGAATCGACTCAGCGACTATCTTTTTGTGCTTTCCAGAGCATTAACCAAAGAATTGAATGCGGAAGAAATTCCGTGGGTACCGCGCATGAAATAGCGCATCAGTCCTCACTTGCCATGTAAGTTTGAGGCTTGTTCCACTTTGATTTACAGGTATGTACCTGTTAGTCGGACCAAACTGTTTAGATTGCGTTCACACAAACTTTTCAACCATTCATTTGCATTTATCGGAATTAAAATTACTTTTGCCGAAACAACAAGAAATTAAGGAGGTATGTACTGGACATTAGAATTAGCATCCTACTTGGAAGATGCGCCTTGGCCGGCAGCGAAAGACGAGTTAATCGACTTCGCTATCCGAACAGGTGCCCCTCTTGAGGTGGTGGAAAACCTTCAGGCATTAGAAGACGAAGGTGAAGTGTATGAGAGCATTGAGGAAATTTGGCCGGATTATCCCTCGCGAGAAGATTTTCTCTTCAATGAAGACGAGTATTAAGAACATCCCGACTACATAATGTGTCGGGATTTTTTTTTGCATATTGTTCCATGAACTTTCTGGGACACCTCTATTTCTCCAACAACGATCTCGACCTCATGTACGCCAATCTTCAAGGCGATTACATCAAAGGCAGTAATTTATCACACCTCCCTGAAATTGTACAACAGGGTTCCCACCTCCACCGCACTATTGACAATTATATTGATACACACCCTGCAGTACTAGAATTATTGCACCTCCTCTACCCGCATCTTCCCAAAATATCGGGCATCGCCGTTGATTTGTATTTCGATCACCTCTTAGCCCGCGATTGGTCAAGTTACCATCATACTCCCTTACGAGATTTCATTGACGCTTTTTATCTGCACCAGCCCTATTTTAGCAGTGCATTTACGCCAGATTTCCAGTTTATGCTGGAAAAAATGCAAGAGTTTGATTGGTTGTATCAATATCAGTACTTACGCGGGTTAAGCAGTGCTTCTGGCGGGTTATCACGTCGTATTTCATTTGAGAACAATTTACATCAAGCCCCCCATGTTTTTGCCATGTTACAACCTGAAATTGAAATGGCTTTTCAAAAATACATGGAAACGGCACAACCTTTCTTTGAGGACTACTTTAAGAAAGATTAATTCCGTGTGTTGATAATTCAGCTGCTGGATTGCTTCAAGAAACGTCGAAAAAACGTACTTTACTCCTTGATTACGCGATGCTGTCGAACACTATTGAAGTAAATTAAGTCAAAACAGCATTGAACGAGAGTGCTAATTACGCCCATGAGACATCGAATCAATAGCATATCGATTTGCCTTTTTTTGCTGACATTCATATTGTCGACAAGCGGCTGTGTCATGGAGGCTCCTCCAAAGCCAGAGGATGATGAAGTCTTTAAACGTAGATCTGCCAAGCTGGATCTACCGGCCATCATCAAACGTGGAAAGTTGGTCGTTCTTGCCGAAAACAGTTCAACATCCTATTTCAACTACAAAGGGCGAAAAATGGGGTTTGAATATGAAGTTCTGAACCAATTTGCGGAAAGCATCGGTGTGAAGCTGGAGGTTAAAGTGATTAAAGACTTAGACAGTCTCATTATCATGCTCAACAAAGGAGAGGGCGACATTATTGCTTGTAATTATACCATTACAAAAGAACGTGGTAAAAAAATCAATTTTTCAGAACCTTTTGCGCAAACACAACAAGTACTCATTCAACGAAAACCCGATGGATGGAAAGACATGAAGCAGGAAGAATGGATGGAAAAAATGATAACCAACCCTGCTGATCTTGCGCAAAAACAGGTTCGAGTTTGGAAAAATTCCAGTTATTATCAACGATTATTACACCTGCAAGAAGAAATCGGAGATACCATTTTTATTCAGGGAATTCAAGGTACCGTTGGTGGTGAAGAATTGATCGAAATGGTTTCAACCGGCTTGATCGATTACACTGTCGCGGAAAATAATGTGGCAAAGGTAAACGAACAATTTTTCGACAATTTGTATACGGATCTTGATATATCTGTTAAGCAAAAGATGGCCTTTGGACTGCGAAAATCAAGTCCACTTTTAAAAGCCAAACTGGATGCCTGGTTGAAAGACTTCATGGAGAAACCCACGTATAAGTATATCTACCGAAAATATTTTGAGCTGAAGCACATTGCCACGAAAATGAAGAACAGCAATGTTGTACTCAATGGAGATCGTATCTCTCAATTTGACGAACTCTTTAAAAAAGCTGAAGAATTTTCTGGATGGGACTGGCGCCTTATTGCTTCGGTCGCCTATCAAGAGTCTAAGTTTAACCCCGAAATACAGTCGTTCGGAGGAGCGTATGGAATGATGCAATTCATGCCGAATACAGGTCCACACTACGGGGTGTATCCCGATTCCCCTCCTTCGGTTCAAATTATGGGAGGCGCCAAAAAACTCATGGCAGACGAAAAATATTGGAAAAACGTTCCCGACGAATTAGAGCGGAAAAAGTTTGCCCTGGCCTCGTACAATGCTGGTCGTGGTCATATCTTAGATGCTGTAAAACTCGCTAAGAAGTATGGTAAAGACCCAACCCGCTGGGATGACAATGTCGAAGTTATGCTTTTAAACCTATCCAAACAACAATACTACCAGGACCCTGTAGTCCGCAATGGAATGATGCGCGGAACAACGACCTATCGCTATATCAAAGACGTAATCGAACGTTATATGAATTGGGTAACGGAATATGATTGAATTTTGAATGATAAATGTTGAATTATGAATATTGAATATCGCTCTATTGGTAAATTTTTCATTCAGTGTACATGATTCCTGGAACTAATTCCTTCTCAACATGAACCTCTACACAAAATGTAATCATTGCGGTAAACGTCATAGAGTAAGAAAGAAATACTCCGATCGGATAAATTTTAAAATGCACGAAGGCGACACTTATAATGCACCTTGCCAACATTGCTCACAAAATATTACTCAGGAAATAAATAAAATTTACGCCACATATTCTTACTACACACTTTTTCTAATTATTCTCTTTTCTACCATTGGAACTGTTTATGCTTACAATATTGCGGTAAATTACGCACCAGAATTCACTCCATTAAAGTACAATCATCCTTGGTATGTTTTACCATTGTTCCCAATCATCGTGTTTCTTATTTACAGAAATTCTCAAAAAACGAAAATTGCCATATTTAATAGACTTTACGTTTAAAAAAACGAACACAGAAACCTCTCTTACATCGGAAAAACTTGAATAGAATCTAGCTTCTTATTTCAATCTCAACTATGAAACTTAGTTCGTTCTGTAGGTAACTCATTTTTGAAACGACACAAAAGACGGTTATTCTTTATTAAATATTCCTTATTCAATATTACTTTATAATTTCACCTCATCAAACACCTCATCGTCATAGCAGGCCCCACAGCCAGCGGAAAAACTTCCGTCGGAGTTGCCATTGCGAAACATTTTGAAACGTGCATCCTATCTGCAGATTCACGACAGTTTTACAAAGAAGTGAGTATTGGGACGGCCAAGCCGAGTGCAAAGGAACAACAAGGAATAGAGCACCATTTCATCGACTCACATCATCTGGAAGATGAAGTCACAGCGGCCGAATATGAAAAAGAAGCACTTTCCATTCTAAAAGCAGCGTTTAAAACGAAGGATGTAGTTGTTTTGGTCGGAGGGTCAGGGATGTTCGTAGATGCGTTATGCGTCGGTTTAGACAATATCCCAACGGACCCCGAAATGAAGCGCCAAATTCAAAGGGAATTTGAAGAAAATGGACTAGCCCCTCTGAATGCTGAGCTCGCGGAAAAGGATCCTGAATATTACCAACAGGTAGACAAACAGAATGCTGCGCGGGTAATGCGCGCCATAGAAGTCGTTAGAATCACTGGTAAAACGTACACTGAATTGCGTAAAGGAACTAAAAAAGAACGTCCATTCAAAGTACATCGATTCGTGCTAGATCATCCAAGAGACGTGTTGTACGATCGTATAAACTTGCGCGTAGACCTGATGATACAACAAGGTTTGGAGCAAGAAGCACGGTCTGTCCTGCACCTCCGACACCTAACCTCCATGAACACCGTTGGCTACAAAGAACTGTTTGCATACTTTGATCAGGAAATCGATAAAGAAACAGCCATCAACCTTATCAAACAAAACTCCCGGAGGTATGCAAAACGTCAATTAACCTGGTTGCGACGACATCCTGAAAGTCACTGGGTTAAATTCACGGATTCAGACTCGGTAGTCCAAGAAATTTTGAGCATTTTTGAAAAGAATCGCTCTGAAGATTGAGAATGGAACGATTCTTGAAACTACGCATTCAAACCATTCTATGCATATTAAACTGAATAACATAATGCCCGAACCTTTGGCTTCCATTCAGCATAGCCATGATAGTATTTGGGGAAATTCGGTCGAGCTGAAACCAGCACATCGAATCATGTTAAATGCTTCAAGCGGTAAGGGAAAAACGACCTTCGCAGGAATTATTTACGGACTGCGCCACGATTACTCGGGTACTGTAACCTTCAATGGCGAAGATATTCGACAGCTCAATCCAGATCATTGGACCGAAATTCGAAAGTCGAAAATTTCAGCCATTTTTCAGGACTTGCAGTTGTTTCCTGACTTGACCGTTCGCGAAAACTTGTTATTAAAAAATAGATTGACGGATACCTACTCTGAAGTGGAGCTCAAACAAATGATGCAACGCATGGAGATTGAAAACAAATGGGAGCAGGAATGTGGGTTATTATCCATGGGACAAAGACAACGAGTTGCCATTATCCGTGCTCTTTCTCAACCGTATGAATGGTTAATTTTAGATGAGCCCTTCTCCCACCTTGACGTTGCCAATGCTGAAAGATGCCTCAATATGATCCACGATCGAACCGTTCAACAAGATGCAGGATTTGTACTAACATCTCTTGGAAGCGCTCATGATTACGCATACGATTACGAACTAAAACTTTAACCATGCTGAATAAACTCTTATTTAGAAATCAAGACAAGCGGCAGTTGGTTATCGCCATGATCGGTGCCTTTTTGGGAATTACCTTTCTCGTTACTTCCATTCACTACTTAATCAAAGTACAGGAATTTGGAGAAGGAAATGACGTTCTGGGACCCAACACGATTGTGGTTCAGAAAAAAGTTACCGATGCCAGTGTTTTCAACTTGAGCAAAACCGACTTTAGCAAAGAGTCCATTGACGAAATTCGAAACCTGCCATTTGTAAGCAAGGCACAACCTGTCATTTCGCGTGGCTTGTATTTCGAAAAGGATGACAACAAGGTTCCCGTGGATTTTGGAACCGACGTATTCGTTCAAACAGTGGATGCAGAATTCCTTGATATGGACTCCGTTAAATGGAACTGGAATGAAGAATCAGGCCATGTACCCATCGTGCTTCCACGCCAATTTTTGGTCATGCTAAACACATATGCTGCTTCCAGAAACATCCCTCAGGTTTCGGAAAGTTTAGCCAAACGCATTCGATTCAAGCTAACGTTAGAAAGCCCGGATAGAAAGAAAAAAGAATCACACAAGGCTTATATCGTTGGCTTTACGAACTCAGTTGCATCCATCTTGGTTCCTGAAGAGTACATGACTTACGCTAACGAGAAGTATTCGCCCAATGAGGAGCAGAAAGTAACCCAATTGATGATTTCGAGTAAAGATGGCCAATTCGGAAAAATGGAGGAATACATGAACAAGCACGGATTGGAATCAGCAGAATCAGAAATGGATTTAAGTCGTTTGAAAAGTATTGTTGGCACCTTGTTTCTGGTGGTCATCGGAATTTCGGTAATCGCTGTCTTCGTAGCCGGATTGGTGCTTATTCAATACATGCAGTTGCTAATTACTCGTAACTTGTATGAAGTGCGAACTTTAATGCGCATCGGGTATCATCCCAAGGAACTTGTAATGAAGTTTTTCAAATACTTCTCCATAATTTTCGCGATCGTTATCGGTATCGCATTCGTCACCTTTGTTTTGTTGAAATTTCAGCTGGACAAACTCTTTTCGAACGGTGGAGTATACATTGATAACTCATTGTCCTGGTGGGGCTTCGGCGCACTCATTTTTGCATATGCATTTTTTATGTTGTCCAGCTTTCTAACCGCGCGAAAGGGAATCTACGCTGAGTACTGATTTCCTGTAACGTTAAAATAATGTTAACGCGGGCGAAATGCGCATCGCCGCATAAGATTTTGCCGTCTTATTATGAAACTGTGAAATGTAGCTGTTACATTTGCGTGGCAGTCTAACAGAAAGAAAATAGAACGATTTTATGAAACAAGTCTTAGCCTTATTGTTAGTGTTGATGGGATACCAATCTCAAGCACAGAAAATTCATTTTAAAGTTGAAGGACAGGAAGCAGATACTGTGCACCTCGTGAAGTATTTTGGGAAGAATTTATTCTATGCTGATACAGCTGTCATGGAAAACGGGTCTGTTACTTTTGATGGTTCAAAACAAAAAGCTGGATTGTTAGCATTATACATCCCAAATCAAAATTTGCTAGAGTTTATCTACAGTGGTGAAGAGGACATTGATATTCGGACAAAAGGAGCGAATTTCATGCAGAACGCCGAAGTAAAGAAATCCGAAGAGAATAAATTGTTCTTTGGATACGTCCAAATGATTGGTACGCGCCGTCCCATGGCAGACCAACTGCGCACCGACCAGCAAAAACATGAAAATGGATCAAAGGAATGGAACGACATTCAAAATAAAATTGAGAAACTGAACCAGGAGGTGGAAGATTACCGAAACGATCTCGTAGAGAACCACGGTGAAATGTTGGCTACCAAAATTTTGAAAATGTCCTTTGAAGTGGAAGTACCCGATGAACCTGTAAACGAAGAGGGAGAACCATTGGATAAGAATTTCCGCTACAAGTACTACAAGGAACATTATTGGGATAACATAGACTTGACGGATGAACGTTTGGTGCGCACGAAAATATTCGGAGAAAAGCTAGACTATTACTTCAGTAAAAAAATGCTCGTACAGCATTGGGACTCCATCATTGTTGAAGCCTTTGATTTTATCGATCAGTTTGATCTAAAGTCAGATTACTTCCAATACTGTGTTTCTACCTTGACGAACAAATACAGCAAGAGTAACATCATGGGAATGAACAAAGTGTATGTTTATCTCGGAAAGCGTTACTTCTGTGGTGACAATACGAAATTCATAATCGGAGATCGCGTTTATGAAGGAGTCACTGGTGAAAATGGTGAATCTGCAGCGCATTGGACGAAAGAATCGCAACGTTTGAAATTATGTGAAAACGTGAATACCCATTTCAACCTCGTCATGGGAGCAACACCGCCAAATATCAAACTACGAGATACCACCAATGTTCAGTATCACGACTTCATGAGTTTGGACAATGAGTACAAAGTATTGTACTTCTGGGATCCGGAATGTGGTCACTGTAAGAAAATCACACCGAAACTTCAGACGTTGTACGAAAAGAAGTGGAAAGATCGTAACATCGAGGTGTTTGCCGTAGGTAAAGCGGACAGCGAAGAACTTTTTGAAAAATGGAAGAAATTTATCGTAAAGCACAACCTGGAATTTATAAACGTGGCACTTACGTACAGTATGAAAGAAGACGCCATGGATGAAACACCAGGTCAACCAAAATTGCGGAAACTACTCATGGAAACGACGTTAGAATCGTTAAACTATCAGCAGCAGTACGATATTTTTGCGACACCTAAAGTTTGGATCCTGAATGACAAAAACGAAATCATTGCGTACTCTTTAACCGTTTCGCAACTTGAAGATCTATTCGACAAGGTACAAGGGGTAGAAGATGCTGAAAAAATCTTCCCACCTGAAAAAAACCAGGAGGACGAGCAAATGCATTAGAGACAATTTGATACTATTAACAGAAGTCGGTCAGCGGTTAAATTCCTGACCGACTTTTTTATGTCTTATTCCACCAACGGTCTGCAATGGGTGACTGAAATTTGTAATTTCACGGCAAAATATTTGAAAATGTACCGTTTAACCCTACTTTTTCTTCTGGCAGCCACTGCTGGATTTTCACAAGATTACTGGCAACAAGAAGTTAACTACAAAATCAATGTAGCACTCGACGACGAAAACCACGTTCTCACAGCCTTTGAAGAATTTGAATACATCAATAACTCTCCTGATGTTCTGGATACCATTTACATCCATATTTGGCCCAATGCGTACAAAAACGGTGAAACTGCATTAGCGCAACAACAATACAGCAATAAAAAACAAACCCTGGTATACGGTGACGATGATCTAAAAGGATACATCGATTCTTTGGATTTTAAAGTAAACGGAAATCAAGTAAAGTGGGAATATCATCCTGAGTTTATTGATGTCTGCTACCTGGTACTTAATAAACCTTTACAGCCAGGAAAATCGATAAAAGTAAGCACGCCGTTTCGCGTAAAAATTCCTTCGGGAAGTATTTCTCGCCTTGGACATATCAAGCAATCCTATCAAATTACGCAATGGTATCCGAAGCCTGCGGTGTATGATAAAAATGGTTGGAATGCCTTTCCTTACCTGAATCAAGGAGAATTTTATTCTGAATACGGATCGTTTGACGTCTCCATTACTTTGCCAGATAATTATGTAGTTGGAGCTACGGGAGATTTACAAACTGATTCTGAAATTGACTTTTTGAATAACCGTGCCCAAATCACAGCAGACAATGTCGCACAAGGAAAGAATTACACAGAGTTTGGTGAGGTGACGGAGCGAAACGACTTCCCAGCATCCTCTAAAACCAATAAAACCATTCGTTATACGCAAAAAAATGTTCACGATTTCGCTTGGTTTGCCGACAAACGATTCAATGTATTAAAAAGCGAAGTGGAACTCCCCCACTCTGGTCGCACAGTTACCTCTTGGGCGATGTATACGGAAAGCGAAGCCAAGCTTTGGACCAAAGCAAGTGAATACCTAAACGATGCCATTTACTATTACAGTTTATGGAATGGCGATTACCCATACAACAATGTTACTGCAGTAGACGGAACGATTAGCGCTGGTGGAGGAATGGAATACCCAAATGTAACGGTGATTGGTCGCTCAGGGAATGCGTATCAACTGGAAGTGGTTATTGTTCACGAAGTAGGACACAATTGGTTTTATGGACAATTGGGAACCAACGAACGCGTTCACGGCTGGATGGACGAAGGAATGAACACCTTGAATGAGGTGCGTTATGTACAAACCAAATACCCTAAAAACACAGCCCTTTCGGACATGGTTTTGAACGGAGCTTTCCATTTCGATCATTTGGACCACCACGACATGAGTGACATTTCTTATCGAATGATTGCGGCATTGGGAGAGGATCAACCCATAGAAACACATTCTGCTGAATTTTCCTCAGTGAACTACGGTGTGGTGATGTACCAAAAAACAGGACTCGTATTCTTTTACCTCCGTGATTATTTAGGTGATGAACTTTTTGATAAAAGCATGCAAGCGTATTATTCGGAATGGGAATTCAAACATCCACAGCCAGAGGATATGCGCCGCTCATTGGAAAAAGCTTCAGGGAAAGATTTGGGCTGGTTGTTCGAAGATTTGATTCAAACCACGAACCACGTAGACTATAAGTTGAAGCGCGTAAAAATTGATAAAGATGTTGCCGTGACAGTGAAAAATGTAGGTCACGTTGATGGACCTATTGAAGTGGCAACACTTTCCGAGGGACAAATAGTAGAAACCAAATGGATTGAACCAGGAGCAAAGAAATCCGTGGTTCGTTTTGGAAATACAAACATCGATGCTGTGCGCATTGACCCTGGCATTGACATCCCGGAAGTGAACCGACAAAATAACTCCTGGAAGAAGGAAGGCTTATTCGGCAAATGGGAAGGCTTGAGTACCGAGTTTATGATAGGTGACAACGAACCCGAGAAATCGAATCTATTTTGGCTTCCCGTCATTGCAGGAAATCTTTATGACGGCTTTATGATTGGGCCTACCTTCCACAACTTCGGAATTCCTTTTAACAAGTTCGGTTATCTCGTTTCTCCGTTTTTCTCCTTCAAAAGAGAATTTGTCTCTGGCGTGGCAGATTTCAATTACAACTTCTATCCAAAACGCAACTTAAAAATCTCCAAATTTGGATTGTCTGTGAAGTCTTTCAAGCAAGACTCTACCGTTCGTGGAAATGACGGTTATTACCTGGCAGTTTTGCCTTACTGGACGGCTAAAATTGGACATCGTGGAGATGACAAACCTTTTTCTCAGACGATTCGTGTGCAATCAATGTACCGACAAGATGTTTTTGACCCGAACATGCTTGAGCGTGCTGGTGGATACGTAGAATACAACTTCACATATAGTAATCCCGATCATAATTTCGTTGGAAAAGTGCGCAACGACTTCATCGCTGAAATAAACACGACAAATGAAGTCAGCGTGAGCCGATTAATGGTAGAAGGAACGTACAAATATCGATACCTTAAAAACAAGCAGAAGCGCTGGATCGAAATACGAGGGTTTATCGGACAAACATTGTACAAGCAATTTATAGGTGGTGCAAATGATTACCCTTATCAATTCTCACTGGCTGGCGCTTCAGGAATGCAAGATTTATTCCTCGACGAATACTTCCTGGGAAGAAATGAATTCGAAGGAGCGTGGTCGCAACAACGCGTTGAAAACATGGGAGGATTTAAAAGTACATCGTACTACGGAAATACCTCTGGAACTATGATCGCTGGAAACCTGTACCTGGATCTACCCATTAAAACGGGATTGATTGGAGCATTCTTCGACGCAGGAACCTATACCGATTGGACTGGAGCCATGGCACCTGTAGCATTAAATACTGGTTTGGGCGTTCGTTTGGGGAACTTTTTTGGAATCTACTTCCCTATGTGGATGAGCGATGAGATGTTGAATTCGTTCAATACAGACGGAGTATTTGATGAATACGGAAAGAAAATTCGGTTTACTATGCATTTCAACTTGGTGAATAAGCCGTTTAACTTATCTTCCGTGCTTTAGGCAAACCTTTCTACCGGTATCAACGTTACGAGTCTATAACCCAAACTACCGAAATGAAACTATTTGCTTGCTACTGTGCTGTATTCATTGCTACTATTTCTCACTCCCAGGATTATGAGAAAGTCATAACGTCTGGAGTATTTGCTAATGCTATCACACACGATAACACGAACGGTGTTGTAGTTGCTGGCGGAACAGAGAGTGGCTCGGACTTTTATTTAGCAAAAATAGATTCGGTTGGTGGCTTTGAATGGCAACAAGTCATATCTTTCGATATTGACAACTCCTTTACAAGCCCTCAAGTCTTTGAAATTATCCCCACACTGGACTCTTCTTTTCTAATTACTGGAGCAGTAGAGAATTCCGCAGAAAATGCATCAAATGCCTTTCTGTTAAAGGTAGATATCAATGGAAATGAGCTGTGGCATCATTATTTTTCGAACGGCTCAGGTACAGAATGCTCTCATAGTGCGGTGCTGGAAACATTGGATTCGAATTATATACTTACGTGGGGAGATATAAATAATGGCATGGGAATGTCACATATCGTGATAAATAACGTAGGAAATATTCTTTCTAACGAATTATGGGAATGGGGATCACCCATTGAGCCCGTCGATATGGAAACACGAACGGATTCAAGTTATCTAATTGCAGGTAACCTGATGTACTCTTCATCAAGTTCCAGAGCCGCTTTTCTCTCCGAAGTAGATACTAGCGGAACGACTTTATGGACGAAAGTTTATCCAGATCAGTATTTTCATGACCTCTTGGTTGAAGATTCATTTTTATATATGGCAAGCGTTCATGTTGATGATGGAAATCAATATTTACTGACAAAACTCGATACAGCGGGATTCATTTATTCGACCGACAATCCAATAGGACAAATCGCCTTTGATCTTGAAAATCATACTCAGTTAGCTTCAGATTCGGACAGCACGTTATTGTTTTATACTTCGGAATACACTGATTCAGGAGTAGCGGCACGAATCCATAAAAACGGAACAACACTTCAATCATTCCTCACGGTTATGCGAGGTGCAGATATCATGGCAACAGGGAATGGTGGAGCATTGTTTGCAGGTAAGGGGCCTCATTTTGGAGTTAAATGTGTTTGGGTTGATGAAATCGGATTGATACAAAAAGACTCGATTCTCAGCGAATCGGATTGTTTTATCGAGCAAGGCTTTTCTCAAGTTCAATTGTCAGCTCCAGCATCAGTGGATACCTCTTTCGGCACGGCTGCTCCCTGCACAATATCGAGTGGTTTTGTTACACAAAACGACCCTTTGCTTACAATCGAAGAGCGCTGCGTGTACTATTTAGGAAACTTGCAAGAATTACGAGTGAATTTCATGCATGTATATCCTACGATATCTGATGGAATCTTTCATTTTACAAGTTTGGTCAATGACCCAATTGAAGTAGCTATTTATGCTTCAGATGGACGTATTATTGCAACACTTGAAGACATCCGCGGAGAATCAAGCATTGATTTATCCAGCTATTCGGATGGCATCTATTATTTCTCAGCAAGAACTGCGAACAAATTATCCACACGGGGAAGTATAACTCTAGTGAAATAATTAAGAGTCTCGGAATTATTTATTTCCTTCATTCAATACGCGAATTTTGGAAGCCACCGTTCCTTTCTCTAGAATACGAAAAACGGAGATTACAACGGTAATCCACGGACCTGGCCTTAGGATTTTTTGTCCAAATTGATATACTTCCAAATCTCGCTTCACAATGTAAGCATCGTGCTCTTCCGGAGATAACTTACTGTATGCTAAAGCAACGTCCCAAGCTGCATCTCGCGCAATTCCCATGGCAAATCCCGCTATTTTTTCGTCTACCCCACCTGCCAGAACATCAATAATTTTCAAGGGCCAGAAAATTTGAGACAATTCGTCCTGCACAACGTCTGTAAGTTCATTTAAAATTCTGTTGATTTTATTGAAATCATTGTGAAGAGATCCGATGTCATCCGGTTGAACGATGGCTGCCGCAATTCCTAAGTCCAGACTGATATGTGCATTCATCCCAACAAATAATTGCTGAATTACCAAAGGACGCCAATTCGCGCAAGTTTCAAAGGCCAATTGCCAGGATTTCGTGCAAGCTTCATTGTTTGTGAACGCATAATGCGCCTCTAAATATCTATTCGCGAATACGACATCCAGCCTCTCCATCCTAGGATTGTCATCAAAATACTCCTCCGCAATTTTGGCTTTCACAGTGGCCGTCACGCGACGATACAATGCCGCGAAATAACCTGCTCGGTTCTTGTTATTGATGGAATCGGTAATGATAATATCCAATTGTTCAAGGACTTCGTCGATGGTAGTTGCGGGTTGGAATTTTGACATTTTTTTCAGTGTAGGTGTAGTTTGAAGATAGGAAGAATTATAAAAGTGGCGCATCTAGCAGGAGAAAGCATTAGTTTCGACCTTCCGAGAATCAGGCTTTAAGGTAGCTTAGTATCCATATCTCGGCTCCGCTCGATATTCTAATTGTTCTGATCGTTGTGCTGGTTACGGGAGTTCATCGAGCGGAGTCGAGATGATCTCCTCCAAGGTAGTACTCCCCGTAGATTGATCGCCATCTGTCCAACGCCATTGTTCGTGCAAGCGAATGCGTCCGTCCTCCATAATTTCAGGAGTTGAAACACAAATTCCAGAGCGTTCCTGGCCTCTTTTGTTGATTTGTTTGTAGGTAAAGGTGATCACTCCCTCTTCATCCACGGAGCCCACAAGCATCCCTTCTTTGATATCTCCGTCGGCATAGGAGCACGATAATACATTACCTTCTTGCTGATAGTGAAAAACGAAATCACTGCTTATTTCTCCGCTAGCAGAAGACTCTATGACTTTGAATTTTTTGTTGTGGTAGTTCATTTCAGAAAGTTTAAAGAGTTCATCGAGCTTGTCGAGATGCCCTTTGAATGTATCTTGAAGCTATCATCTCGACAGGCTCGATGACCGCTTCCAGGTTCGATTACGCCTCGAAAAAACCTACATTCATGACACATGATTTCTTATTCAAAATTCATTACTCGTACTCTGACAATTCCAACCAACGAAATTCCTTCTCCTCCAATTCTGCAACAACAACTGATAATCGTTCTCCTGCTTTCATTAAATCATCGTTAGACGCTTCCGGATTGGAAAGAATTTGCGTTAGTTCCGCTTTTTCTTTTTCTAACTTCTCCATGTCTCCTTCCAACGATTCAAACTCCACCTTTTCTTTGTAGCTCAACTTTCGTTTTTCCTGCTTGTTGTTATCAGAGTTCCTTGATGATTTCTCTTCCTTCGAGGCTTGTGCTGATTCTTCTCGTTTTTCTGCCCGAGCTAGTTTTTGCTCAGCACTTCTGAAGGCGGTATAATTTCCTGTGATATCCTTGACCTCCCCTTCACCTTTGAAAACGAAGAGGTGATCGACCATTTTGTCCATGAAATATCGATCGTGAGAGACCACAATCAAACATCCTTGAAAGCCTCGTAAATAATCTTCCAATACACTCATCACGAACACATCCAAATCATTGGTGGGCTCATCCAAAATCAAAAAATTCGGATTTTC
This sequence comes from Fluviicola sp., assembly GCA_047947105.1. Classification (GTDB taxonomy): domain Bacteria; phylum Bacteroidota; class Bacteroidia; order Flavobacteriales_D; family Crocinitomicaceae; genus UBA4466. The sequence goes on along the minus strand of CP170456.1, from coordinate 4,061,896 downwards.
CATCAGCACCGTCATCAACTTCAGTCGACGTTTCTCCCCTCCACTGAGTTTGTGAACGAAATTGAAATGCATGTCACGCGGAAACAAAAACTTCTCCAGAAACTGAGCAGCGGACATTTGACGTCCTTTTTCCAGTGGAATGAATTCGGCAACGTCTCGAATCACATCGATTACCTTCTTGTCATCTTCATAGATAGGAAGTTCTTGGTCGTAATACCCAAAAACAACCGTCTCACCGGTCACAATTTTCCCTTTGCTCAAAGGTTCTTTGCCCAGAAGCATATTGAGAAAGGTTGTTTTACCGGTACCGTTATTCCCTACGATTCCAACGCGTTCCTGTCGTTTAAAAACGTAAGAGAAATCATTCAAAATCTTCTTATCTCCAAACGACTTGCCCACACGATGTAGTTCCAAAATCTTTGTTCCCAAACGTTCCATCTTTACGGGAATCTCCAATTCGTCTTTATCGATGCGTTGCTTGGCTACTTTTTTGGTATCGTGAAATGCTTCAATGCGTGCTTTTTGCTTTGTCCCACGAGCTTTAGGCTGACGGCGCATCCACTCCAACTCCTTGCGGAACTGATTCTTGGCCTTTTCAATCGTTGAAAACTGCTGCTCTTCGCGTTCTGCTTTTTTTTCCAGGAAATATGAAAAATTGCCTTTGTATTTATAAAGCGTCCTGTTGTCGAGTTCAAGAATCGTGTCACACACCACCTCTAAAAAATAACGGTCGTGCGTTACCATCAAAATGGTCGAGGTTGATTTGGAAAGATACTCTTCCAACCACTCAATCATGTCGAGATCAAGATGGTTCGTTGGCTCATCCAAAATAAGGAAATCTGGTTCGGCAATTAACACTTTTGCCAATGCTACACGCTTTTTTTGCCCACCGGATAACGTACCAACCAATTGATCGGTATTCTCTAACTTCAGAACAGACAAAATCTGGTTGACCTTCACCTCAATATCCCAGGCATTTAGTTCTGTAACTGCTTCGAACGTTTTTTTAATGCCATCCTCATTTTTGTCGCGCATGGCCTTATTGTAAGCCTTTACCGCTTGTAATTCCGGTAGATCATGCGAAAACACTTCTTCAAAAATAGTATACGATGGATTCAATTCATCCGATTGCTGCATGAAAGCAATTCTCAAGTCTTTGCGAAATACGATCCTTCCTTCGTCTACGGATTCCCTTCCCAGAAGGCAACGCAATAGGGTTGTTTTTCCTGATCCATTTTTTGCTACAATGGCTACTTTCTGCCCCTGATCGATGCCGAAAGTCAATGCTTCAAAAAGTACGCGCTCTCCGTATGACTTCGTAATTTCCTCTACCGATAAATAATTCATAATTACAAGCGCTTCAAAGAATCAAGTATTCGCTTATCCCGTTTAATTCCCGTGTTAGCGAGAAAGGCTAAAGGCAAGCCACAAATGAAAACCCAATACGGCAATCCAACTTCTTGCGATTTTACACCTTCGTCAATCCAGCTTTCTCCAAGAGTTGCCATGAGGTATACACTTACAACGGATATAAAGTACAAGTAGAATAGCGTTCTTCCTAACTTCAATTGCCGATCTAAATTCTTGTAAGACATAATGGTTAGAAAAGCCAGTAGCGCCAAACTGATAAAACCGATGAATACCGGAACCATGTAGCCGCTTGTGGTTGTATTCTGAAAGTACATTTGCTTCCCAGTAGGGTTTATTTCAATGTTTACTCCCCAAGCATTCAATGTGTAAATGTATTTCTCGGAATAAAACCGGATGAAATCCATCCCAGAAATCGCGATAACCTGAATCACGATGATTAGTCCGAGGTAATATGTTTGAATGCGTTGTAACATGTAGAATTTTCAGTCAAAGATAGCAAGATTGCCACGATTTCGAGATTCCTGGGAAGTTTCGAAACATTTTGATTAAGAATTCGTAAATTCAACAAAAACTGGAAAAAATGAACATTTTCAAAGCTACCGCTACTTTATTCTGTTCGAGTCTTCTACTTACTGGTTGTATGACTGGAAAATACGTTTCTAAACCCACAGGTGAAAATGCCGTGACGCAAGCCCCTATGAAACTTAAGATGTGTGGGAAGGCGCAGTACACGTATTATGCCTACAGAAATTCGGCGGTAGAAATGTACACGGAATATTCAAAATTCAAGAAGAAAGGCGACACCATTTACATGCGTGAACGCACTTATTACGGAGATACTTCTGAAGTTGCAGATGAGTTCAAACCAAAATTTGTCATCATGGGTGACTCTCTTGTATCACTAAAGTATGAGATGGCGTACGTGAAGGAAAAATAATAAAAACGTTTCTACTCGTAAATTTTCGGACAACTTACCGCTTTATAGCTGTACCGTCTTATTTCTCAAGTAAAAATCCAGAATGGTCATAGCTGCCATTGCCTCCACAATAGGCACTGCTCTGGGAACTACACAAGGATCATGACGTCCTTTACCTTGCATTTTCACTAACTCTTCTTTGTTATTGAGCGCGGTTTGCTCCTGAATCAATGTGGCAACTGGCTTGAAGGCAATACGCATCGTAATCGGCATTCCGTTGGAAATCCCACCTTGCACACCGCCAGAAAAATTTGTTTGCGTGCTCCCGTCTTCATTGAACAAATCGTTGTGTTCAGATCCTTTCATTTCAATGCTCGAAAAGCCACTTCCGTACTCAAAACCCTTCACAGCATTGATGGACAGCATGGCTTTCCCCAATTCGGCATGTAGTTTGTCAAAGACCGGTTCTCCCAACCCAGGAGGTACATGATTGATTTCACAGGTCACACTTCCGCCGACTGTATCTCCTTCTTTACGGATATCTCGGATATACGCCTCCATGCGTTCTGCATCCTTTACATTCGCACATCTTACAGGATTGTTGTCAATCACGTTAAAATCTGGTGTTCCTTCCATTCGCATGGTTCCCACCTGATCTACATACGCTGTAATGTCAATTCCTACTAACTCCAACGCCTGCTTCGCGATAGCACCTGCTACCACTCTACTCGCAGTTTCGCGTGCAGATGAACGTCCACCGCCCCGGTAATCTCTATTTCCGTATTTTTTATCGTAGGTATAGTCTGCGTGAGATGGTCGATATACATCTTTGATATGATCGTAATCTTTCGATTTCTGATCAGCATTCCGTATGATAAATCCGATGGGAGTACCAGTGGTTTTGCCTTCAAAAATCCCCGAAAGCAATTCTACCGTATCCGATTCTTTTCGTTGCGTAACGATCGCAGATTGTCCGGGCTTTCGACGGTCCAATTCAGCCTGAATGGCATCTATATCTAACGGTATATTTGCTGGAACTCCGTCTATTACTCCACCGATAGCCACGCCATGTGATTCACCAAAGGTGCTTAACTTAAATATGGTTCCGAAGGTTGAGGACATACTTAGGACGTTTTTTGAGAGATCATCTCGACTCCGCTCGATGAACTCTTGCAGCCCGGGCTTCGAGAGCCTCAGCCTACTTAATTCATTTATACGCACCGTTCACTGAGGTTCTCGAAGTGAACTCTTATTAGTTACAAATTGTTTCTTCTGTTATTTTCAAAATCTTCCGCACTTCGTCCATTGTTGGAGCTTCAGCGTAGGTTCTGAGAACTGGTTCGGTTCCTGAAGGTCGAATCATCACCCAACGGTTTTCATCAAAGAAAAATTTGAATCCGTCGATGGTTCCTACTTCCTGTACGTGATACATCCCGAAATTCTTGTACTTACCTTCTTCGCAATTTTTGATAATCGATTGCTTCAACTCTTCCGTAATATGAAGGTCGTTGCGCTCAAATTTAAACTCTCCGACAATTTCGTAAACTTCGTTGATCAAGTCATCCAATGATTTTCCTGACTTCGCCATGAACTCCCAAATGATTAACCCCATCCAGATTCCGTCGCGCTCAGGAATATGTCCTTTCGTAGCAATTCCACCAGACTCTTCACCGCCAACCAATACGTCTTCTTCCACCATGATTCCAGCGATGTACTTGAATCCAATTTTCACAACCTCACTTTCCAAACCGTAATGCTTGGCCATCTTCCCAACACGCGGCGTTGTGCTAAACGCTGTGGCAACTTTACCGTGCATGTGTTTGTATTTTTTGAGATAGTGGATCAACAACAAAATAATGTGGTGCGAATCAATAAATTCTCCTGATCCGTTGTAAAGACCAATTCTATCGGCATCACCGTCCGTTGCCAAAGCACAATCAACATCACCTTTTGCTTTGATGTAGGCTTCTAGCTCCTGTAAATTCTTAGCTATCGGCTCTGGTGCTTGACCTTTAAAGGAAGGATTGTGTTCACAATGAATGAAATGCGTATTTGGTAAGATTCGTTTCAAAGCACTTTGACCGGCACCGTACATGGCATCGTAAACCAAGTTCAACCCTGATTTTTCAATGGCGTCAATGTCAAAATTCGCTCTGGCGTGATCCACATACATCGTTTCCAGATCAACCACTTCTACTAGCGGATTGTCCAGAGAAACTGCATTCAAATCAATCGTATTGGTCTCTGGAATTATATCCTCAATTTCCTGAACTTTTTCAGGGGAAAGTGGACCGCCATGATGAGACTTCAGTTTGAATCCGTTATACGACGGTGGATTGTGACTAGCTGTGATCACTACTCCGATGGAGCAACTCAACTTAACGGCAGCTAAAGAAACCATCGGCGTGGACACAAAACCTACCGCCATTTTAACGGCTATTCCCTCACTTACAAAAACCTTTGCAGCCGTGTTGAGAAATAATTCTCCCGCAAAACGACAATCGTGACCGATTACCACGGTTGGATTATCAAAATTCTCTTTCAACCACTTTGCCGTGGCGATACTTACGCGAGCTACATTTTCTACGGTATAATCTTCAGCGATGATGGCGCGCCATCCGTCTGTTCCAAACTTGATTTTTTGAGCCAATTTCTTTGGTTTTGAATTTCCCTCAAATATAGTCAGGAAGGCACAAAATCCCAGCCATTTTCGGCAGAAATCAAAAAACCGCCTCCTGATGTTACTCAAGGGCGGTTTTGTAGTTATGTTGAATTACGATTTACTTTTCGAATTCGCTGATCGTTTTTTCGATAATTGCAATACATTCTTTCAATTGCTCCTCTGTCATAACCAATGGAGGCGCAAAACGAATAATGTTGCCGTGGGTTGGTTTCGCTAAAAGTCCATTTTCTTTTAACGCTACACACAGGTTCCAGGCTGTCTCGCTTTCTTCTGTATCATTAACGATGATGGCGTTCAACAAACCACGACCGCGTACTTTTACCACAAGATCTGTGTTATCAATAATACGCTGCATTTCGTCACGGAACATTTGACCTAAACGACGGGCTTTTGCTGCTAAATCTTCATCACGAATCACTTCCAAAGCCGCCACCGCAACTTTCGCAGCCACTGGATTTCCACCGAAAGTAGATCCATGCTGTCCTGGTTTAATAACATTCATGATTTCGTTATCCGCCAATACAGCAGAAACGGGATACGCACCACCGGAAAGTGCTTTTCCAAGAATTAAAATATCTGGCTTCACATAGGTATTTGGATCCTTCTGACAGGTGTTTCCGCAGCTACAATCACCACAAACAGCCAAAAGTGATCCAGTTCGAGCGATTCCCGTTTGTACTTCATCTGCCAGGAACAATGCGCCCGCATCAGCACACAATTGTTTCGCTTTTTCTATATATCCTTCGTCTGGAACGAAAACTCCAGCTTCACCCTGAATTGGCTCTACCAACATACCGACAACATTGTCGTTGTTTTTCAACGCCTCTTCCAAAGCTGCTGTATCGTTGTATGGAATTCGGATAAATCCAGGTGTGTACGGTCCAAAGTTTTTATTGGCTACAGGGTCGTTCGAAAAAGAGACAATGGTTGTAGTTCTTCCGTGGAAGTTGTTCTCACAAACAATGATTTGCGCTGCATTTTCCGGAACTCCTTTTACCTCGTACCCCCATTTACGACAGATTTTAATCGCTGTTTCCACAGCTTCTGCCCCTGTATTCATTGGAAGCACTTTGTCGAACCCGAAAAACTCAGTAACAAACTTTTCGTAAGGCCCTAAGGCATTGTTATAAAACGCACGTGATGTCAAGGTCAAAGTTTTTGCCTGTTCTACCATTGCACCTACAATTTTCGGATGGCAGTGTCCTTGATTCACCGCAGAATAAGCCGACAGGAAATCGTAATACTGTTTTCCTTCTACGTCCCATACGTGAACACCTTCGCCTCTTTCCAAAACAACGCCGAGCGGATGGTAGTTGTGCGCTCCGTGCTTGTCTTCCATTTGCATCAAATCTTCTGATGTCAATTCGTTCATAGTAACATTCATGTTTTATGATGTTTTGAAATGTGCGTTCGTCGCGGAGAACGCCTTATCCTTTCCTCATTCTTAGGAGAGAAATCATCCGAGGTAAACAAAAGTAATTTATTGGGCTGAGAAAGTCAACCAAGGACAAAAAATGCTAATTTCAATGTGATTACACAAACTACTCAAATCACTACCTATGAAAGTTAAAATTCCGGAAGGCTCTATAACTACAGACGATTTAAAAGCAAAGTTAGAGGCCGAGTTCCCTGATATGACATTTGTAAAGCGTAACAAAAAAATGTTGGTCGCAAAACGTTCGAATGTAGCTGGAGCAAATATTTTGGTCTATAAAAATCGTGTCCAAATTGGAGCTGCGTTTCCCACAATTGGAGGACAAATGCTCTTTGTTTTCACCTTTCTTTTACTCGGAATCCTCATTCCAATGATTGTTTATTTGGCGGCCTTCATGCCGAAGCAAAAAGCAGTAGAAAAAGAAATCGGCGCGTTTATCCAACAACAAGTCGATCTGTAAATTAACGTCTCTCTGTCGTATTTTTCAAGGTATGTGTCTAGTTTTGCACAATGGTAGAATCCTCCGTTTATTTTAAGATTAAGCGCTCGTATGTCCACATTACGGATAATGCGCTAAAAGTCTGGAATGATCAAAGTTTATCTGGTTTTTCAGAAAGCAACGGGCTCGGTCCCGTCATTATGAGCTTACTGGCGCGAGCTGGAATTCTAGGCTATTTTTCTTACAAATACTTGGTATTAGATTCTAGTTTGATTGAAACTAGGCCTTTTACCCTGGTTTTTATCGGGATTCTCTTTGTAATATATGTGAGTCAATCAGTCTACATGCTGCAATTTAGCTACACAAATAATATCCCTAGAGAGTCAATCCATTTAGTCAAATATAAAAAAGGGATTCCGGTATTAATTGCCCCACATCTTATCGTGTATTTTGAGAAGAATGGAGTTCGACATAAGCGATTACTAGTATTTCCTACCCTACTGGGTGACCCAAAGGATAAAAAAGCCGGACTTCAAATATTAAAAGATGAAGGTTTGTACAATCCGGGAGTTGAAGACGAAGGATTACTAGACACTTGATGGAGCGAAAAGTAAAATTGTACTGTCTGAGTGGATTGGGCGTTGATCACCGTGCATTCTTGGAAATCTCATTGCCGAAAGCTGAAATGGTTCACGTAGCTTGGATTCCGCCCAAAAAGAAAGAGACCTTAACAGATTACGCAAAGCGATTGTTTGATGAAACCTCACCTGAAGAAAATTATTGGGTTATAGGTGTATCCTTTGGCGGAATGATTGCTCAAGAATGGGCCAAAATTTCTGCTCCTGAACAACTCGTTCTCATTTCTTCAACACATGACCAGAAGCATATAAAACCTATACTTCGCATCCCCGGAAAACTCGGAGTCCATCGTCTGTTACATCCTAAAATCGCAACAATTTTCGCACCTCTCGTTTACTCATTATTCGGTGCGAAAAAACGAGAAGAGAAGCTGCTTTTAAAAGCTATTTTAAACGATACCGACCCTAACTTTCTAAGATGGGCGACTGGAGCATTGCTTCAATGGAGTTCAGAGCCGAGCCTAACAAGCATTAACATCCATGGGAAGAACGATAAAATGATTACCTCGCCCGAAAGGATTGATTTAGAAACGGAGGGAGGCCATTTTACCATTTTCTCGGAAGGTGAGGAAATTTCTCAGTTTCTGAGTGCGAAAATAGATGGCGAGAAGTGAAAAGTCATTAGTGATCAGTACACTTCTCACTTTTCACTTTTCACTTCTTACTTTTAAAATAGCTTCTCCTGATTTGGATCATCTTCTTCTTTTTTGGAAAGGTCCCACTCCATTTTTTTCGGCTTCTCATCTTCTTCCCCTACTTCATCGTTCAATTCTTCTTCCTCTTCTTCTTCAGGTTCCTTTTCTTTCTTTTCTGGTTCCGGCCAAGGCTCATCACCTTCAATAGGGTGATCTAGCACAATTTCCTTCACCTTTAGTTTTGTGATTTGATTTCCTTGCGCTTTCATGCCCTTCACGTCGATGAATTCTTCAAACTCGATCACATCATCTGGAAGGTTTTTGGTCGCCTTCAGGAGTTTGTTGAATACCACTCGAAAACGTGGCTTGTACGCCGTGGAAACAGCATCCAATTCAGAACCTTCACTTTCAGAAATAAAGTTTACACGTTTGTCGGTAGTAACCTCGCACAAAAACTTCTTACCGTAATGCATGTCTTTTTCTGCGTCGTAATAGACAGCTGAAATTGGACGGTCTGGATGCCATTTTTCAATGTGCATCATGTCGTCATCAAAATGGGTTGCCAAATCGAAACCTGAAAGACGGTATTCGCCATTTTTATACAAGGTCAGAATTTTGTCGTCTCCTTTGAAATGCCCCAGAAACTTCCCGCGCTTGTCATCATTAAGGCGACCGACAACATCATCGTACCAAATTTTTCGAGCTGCCAGCGTGGACCCTCCAACTTCTTTTTGAACAATCTTGGAAACGATTTCTTTGGTGACGCGGTTTCCTCCAGCGCCTCGACCTTTGATTAATAGATCTCCAAGATCGATATCAAATTTCAATCGCTTCAAATGCGGACGTGCTCTTAGAACTACGGTAACTACCTCGCGTTCTCCGTTAGGATGCACGTTAAAATACAGCAGTTTAGATCCTTTGGTTCCTCGCGTAAGATCGTATTCATTATCACGTGTGATTGACTTCACATTGAAGCGCTTCATCATCGTTGGACCGCCTTTACCGTCCTGATAAATCATGTGATACACCGTTCGCGTATCACCACGTTTCCAAACGTTCGCGTAAATAATCCCCTTCCCGACAAACTTCTTATCAGCGACTTTAGTCACCATCATTTTACCAGTGGAGAAGAAAACAATAACATCATCTAATTCTGAGCAGTCGGCGATATATTCTGCCTTCCGCAATCCGTAACCAATAAATCCTTCTTCGTAATCGACATAGAATTTACGGTTCGCGATGATCACTTTGTTCGCATTGATGGAATCGAAGGTTTTGATTTCACATTTACGTTCTTTTCCTTTACCAAAGCGTTTTTTCAAGTCTTTGAAGTAATCAATTGCGTATTCGATAAGGTTGGCAAGATTTTCTTTGACTTGCTCCATTTCCGCCTCAATCTTTGCAATTTGCTCGTCGGCTTTGTCCTTATCGAAGCGTGTAATACGAATCATTGGAATACGCGTCAAACGTTCCAGGTCATCATCAATTATCTCACGAATGAGTTGTTTTTGGAATGGCTTGAATCGCTTGTAAAGATACTCGTAAAGGCTCTCTCTATCGCTGTATTCTTTGAACTCGATGTACATCTCCTCATTGATGAAAATTTTCTCCAAAGTGGACATGTGCCATTGTTGCTCCAACTCTTTCAATCGGATTTCGAGTTCCTTCTTTAGAAGCTCTACAGTGTTGTCCGTGTTCGCTTTAAGAATCTCGGACACGCCCATGAAGCGTGGTTTATCACCGTCAATTACAGATGCGTTTGGCGAAATGGACACCTCACAATCCGTGAAGGCATATAGAGCATCAAGTGTTTTATCGGGTGAAACACCAGAAGCTAAGTGAATGATTACCTCAGCCGTGGCAGCGGTATTGTCTTCAATCTTTTTGATCTTAATTTTACCCTTGTCGTTAGCCTTTAGAATCGATTCAATCAAAGAACTGGTAGTTCCGAACGGAATTTCGGTAATTACCAGGGTCTTGTTATCCTCTTTCTTGATTTTGGAGCGCAAACGAATTTTTCCACCTCGCAAACCGTCGTTGTAGTTGGAAATATCGATCATTCCACCATTGGGGAAGTCTGGATAGATCTTCACTCCCTTTCCTCTCAAGTGATTGATGGATTGCTCGATGAGTTCTACAAAGTTGTGCGGCATGATTTTACACGCCATACCAACCGCAATACCTTCTGCACCTTGTGCCAATAATAATGGAAACTTCACCGGTAGCTGCTCTGGTTCATCGTTTCGACCGTCGTAGCTCTTGAGCCAATTGGTAGTTTTCGGATTGAAAACTACGTGTTGCGCAAACTTAGAAACGCGCGCCTCAATATAACGAGGAGCTGCAGCTGAATCACCTGTTAGCGTATTCCCCCAGTTCCCCTGACAATCAATGAGTAAATCCTTTTGGCCTAAATTGACCAAAGCATCACCAATGGAAGCATCTCCGTGAGGGTGATACTTCATCGTATTTCCGATGATATTGGCGACCTTATTGTACCGACCGTCATCCATTTCCTTCATGGAATGCATGATTCGGCGCTGTACGGGTTTGAATCCATCGTATAGCGAAGGCACGGCACGTTCAAGAATTACATATGAAGCGTAATCCAAAAACCAGTTTTCGTACAATCCACCAACGGGAATTATATTCTCATCAACTACCTTGTCGCCAAATGCAGATTCGTCTTGTTCCCCTTCTTGAGAATCGTCGTTCTCTTCAGAGTTCAAATCTTCATTGTCCAACTTATCGTCTTCGTCAGCCATATTCTTACGATGCTTTATCTAATTCGTTTGTATCATCCTCCAGCGCTTCTTCGACGCGCAGATTATCAATAATGAACTCTTGTCTCTGTTGTGTATTCTTTCCCATGTAGTAGGAAAGTATCGAATCGATGGATGCTTCTTTTGAAAGCATAACAGGCTCCAGACGAATGTCTTCACCAATGAAGTGCTTGAATTCGTCTGGCGAAATCTCTCCAAGTCCTTTGAATCGCGTGATTTCAGGATTCTTCCCGAGTTCAGCGATGGCATTGCGTCGCTCTTCGTCTGAATAACAGTAGATCGTCTTTTTCTTGTTTCGAACACGGAATAACGGCGTCTGCAACACCGAAACATGCCCTCTTTTCACCAGATCTGGGAAAAACTGTAAGAAGAAGGTCAAAAGCAGCATTCGAATGTGCATACCATCAACATCGGCGTCCGTTGCGATTACGATGTTGTTGTAGCGCAAGTCGTCCATGTCATCCTCGATATTTAGTGCAGCCTGAATGAGGTTGAACTCTTCATTTTCATACACCACTTTTTTGGTTAAGCCATAGCTATTTAGTGGCTTTCCTTTCAATGAAAAGACTGCCTGCGTATTCACATCACGCGATTTTGTGATCGATCCACTCGCGGAATCTCCCTCCGTAATGAACAAGGTTGTTTCCTCACGACGTTCGTGCTTCAGATCCGTTAGATGCACACGACAATCACGTAATTTCTTGTTGTGAAGATTTGCCTTTTTCGCGCGTTCGCGAGCAATCTTACGAATTCCTGAAAGCTCTTTTCGTTCCTTCTCGCTTTGTTTGATTTTCTTCTCGAGAATATCTACGACATCAGGATTTCTGTGCAGGAAGTTATCGAGTTTTTCTTTGAGGAAATTGTTTACGAAAGTACGCATGGTTTCCCCTCCTGGTTCAATTTCAAGCGACCCTAATTTAGTTTTCGTCTGCGATTCAAAAACAGGTTCAATCACCTTTACGGCCACTGCAGCAACAATCGACTGTCGAATATCTGAAGCTTCATAATTCTTACCGTAAAAGTCTTTGATCACCTTCGCTACGGACTCTCTGAAAGCACTTTGATGCGTACCTCCTTGCGTGGTATGCTGACCATTCACAAATGAATAGTAATCCTCTCCGTACGTTTTTCCGTGTGTGAATGCCACTTCGATATCATCTCCTTCCAAATGAATGATTGGATACAAAGGATCGCCATCCATGTTGTTCTCTAACAAGTCCTGCAATCCATTTTTAGACAAGAAGCGCTGTCCGTTGAATTTGATGGTCAGTCCTCTGTTCAAATAACAGTAGTTCCAAATCATCTTTTCGAGATATGCCGTTTTGAACGCATACTTTTTGAAGACGGTATCGTCGGGAATAAACTCTACATATGTCCCGTTGGCTTCGTCCGTTTTGCTTACTGGAAGTTCTTCCACCACCTCTCCTCGACTAAAAGTAACCTGCGCTTTTTCTCCATCACGAACAGAGTAAATCATGAAATGACTTGACAAGGCGTTCACTGCTTTGGTACCCACACCATTCAATCCTACAGCTTTTTTAAAGGCTTTGGAATCATACTTGGCACCGGTGTTGATTTTGGAAACCACTACTTTCAGTTTACCGAGTGGAATCCCACGACCGAAGTCGCGAACGGTCACCTTTCCGTCTTTAACGTTGATATCAATACGCTTTCCGTTCCCCATTACGAATTCGTCGATACAATTATCGACAACTTCTTTCACGAGAATATAGATCCCGTCGTCCGCGGATGATCCATCCCCTAACTTACCAATGTACATCCCTGGACGGAGACGGATATGCTCTTTCCAGTCGAGTGACTTGATACTTTCTTCATCGTACTGATTCTCTGCCATTTGAACACGTTTTAAGGGAACTATCAAATATAACGAAGAAAGTCCCATTGTTAGCGGGATGCAGGCGGAACTTATCCACGAAATGCGGTGGAAAACAAGATGGTAAAAATGAGAAGGTGTTGACTCAAAAGGAAAGGCTCGTTGAAAAGTTTTAGCTCGACAGAAAACAAACTTACACACTGTATATCAGCACACTGTGTAAATAACCAAAAACCCTTCACCGCCAAAATGCGTTTTTGCAATTTCTAAAATGCTTTCAATTTCAAATTATTATTCTGATCTTAAATAGTTAATAACTTACCTAATGCCAGAACTGCCCGACCAAATTACCAAAGTCACCTACTTCAATTGCAACGATCCTGACCCCATTTTTTTCTACCACGGATTTCACCGAACCGACCTTGCCATTGAAATTGAATTCAGAAGTGGAAAACACTTGCATCTAGGCTGGAGTAAAAACGATCGACCAGAGTATTTTGAGAAGCGATTCAATCGAGAGGAAGAGTTCAATCACCTGAAAACGTTCCGCTCTAAAGACGCAAAACAAGAATGGCACGCTTTGCTTCAAAAAGATATTACTTCCATTAAACTCGAGTTCGTAAGCGAAGAGCTCAATATTCCGTCTACCTGCACCATTCAAACAGAGGATGGTCAGTTCGCCATAATTGTAGTTTCAGATATCGGTACTCACGAAAACCTACTGCCCGATAAAATGGAATACATGGAACCTGCAGAATTTTTCGTTTTTATCAATGTACAACCTCCTCCAATAAAAAAGGTAACAATTGAAGTTCCTCACTACCAGAACGCCATTGATCCGAAATCCACGATACCTGCGATGGAGCTTTTCAATACAAAAAGCATGGGACTTGTTTTGGTCATTCTAGTCGTTGCTGCCAGTGTCATTTATTACATTCTAAACGGAGCGGGTTAGTCCAAATATTTGATTTTGCAAGTAAATTCAGCATACTCGAAGCTAGGAGAATTACCCTTATAACTAATCAAAGTGCCACGTTCATCATAGGAATAAACAACATCTTCGACCTTGCGATCTTCATAATACGTCTTGCGCGTAGCCCAGAGATACACTTTACGGTATTCATTCCAGATATACTCAATTTCCGTTCTTGAAAATTCAATTTCACGCGAATGCGCCTGATTATCTGCATCCACACGAAGTTCACGTGCAGGAGAAGTTTCCTGAACGATTTGATTACCGTTTTCGTCGTAAGCGTAATTAATTGCTGACTTTTTTACCCAATTTTCATCGAATTGTATTTTACTCTTGATTTGCCCATGCTCGTTGTACGAAAATTTAAACCTTCTAAATAGCACACCGAAAGCGTATTGGGTCTCCTCTACGACATTGCTGTCAGCGTCATACTCATACAGAACGGAATCCATCATCTCCATTCCAAAGCCTGAATACGTACTTCTGGAACTATAGTCGATTTGTCCAAAGGAATCCATCGGAAAAGTACCCTTCAGTTCTCTAGAGACAATCGTTTGCGCGTCTAAGAATTCCTTGAACGCATCTTTTTTGTAGAGCTTTTTAATTACCTCCATCGGATTTTTACCTTCTTGAAAATCGAACTTGATCGTAGTTTCGTATTTGTTAACCAACCGTTCTTCATCCTTATATTCTTTCTCGAAAACTTCAATTTCACCAGAACTATTATCGAAACTGTAGTATGCCAATTCCCTTCCTTGATTATCAAAAAGTTCAATCACACAAGACACCTTCTTACCAGACTCATACGACTCGATATAAGACATGTTGCTCTTTACGCCTTTCTCATGAATGCTCTCCAATTCTCCATTGAAGTATATTTTAGAACGATGTGCGTCATCGCTCTCACCTAACCATTGCGAATAAGAGAATCCTGTAAAGCACAATATAGAAATTAGGGAAAGTAAAAACTTTATGAACATATTAGCGACAATCAATTACCTGGCTCCATAAACATCCCGAATCAACCCATACGCCGGTTTTCCTTGTGGTGTATACCGCGAATTAGTAGTTCCTGAGTTTTTCTCGCTTGGAAAGAAAGTCCATTTCCATAGAAATCCGCCGGCGAAGAAATCTTCCATCCAAATAGTTTCAAATAAGGCGCGGTAGCCGTTAAATTGGTTTTCCATGTTCGGAACCTTGGTTTTATCATCTTGCAAACCAGAAACATTGTACTCACTGCTTTTAAAGCCGTATTCAGTAAAAATAATTTTCCGATCCCATTCCTGACTAAAACTTTTCAGGTCTTTAGTCACCTCTTCCCAGCCCAATTTCATCGTTTCAAAACTTGGATATTGCTCTTTAGAAACAGGAAAATAGCCATCAATTCCGATGTAATCCAGATCGTCCCAAAATTTGACGTTTTCGTAATTATCCCAATTGGCTGCATACGTAAGCGGTCCGTCATAGATTTCCCGCACCTCTTTGATTAACTGACGCCAAAAGGCTTCACGTTTCTTTGCAGCAAAACGATATTCCGTTCCTATGCAAAACAACTCGGCATTCACTGAATCGGCAATTTCGGCAAATGTTAAAATGTACGCGCGATAAGAGTCTTCCCAGATTTTCCAATCCTTTTCGTTGTCCAAATCAAACTCTCCTGGCCATCCATCTCCAACCACCCAAACATGCGGTTTGATCATTATTTTTTGGCCCACCGCATGCGCTGATTGCGCAATAGAAATCGTTCCTTTTTCTGTTTCTCCCCACCATTGATACCCAGTACCGAATTGGACTTTTACATCTCCACTTGAAGTAAATCCGTAGGGAACCAATGCCAC
Source organism: Fluviicola sp. (assembly GCA_047947105.1). Classification (GTDB taxonomy): domain Bacteria; phylum Bacteroidota; class Bacteroidia; order Flavobacteriales_D; family Crocinitomicaceae; genus UBA4466. The sequence goes on along the minus strand of CP170456.1, from coordinate 4,046,354 downwards.
CCATTCTGCATTCAAATCGTTGATGCTGTCCATGTCGGTAGTATCAATTTCTTTGTTGGGCATTTCTAAATTTACTCCGGTCATTTTTCCTTCAGAGTTTACCACCTTCATGGCAGGACGGTAGTTAAAGTCCGTAGCACTCTGTTTGCTTGCACACGAAACCAGAAGGGCCAATATGAATAAAATCGAATACCTCATAAAATTTCTATTATTTGACCGTCTTCAACACATTCAGCGTTCTCAAAAATTGTTTTCGCCTCTTCTAAATGTTGCTCTCCAGTATCATAGCGCGCACTTAAATGTCCCATTAACAATTTACCGACTTGAGCCCTTTTCGCCACTTCAGCAGCATCTTTGGCTGTAGAATGCTTTGTTGCAATGGCACGATCTCTCAGAACTTCTACGAACGTTGCCTCGTGGTAGAGATAGCTGACACCTTCAACTGCAGCAATCGTCTGGTCCGAAAAAGCCGTATCAGAGCAATACGCATACGATTTAGGTTTTTCTGCGGCTTCAGTATAGTCCAAATGAGAAATTATACGTCCTTCCTCTTCTATATCTTCTCCTTTTTTTAGTCGATGGAAATATTCGCGCTTGATACCGTCGGCCTGTACCTTTTCCGCCAACAACTTTCTTTCGCGTTCCTTTTCTTGGATCTTAAACCCACTGGTAGGAATTTTATGGACAAGCGGGAAGCAGGTTACCATCACCTTTGCATCTTCAAAAAGAACGGTGTTCTCATGAGGTTCAATTTCACGGTAAATTAGCTCAAAGGCTAGTTTCCCTTTTGCCACCTCCAATTGCATTTGAATTATTTGTTTCAGCCCAATGGGACCGTATATTCGAATGGGCTTTACACGCCCCATTAAGTGCATTGTACTCAAGAGTCCAACCAAGCCGAAAAAGTGATCGCCGTGAAGGTGTGATATAAATACATGCGTGATACGATTGAAGTTTACCCCAAATTTGCGCATTTGCATTTGCGTTCCTTCACCACAATCGATTAAAAAATGACGATTTCTAATTTGAATGTATTGACCCGAGGGATTTCTGCGAGAAGTTGGAACGGCCGCCCCACTACCCAATATAGTTACTGAAAATTCCACTAGACGATTTGTGCCATCGCTGCTTCTTTATCTGCCGCGATATTCAACACTTTATCCAATTGGGCTATACTGATTAGTTTCTGGACATTGTCTTGCAATCCGCACAAGACAAACATTCCGTTTGTGTCTTTACAAAGACGGTTGGCTAACAACAAAGCACTTAATCCTGAGGAATCACAGTACTTCGTTTTGGACATATCGATAATGATATTGTTGATACTCTGTTTGTTTAACAAAGCTAGCTCCGCTTTCAAACCTGAAGCATTGGAAGCGTTTAAACGCTCTACATTCGCTTGAATGATCGCTGTTCGGTTTTCTTGCGTTACTGAGAAGTCCATGTGTTAGCTGTTTCTTTCAAATGTAATAATTTTTTACTGCCGCTTGATTTTTGATGCTAACAAATAAATAACAGCCATTCGCACTGCTACTCCATTTTCTACCTGATCCAAAATAATGGCTTGTTCAGAGTCGGCAACATCGCTGGTAATCTCCACTCCACGGTTGATTGGTCCGGGGTGCATTACGACAATTTTCTTAGACAATGCGTCAAGAATATCCTTCGTTAAGCCGTACTGCATGCTATACTCTCGTAATGAAGGGAAATACTTGATATCCTGTCGTTCCAGTTGAATTCGAAGCATGTTTGCAACATCACACCACTCCAAAGCATTCTTTAAGTTGTGCTCAACTTTCACCCCGAGTTCGCCAATATACTTCGGAATAAGGGTAGTTGGACCGCATACCATTACTTCAGCACCCAATTTTTGTAGGCAGTAAATATTTGAAAGTGCAACTCTTGAATGCAAAATATCTCCAACAATGACCACTTTCTTTCCCGCCACATCTCCTAAACGCTCGCGGATAGAGTATGCATCAAGCAAAGCCTGCGTCGGATGTTCATGTGTTCCATCTCCTGCATTTATAACTCGTGCATTCACACGTTCGGAAAGAAACTTTGCCGCTCCCGGATTGGGATGACGCATGACCACCATGTCCACCTTCATGGAAAGAATATTGTTCACAGTATCGATCAGTGTTTCACCTTTCTTTACTGAACTGCTGGCAGCTGAAAAATTGACCGTATCCGCTGAAAGTCGTTTTTCTGCCAATTCAAAAGACAGACGTGTTCGTGTTGAGTTTTCAAAGAACAGATTGGCGATCGTAATATCACGAAGAGATGGCACCTTCTTGATAGGGCGATTGATAACTTCTTTGAATGCATCTGCCGTTTTGAAAATGAGTTGAATATCATTTTCCGTCAGATTTTTTATTCCCGTAAGGTGATCAACACTTAAATTATCCATTGGTATCGGGTGTAAATAGCACTACTTTATCTTCTCCTTCGACTTCTTTCCATTCTACAGAAACCCTTTCTGAAATCAAGGAATCCACTGTTTTACCGACATAATCTGCCTCAATGGGCAAATGCCTTTGAAACCTGCGATCGATGAGGGTCAATAACTCGACTTTTTGCGGACGTCCATATGCAAGTAAGGCGTCTAGCCCCGAGCGAATGGATCGTCCCGTGTAGAGCACGTCATCAATAAGCACGACGTTTTTGTTCTCTATCACAAAATCAATATTCGTAGCACTTGGAATAAGCGGAATTTCTCTTCTCCGGAAATCGTCACGGTAAAAAGTGATATCCAGATTACCGCAAATTACTTCGTGTCCGAGTATGGTTTCCAATCGCTCTTTAAGTCGCGTCAGAACATTTACGCCTCTAGGTTGCAAACCAATGAGTACTGCATTCGAGAAATCGTTGTGGGTTTCAATCAGTTGATAACAAAGGCGATTCACTGTAAGTTCAACATGTTTCGCATTGAGAATTACTTGCCTTTCCATCGGAACAAAGATACGTGGATTTTTTAATTGAAAGCAGACTTTTTTGCCTTTGATATTAACAAGAATTGAACATGGGAAACAGAAGATGGAAGGTGGCAGGCAGCAAGCAAAAATTAGTACGCGGGAAGTAGAAAGACGTTGCTTCGTTTTACCCCTCGCTCTCTACTTTCTAAGAACCAAACACTTCCAAAATTCATTTAAACTCTCATTTGCCCCGTTAAATCAATCATCATAACAGTTCACATTTTTCTCAAAAATCGAAGGCTAAAACCTTGTATATTGGTAGTGGTTAGGTGAGTAGAAAAGAAAACTATCTCAGGTTTTCGTTTGTTTTTGGTTTAGGTTGCCTGATTTTAAATCTGTTCTTGCGAATCAAGGGTTTGGAATCAGGCTTCTTTTTTTGTGTACATTTGGGAACACAAATACACGCTATGAAATACCTATCCATCGTTTGCGCTTTATTCTTACTTATTGGTTGTCAAGGAAAGAAAAACAACAACCCAGACAAACGCCTTCAAGACAAAGAGGTTCCAGATAACTTTGACATCGGAGAGATGAAAGACGGGACGTTCACCAATAAATTCTTTGACTTTTCATTTCAATACAATGAGGAATGGGACATACAAACACAAGAGGAATTAGAAGAGTTGATGGATTTAGGAAGCGAAATGGTATCAGGGGGTGATCAGTCAGTGAAAGCCTCGATGGAAGCAAGTAAGGTTCGGTCAGCGCAACATTTTGGAGCCTACAAATACGAATACGGAAGCCTTGTTGATTACAACCCCTCCATTATGATCATTTCCGAAAACATTAAGGGAGCTGATATTGTCTATGGCGACGAGTATCTTGAAATTTTACGGGAAATGTGGCCGAATATGCAGACTGACATTCGACAAATTGGTACAATCCAAGAGACTAATTTGGGTGGTAAAAAATTCGCAGTAATGGAAGCTGAAATGAAAGTATATGGAATTCCAGTGCGACAGAAATATTACTGTTATGTCATGAAAGGGTTTGCCTTAGGTATAATTACCTCGTTCGTTGACCAGGATCAAGAAGATGAAATGTCGCAAGTTATCAGAAGTCTCCGATTCAAGTAGCATTATCCGCCTTTCTTCTTTACTCCGTACCCATCCTCTACGAGTAAATCGCAGACTTTGTCTCGGACATTTCCCTGAATGATAATTTCGCCATCTTTCACGGACCCACCAACGCCGCACTTGCTTTTGAGCATTTTGCTCAGGTCTTTCAAATCGTCGGGGTCACCAACAAATCCTTCAACGAGGGTGACCTCCTTCCCTTTTCTTTGCTTTCGATCGATGGAGACATATAAGGTTTGTTCTTCAGGAGCTAGAGTTTCTTCACTCTCTTCTTCTTCGTAATCAAAATTAAAGTCGGGGTTTGTGGAATAAACCACATTCTTTTTATTCTTCTTCGCCATACTCTAAATTACTAAAAAAGGTATCCAATTGATCCAATCTCATGGGAATGTATTGTTTAATGATGGCAACTTCTTGTTCATAATCATTAGCGTCCAAGTACCAATCAGCATCCAAAGGCCATTTTTTGAAGTTTGCTTTTATGAAGGGTCGAACTTGTGAATCATTTTTTTCAATTAATTCCAAAAGAGCTTTTTCCGTAAAGATGGTCTTTCTCAACTCCCAATAGCGCTCTTTAAGATTTTCGACGTATCCTGTTGACCGTATTTCCATCAATCGTTTCAACAGCGGAACTTTCGTACAATCCACCGGACGATCAATGAGGTTGAGCTCGTAGTTACCGTCTCGACCAAAAGAGTGATCATAGTCCCAAGGGATGAACTTAAAAGGATCTCCATTCCCCTCCTTGAACAAATAGAAATTTTTGAAAAGGCCATCGTCATTATTAGTCAGCAACAACAAGAGATGCCAATCTATTAAATTGTCTTCCTGGAAATACGCAAAACAATGCTGTGCAAACTGCGCATCATCTGTTTTGAAAATGAGTTTTTTCAAAACTTCTAACTCGTCATTATGATCTGTGAAGGATTGCTTCGGAAACTTTTGCTGGTAATAGTTATCTGGTTCCTGCACATTTGGCAATCGCTCCTCAATAAAAATAAATGGATCTTTAAATAAGCGTGCACCGCTGGGATTCGCTTTGTCAAAACCTAACCACGAACCATTCACCTTTTCCATGATGACATACAGTCCAATGTATTGTTCATTGAGGTAAACCGGCAAATAATCACACCTCGGAGCTCTGTTTTCGGGACGCATAGCTCTAAAGATGTCATAACTCAATTTATGCCGCTGAAAGGTCTTGTCGATGTAACTCGCATTAAAAATCCAGTCATCATCGGCGGGGAGTGTTCCCAACACAACTTGATCATCAAATTCAACGGTCATTGAATGCTTGGGATATTGACTGGAAATGCCTCCACGGTACTTTACAGCTGCTTTGTATTTTTTTCCTGCATAGGTAATTTCGCAGGGTAGTTTCTCATCCCATCCAATACTGTCTGAATAAATCCGAATGACCTGTTCGTTTTTAACCTTCTCCTCTTCCTCTGAATTTTGTTTTTCAGAATCACAGGAAACTACCAACGACAGACAACAGAGTACAATCCATAATTTGTGCATGGGACGAAGATACAGCTTCCAGATATGAATTGAGAATTAAGAATGGTTATAAGTGTTTACCCTCAGATATTAAAATAATAGCGCTAAAGTGCGCCCGCTTGATCATCAAGAAACTGAAATTCTGCTATACCGAAATACAACAGTCAAATGCTAAAGCTTTGGGCACTTCTTACAATGCACTGCTTTTTTCTTATACTTCTTGCAACATTTCTTTTTCTTACCGCATACCTCTTCGCAGCAAGTAAAAAAGAGTTGTGTATCCTGATCCGCTGAATTTTGAACTCTCTGTAAATCCGTAAATCGCATTATTTAGATTTAGTCTAAACAAATATAATTCAAAATTTAATTCGATCTTCACTTCTGATTAAAAAAGAATTCGCTGAGCCACTCGATAGGTGTTTGCATGTGCTTCAACAATATCTCTAATATGCGGACTATACCCACCTCCCATGGTACAAACTACAGGTACTTCCAGTTGTTTTGCCGTTTCAAAAACGATTTCATCCCTTCGTTTACATCCTTCCCGAGTCACACCTAACCTTCCCAATTTGTCAGTAGCTACAATGTCCACTCCGCATTGATAAAAAATGAAATCGGGAGTGTAATCAGAGAGAATACTGTCCAATGCTCTCTCTAAATTGAATAAGTATTCTATATCACCGATGGCGTCTTCAAGTTCAAGATCTAAGTCAGACCTTTCTTTTTTCAGGGGGTAATTATTCTTACCGTGCATACTAAAGGTGAACACTTCAGGAGTGTTATGAAAAATTTCAGCAGTTCCGTTTCCCTGATGCACGTCTAAGTCAACGATTAAAATCCTTCCTACTTCTGTGTTGTCCAACAACCACTGCGCAGCAATCGCCTGGTCGTTTAGCAAACAAAAACCCTCTCCACGATTCGTAAATGCATGGTGTGTTCCACCAGCAATATTCATTGAGACGCCCTGCGAGTTCCATACGCGTTCTGCACATTGCTTTGTTCCTCCCATGATCATGAATTCTCGATTGATCAATCGTTCGTTGTGTACGAAGCCAGAAGCTCGTTGCTCTTTGGGCGACACCTCCAATTGTTGCAAGCGCTTTACATAATTCACATCGTGAACTTTTAAGACATCTTCTAATTGAATGGTATCTGGACTGAAAATTTGATCTGATGAAATGGTTCCTTCATGGAGTAATTGCTGTATCAACAATTCATACTTTTCCATGGGAAAGCGATGGTTTTCCGGCAATGGATGGACATATATGTCATTGTATGCAACCTGAAGCACCTATCGCTTAATTCGTGGCAATGTTACTTCCAAAACGAATAGTGAATGTTGCTCATCGAGTTCAGCAAAGCGACAACCCAAAGGACCCGACTTCATACGTGTTGTAATAAGTCCTAAACCTGCACCACCTTTCGCACTCATAAACTCGTTGGATAGAACGGATAAATACCTTTCCTTCAAAGCCGCCTGCTCATAACTGTTTAACTCTTCCAGATACGATGAAATCTTTTCAACCTGTCCGTTTTCCACTATGTTGGCCATGTGTACCTTGTAAGTATCGTCATCAGCACTGATAACCAGAAACGCCAGTTGTTCGCCGTTTTCATCATGTAAACCATGCAATCGGATGTTTTGAAGTCCTTCCATTAAAATGGAAAACATACGCTTGATTACGATGCGCTTGTCTCCCTTGGACACCAGCAATTCTTCCACACCATTCGACAAAGAACCTACAAGATCTTGAGAAAAGGTACCGCTGTGTGAAACGAGAATCTTTCGATTTTCATTATTCACTAAGCCGTCGTGCGTCTCTTTAAATAACGCTCGAATCTTCTGTGCAACAGTATCCAAAGTCTTCTTCATTGTGTAATGCAGTTCGGTATTAACGCAAAATTACAACGTATTATTGTAAGATCGTTACTGTTCCTTCGAACTTCTCAGTGCTACTTGCATCATTTGTTTCAATAATGTAGTAATACGACGCTACTGGTAGTTGCGCACCGTTAAAGGTACCGTCCCACATATTATTACTATATGGATCAACAGAACTAGCATTGTGCTCAAATACCTTATTCCCCCAACGATTGTAAACAGTAACACGATTGTTTGGATACAAATTGTCTAAACCAACGATTTCCCAGGTATCATGAGCACCATCAGCACCAGGGGTAAATGCCGTAGGTATGATCAAATCTTCCGGTGTACAATCATCAACAGTGACTATTTCTACCGAGCTGTTCGGACATGTTCCTGAAGTAGTATACTCAACATCTAATGTCTCATTGTATGAAGCCCCTGTGATTGTTCCGTTAGAACCGTCAATCGTCGCGGATGATGCAGTCAAAAGTGTGAACGCACCTCCTGACGTCCCTGTTATCGTTGCTGTTGCTCCATCACATGTTGGCGTCATAAAGAAGGTTGCATCGTCCAATGGATTTACAGTTGCATTCACAGCTTCAATAGAAGAACAACCATTGCCATTCTCAAGTTGAATGTAATAAATTCCGTTGTTTACTGCTCCTGGCGTTGTCAACGTTGCAGTGGCACCAGCATCCGTCCAGTAGGTCAATGTACCCGGATCGCTACCTGCAGTTACTGCAGAAGCTGTTAGGTCGACGATATTTGGTTCACAAACCGCAGCTGGGTCCGTAACAACCAGCGTTGGAGATGGATTCACAGTTGCGGTAACCTGACCCGTACTTTGACAACCATTTGCATCTGTCAAGGTAATGAAGTATGTACCAGAACTAACAGTACTCGGTGTAGCTACTGCATTCCCCATTCCATCGAAATAAGTCAAGGCTCCCGGGTCACTTCCAGCAGATACGGAAGGATCCGTCAAATCCACTAAATTAGGGTCGCACACTGCTGCTGGATCTGTTAGTGTTAATGTTGGCTGCGGATTCACTGTTACGTTTACTGGTTGAATTGTTGTACAGTTACCATCATCCAGTTGGATGTAATACGTATTTGTGGTACTCACTGAGTTTGGTGTCGTGAGTGTTACCGTTGCCATGTTATCCGTCCAATAGGTCAACGTACCAGGATCACTACCAGCGGTAACAGCAGGATCTGTAAGATCTACTGTTGAAGGATCACAAACGGCAGCAGGATCTGTAATAGTTAAGTTTGGAGCGGCATTTACTGTCACCACGTCTGTAGTGGAACATCCGTTCACCTCCAAGTAAGTAATCGTTGTAGTACCTGCACCGACCGCTGTTACTACTCCCGCATTATCAATAGTTGCTACAGTAGCATCTGAAGAAGTCCAAGGAGTCGTGGGGTCTGGTGTTCCTGATCCTGTAAGCGTGTTTGTCGCACCGGCACAAATTGGAGCGTTTCCAGAAATGGTCGGCGTGGCGTTCACTGTTACTGTAATAGTGTTTGAACAGCCGTTGTTATCCGTATAAGTAATATCTGTTGTTCCCGCAGAAACTCCTGATACATTTCCTGTATTATCCACCGTCGCAACTGCTGTATTAGAAGACGACCAAGGAGTTACTGGATCCGGTGTTCCTGTTCCTGATAGCACCAAAACACTCGATTCACAAAACGTTGAACCTCCCGAAATTGTCGGTGAAGGATTTACTGTAATAGCAAAGGATTGCTCCACTGTACAAGGATTGCTAACGTCATTCGCATACATCGTCATGGAGGATGAAATCCAATCGCCTGCAGCGTACTGTGTTCCTGTGCCTCCAGTTCCAGAATAATAGGCTTCATTTCCAGTCAAACCTGTTCCAGTAATTGGTGCCAATTGAATGCTATCACACCCCGTTACATTTGCTATGGGATCTAAAACAGGGGCTGAAGTTACACTCACTACATACGTATCAGAACATCCATTAGCATCCAGATAAGTTATGGTTGTTGAGCCAGCTGAAACACCAGTAACGTTTCCTGCATTGTCTACAGTTGCCACACCTGTATTGGAGGAAGTCCATGGTGTGGTTCCATCCGGAGTTCCCGTTCCTGAAAGCACGATTGATGCTCCCGGACAAACAGAAGTTGGGCCTGAAATTGTCGGAGAAGGATTCACCGTAATTACAAAGCTCTCCTCAGTAGTACACGGATTGCTCGTATCATTTATATACATGGTCATGGAGGTTGAAATCCAATCGCCCGCGGCGTATTGTGTTCCTGTACCTCCTGTACCAGAATAATATGCTTCGTTTCCAGTTAAGCCTGTTCCCGTTATTGGAGGCAGTTGAATACTATCACATCCAGTTATCGGGCCTTGTGGATCTAACACTGGAGCTGTACTCACCGTAATCGTTGTCGTTGCCTGATCCGAGCAGCCGTTAATTGTATCTGTCACCGTTAAAGTAACCGTGAACGTACCAAAGGTTGTGTAATTGTGCACTGGATTCTGCGCAGTAGATGTATTTGCATCTCCAAAGTCCCAGAACCATGTGTCTGGCAAAGTTGAGTTATCAGTGAAGAACACTGTGTGAGGTATCGCACATCCCGCAGTTGGATTTGCCGTGAAAGCAGCCACAGGGATGGTCTCAATAACAACATTGAAAGATTCTTCATCTGTACATGTTCCGCTAGCATCGTATGCGTACAAAGTTGTACTGGAGCTAATCCAATCACCAGCGTTATACATGGTACCTGTACCTCCTGTCCCGTCGTAATAAGCTTCTGAACCAGTTAAATCTGTTCCTGTAATTGGAGGTAATTGGATACTATCGCAATCAGACAAGGTTGAAATCGGGTCGATTACAGGAGCATTTGGATTGATCAATGTTTCTTGTGCAATCAATGAGGTACATCCAGTTGTATTATCCGTAAAGGTAACATCATACGTACCCGGAGGCAATGAACTGAAAGTAAAAGGTAGCGTCACTGACCCTGAAGAGCCTGATGTCGGACCTGTCCAATTTACAACGCCTGTAGCATTACCTGCATCGGAAACAGTTATTTCACCATCGTTTGCATTACACGCACTAATTGGTGTTTGTGCAGTACTAATTACAGGCAGAGGAGTTACGTTTACCACTTGTGTGCTTGAATTCTGACATCCTCCTGCTGGTGTAGTATACTCAATGGTAACTTGATCTCCTGAAGCAAAACCAGAGAGAATTCCAGTTGAAGGATCAATCGTTGCTCCACCAGAACCTGTTTGAGACAAAATAGAGAAGGTTCCTCCTGGTGTCGCTACACCTGAAATGGTATTCGTTGTGGAAGCACAAAAATCGTTTGACACAAATGTCGCATCGTCTAACGGAAGAATATTCACTACTTGCGTGCTTGAATTTTGACAACCTCCCGCAGGAGTCGTGTATTCTATTGTTATTTGATCCCCAGCAACTCCTCCAGATAAGACTCCAGTTGAACCGTCAATGGTCACCGACCCCGAACCAGTTTGAGACTGAATTGTGAATGTACCTCCTGGTGTAACCACACCAGAGATAGTGTTCGAACTACCTTGACAGTAATCCCCACTCGAAAAGGATGCATCATCCAGTCCTGTAACGTTCACCACTACTGTGCTCGAATTTTGACACCCACCAGCAGGAGTAGTGTATTGGATCGTAACTTGATCACCGGTAAAATAATTTGATAAAATTCCAGTGGAAGGATCAATGGTTACCCCTCCTGAACCTGTTTGAGAAGCGATGGAAAACGTTCCGCCAGGCGTTGCTACTCCAGAAATGGTGTTCACGGAAGATACACAGAAGTCTCCTGACGTGAAAGAAGGATCGTCAAGGTTTGTAACATTTACCACAACGGTGCTTGAATTTGGACATGGCCCTGTCGTTGTGTATTGGATGGTAACTTGGTCACCCGCAAAATAGTTCGATAGGACACCCGTTGAAGGATCAATAGTAACACCACCAGACCCCGTTTGTGAGGCAATTGAGAATGTACCTCCTGGAGTTGCCACACCAGAAATGGTATTCACTGAAGAAGCACAGAAATCAGATGAGGTGAACGATGCATCGTCTAGCGGTAATACATTAACAACTTGAGTGCTTGAATTCGGGCAAGGACCTGTTGTTGTATATTCTATGGTAATTTGATCACCAGCTACCCCGTTAGAAAGTATTCCGGTGGAAGGGTCAATGGTAACTCCTCCCGACCCTGTTTGAGATTGAATGGAAAAGTTTCCTCCTGGAGTTGCCACGCCAGAAATTGTGTTTGTTCCTCCCTCACAATAATCGCCTGAAGTGAAAGACGCGTCGTCTTGCGGATTAACGGTAACGAATACAGAGTCAAGTGCTGTACAACCACCTCCTACATCTAGCACAATGTAGTGCCATCCTGCACCAACAGCCGTTGGAGTAGTTTGCGAAACCGTGGCCCCATTGTCCTGCCAATAGGTCAATGTCCCTGGATCGCTTCCTGCTGTAACTGCTGGCAAGGTAATATCTACCGTATTTGGCGCACAAACAGGCGCTGGATCCGTAGTCACTAAAGTTGGCGATGGCGTAACCGTAACCGTCACAGGAACTCTGAAAGTTCCAGGACATACACCTACCCAATATGTTGTTGTAGTTGCCGGTGAAACATTGTATGTCAACTGGTTCGTTTGCCCCGCAATTGGACTCCCACCGTACTGTGTTAGGTACCAGTTTAATGTTCCCGTGTATGAACCATTCACAGTGACACTTGGCGTAGCCGTTTGCCCTGCACAAATGGTAACATCGTTAGGAATTAGATCGTAATAAGGTGCAGTATTCAAAGCATCACCTGATGACCCGTTGGTTGCTCCATTAGGAGGAAACTCTGTTAGGTGCGTAGAGGTGGTTGTTCCCGCATTTCCTGAAACAACAGAAGTTGCAGGAGCACCACTTGAGTAACGAATAATTCCACCTGATCCTGCACCTCCAGGTCCACCAGCCTCATTTTGTTGGAAGGTGTTCACCTGAAGGTTTTGATTTCCTCCATCTCCTCCGTTGGCATCGATGCCAATAGTTCCAGGGATAGCTGTTGCGTTTTCAATGTAAACTGTTCCGGCACCTCCGCCTCCACCAGCACCGTCGTTTCCGCGGTATGCGTTAAATCCTAGCGGCTGATTGGTTGGGTTGGTATTTTGTCCTGCTTCTCCATTCGCTTCAATGGCACCACCTCCGGCGATAGTTCCGTAATTTACTATGTAGACAATACCGCCACCACGACCTCCGGAACCTCCTTCTCCAGAGTCCTGATCTCCAGCACCGCCGCCTCCACCGAAGAAGATACGGCCAGCATCATAGGCTAAAGGGTGACCTCCCCAACCTCCTGCGTTTTTACGACCATCGCCACCCCAAGCGGCATTATTCGGTCCTGTAAAGTTGGCATTTTGGTTGCTTTGTGAAAGCGCATACCCTCCTTGTCCAGCTCCACTGGAAGCCGTAATGGTTGGGTCTTGACCGTAGGCTGCTGCATAACCAGCAACGGGATTTCCACGTGCGTTAAAGGCTCCAGCTGCAACTTCAGCATTGGAACCACCACCGCCACCGGCGTTCACGTAGGATCCTCCTCCACCACCATTGGCGATACCAGAGACTCCATATCTTGAATAGATAGCATCGTACTCCACGTGATACCCGTGTATGCTCTCACCTTTTTCAGAGCCAAAGTCTCCATTCGGAGAACCAAGAAAGCGATCTGCTCCTGAACCTCCGGTGTTTGCTGCACCAGGGATAAAATCGTTATCCACTTGACCTCCACGGAAACCAAATCCGGACGCTGTTATTGTTCCACCTGTGTTAATTGTCAATGTTCCATCCACTTCCAGTGCCACAACACCTCCTGAAACGCCGTCCCAAAGCGTTGGTACGATTGCCGCTCCGTTATTTACTGTTAGATCATCAAATCTCGGAATTCGAACTATTTGAACTTCATCTGCTGCGGTGTAATTGTATGTCAATCCACAAGTGAGGTTGATAGTATTACCCCCCGAAGTACTTAACACCTCTACCCGTTCGTAACGGCCGGAATTGTTGTAATTCGTAATCTGACCAAAAGTTTCTGGTGTTGTTCCGAAACCTACGTCAAAATAAGATTGCGGCCAGGTGTAATCTCCCCATCCTGCAATTACGGGAAAGAAGTTTACATCTACCGAAGCTCCGTGCATCTGCACAATAAGAATCAAATCACCCTGTTGTAGGGGTGTTGCTCCAAATGCTCCTCCTGTCATTGCATTACTTGCAACAGATATAGAAGTGTTTCCTGCATTCGCATTGACTGTCAGATTCGTATATGTATTGAGTACCTCAGTTGCCCCGGTAACGGTATAACTACCGTCTTTCGCACGTTGTGCTATGGCATCTGAAATAAAGAAAAGTCCCAGGATTACCAGGATGGAACGTAGTATCATTTTCATAGTCTCAGTTTGGTCTGCTTGGTACGTAGACGAAAATACTCAAAAAATGGTTTGCTTTTACGGGAGATCAATCATCACCTTTTCCAGAATTTTACTGACTGCAGGGCAAATTTCTGCGTTTTTAAGAGTTAAATCCATGATTTGAATCATTCGCTTTCGATCCGTATGAGGATATTCCCGACACGCTTGTGGCCGAATATCATAAATAAAACACGTGTTATCAGGCTGAAGAAATGTACAAGGTGAAGTTTGCAAAACCCAATCACCATCTTCGTCTGTTTTAAGATAAGCAGATTCGAACGCTTCGGGTGTCATCTTCAATTTCTTGGCTATCCGCTGTATATCAACATCTCTGAAGATTGGGCTGGTTGTTTTACAACAGTTTGCGCACTTCAAACAATCAATTTGTTCAAAGGCATTGTCGTGCTCCTGATGAAAGACAGCGTCTAAGTTCTTCGGACGCTTCTTTTTTACTTTGCGGATGTATTTTTCCCTTTCTTTTTTGTTCTTTAGATGATCGTCCAGAAAGTCTTGATATTCCACAAATCCAGTTTGGAACAAAGATAGTAACAACAAAAAAAAGAGGCCACCTTACGAAAGATAGCCTCTGGAAGTATTATTGATTTCTTACTAAATGACTCCTAATACGATGAGAATAGCGTATATGGCCGCTGCTAAACCACACAACCAAGCTAACGTTCCGCCTAAAAGCCAAAATCCAACTCCGATCCCAATCAGCCACAAGATTAGTGTAATCCAAAATCTGTTGGTAATCCCTTCGTAAATCCCGACTGCCAATGGCGCGATAAATAACGCCAAAAGTACGAGAAGAACTGTCATTACGCCCGAATTAGAAGCACGACTGCTTTTGCTTGAACGTACATTTTTCTTTGTTTGGGTTGATTGACTTTCTGAAACGGAATGGTTTTCATTTTCCACTTCTTCCACTACAGTGGCAGCGGAACGGTCAGATGCGTACTCGTCCATCACTCCATCTTCTGAATGTATTTGACTTGGCTCGAAATTTTCTTTTTCTGCGGTATACGCTGACTCGTGAGCAAATGTCTCTTCAACATGCACACTTTTCGAGGTATTCGAAGATCGGTTAGATGTATACTTACCTTTCTTTTTCTTTGATGATTTAACATCCTGAAAAGCAATACCTTCCTCTTCCTTTTCGGCTTTGGAAGACTTCATATTTCCTTTTCGGTTAATGTGAAATCCTTTGTTGTATTTTCTTTTTGAAATCAAGCGATTATTCACAACGTTGTTGTTTGTTCCACAAGAGGCGAATACAACGGCCAATGCAATCAGTAAATTGAGACTTAGTAACTTTTTCATTTGTCTTTTTTTTGTTGTTTTGGTTATGACAGCAAAATAGAGCATTTTCCCTATCTGCTTTTGTTGATTTATTTGTTATTCAAATCCATTGCACGAAGCGTATTAATCATCAGAGAAGCGATGGTCATAGGGCCTACGCCTCCTGGTACTGGTGTAATATAGGAGCATTTTGGAGCGACCTCATCAAACTTAACATCTCCCTTCAACGCCCATCCTCGTTTTTTCGAAGCATCTGGAACACGCGTAGTACCAACATCCACGATTACCGCACCTTCCTTTACCATGTCAGCTGTAACAAACTCGGGGCGACCAATAGCCGCAATTATAATATCAGCTTTCTTGACTACTTCCGGTAAGTTTACTGTACGACTGTGTGTAAGTGTGACCGTACAATTTCCGGGGTTGCTATTACGACTCAACATAATTGACAAAGGTGTTCCAACGATGTTACTGCGACCTATAATCACGCAATTCTTGCCTGACGTTTCGATGTTGTTACGCTTCAAAAGCTCCATAATTCCCGCTGGAGTTGCGGGTAAAAAACCTGGCAATGAGAGTACCATATTTCCGAGGTTCATGGGATGAAATCCATCGACATCTTTTTTCGGATCGATGGCTTCTGTGATTTTTAACTCATCGATGTGATCCGGTAATGGAAGCTGTACGATAAATCCATCGATTTCAGCATCGTTATTGAGTTCGTGTACTTTGTTTAACAATTCCTCTTCTGAAACATCATCTTCGTATTGAATCAATGTGCTTTCGAATCCAATTTCATCGCATGCTTTTACTTTGGCGTTGACGTACGTCAATGAACCACCATCACTCCCGACAAGCACAGCTGCCAAATGAGGAATTTTCTTTCCGTTGCTTTTTCTTTCTTCTACTGCTTTTTTGAGTTCGGCGCGAATAGCTTGAGCCGTTGCTTTACCATCGAGGAGTTGCATACCGTGAAGTTTGTTTTCCTCAAAGATAGAAGAACCTTTGTTTTTTCGAATAGATTTAAGCGAGGAATTCTTCTTCTATCAAATGACGTATATTTGAATTAAAAATTCAGCATGAAACGATTTCTATTTTCCCTTGTTATTCTGTGTTCATTAAACGCTAGTGCGCAAACCAATGAAGGTATGGAACTCGGTCTGGAAGGAACCTTCGGTGCTTCAAATCTTGGGGGCTCCTTTGGACTTGGGGTAAAATACGGATGGAAATTTGGGGAATATTTCATTGCAGGACCGTCAGCACGTTATCAAAGATCCTGGTTTCAAGGAGGTCTAAACACCTCTTCTCCCACAACCGGAGGATTCAATGTATACGGCGGAGGCGGATTCATACATGCTCGCTTTTTCAATGCGTTATTCGTGGGAGCAGAGACTGAATTTTTACGTTCCCCTTTGTCTGGAAACGTCGTTTTAACGAATGGTGGAAATTGGTCACCTAATTTTTTTATGGGAGGAGGCTATTCTATGGAATTCAACGATACCTGGCGTCTGAATTTAGGTATTCTTTATGACGTGATTGACCACCCGAACTCGCCTCTTCGAACTCAGTACACGGTTAGAAACTCTCAGGGTGTACTTCTACCTATCATTTACCGAATCAATTTCTTCTTTCCGATTGGGTAAGAAAAAACCCCGCCCAAAATTTGAGCGAGGTTCATACAAGATTTTCTTGAAAATGTTAGCGTCGTGGCCCTCTTGGTTGCGCCAAGCTTCCCGCAGGTCCTTTCTGAAAGAACTCAATTTCAAATTCTAAAGGCTCATCTTTGTAAGCACTTGCGGCTGGAACATACAATCGGTATTTACCACCCACCTTCATGGCTTGAAATCCAATGATCCATCCATCAATCAGACTCCCTGGCGCTAAATTCGCTTGAAACTTCCCATCCGGAGTAACGTCTTTAGAATCTTGTTTCACTGTTCCATCAAACTGACGTAGGACATAACTTGCTTCAATGTCATCTCCAATGGCTGGTTTAGGACCTGAACCCTCTTTGATCGTTTCCAGGTAAATTCCATTCTCCAGTTCTTTGATGCCGTCAATCTCCTTGATTTTTTCCCAGCGTGGTGCGTATTTTGCTTCGGCTGCAATTCCCTGCTCCTCTTTCAAGCTCATAGCCTCTTGTTGCAAACGAGCCACCTCTTCATTGAAGCTGTTTTGGAAGCTTTTGAATTCTTCGTCTGAAACTCGATTGGGTTTTTCATGAATACCATCAATGAAACCAGCTGTAAACTTATCCAGGTTAATCAGCTTTGTTGCTCCATAAGGCTCAAAGTTCTTATAGCTTTGGTATGCGATGGATTTCCCCATAGCTTTGCACCCTTTCTCTGCTGCGTCTGCATTGAAAGTAGAACCATTTCCTGTTCCTCCCATCATTTCCTTGACGTTCTGCATGATGGTATTCAATTCCTCCTGAGACAAATCTCTGTATCCTTCTTTGAACCCTTCAATTATGTGTTCCTTGTTCTGGAGAAATTGGGACCTGTTCGGGTTTTGAGCATTTGTCACATTCGATGTAGATTGATACCCCATAAAATAAGACCACTTGTCTTTTTCAGTCTTCAGTTCAATCGGCTTATCTTCCTTTTTCTCTTCTTTATCTTCGCCACATCCCGTCAACGTGAATGCTAGCAAAGTCATCATTAATACGTACTTCATTAGTTCATTTCTAATAGTTCTACATCAAAAATTAATGCCATGTGAGGCTCGATAGGTCCACCTGGATGCGGAGAAGCTCCGTACGCCAAATCCTCTGGAATATACAAGCGGTATTTTGAACCTTTTGGCATCAATTGCAAAGCTTCTGTCCAACCTTTGATCACCTGATTTACTCCAAAAGTTGCTGGCTGTCCGCGCTCAACAGAGCTATCGAAAACCGTTCCGTCTATTAATGTACCGTGATAGTGCACTGTTACCTGTGATGTTGGACCTGGTTTTTCTCCTGATCCCGCTTCAATTACTTCGTACTGCAAACCACTATCGGTAACAGTTACTCCTTCTTTTTTTGCATTATCTGCTAAGAATGCTTCGCCTGCTTCCTTGTTTTTTCCGAATTTCTGTTCGCTAATTCCAGTCAGGTATTTTTGAATGATAGCGTTCGCTTCATCGGGTGTATATTTCATTTGCTTTCCCTGAAAAGCATCGTTGATAGCTTCTGCAATAACCTCTGGAGACAACCCTTCTAAATTTTGTTGTAAAAGGCTACCCCCTAAACTCATTCCAACGCAATAACTTACCGCTTCGATTTCTTGTGACATTTAATGTTTTTTTTTGACAAAGATAACTTTTGAGTTAGGAGTTATGAATTCCTGAGTTGTGAATTATGAATTAATAAGGAATAATGAATCATGGATCAGGAATAATGTACTTTCTGAATAGTGTTGACTGAATGAAGATTTCATAAGAGTGTGAAGAATTATGTACTTTTCGGCATGCGGTATTTGATGGTATTATTTCTTGTTTTTGGAGTTTTTCTTGGTTGCGGGGACTCTGGCAATATGCACGAGAAGCCGAAGACAGCGACGAAACGAAATACCGTTGAAGCATATCAACCATCGAATACTTTACCCTTCTCACACACTGTGCATGGTGGCGAGATGGGCATCGATTGCAAATATTGTCACAACTCTGTCACACAATCTAAAAAAGCGGGATTACCTTCTGTAAACGTTTGTATGAATTGTCACAAGAAGATTCCAGGTAACGATGAAGCATCGCGACAGAAAATTCAAGAACTCTACGAGGCAGTCGGCTGGGATGGTCATCAATTTACAGGCAAAACGAAGCCTGTTGTATGGAACAAAATGCACCGATTACCAGATTCCGTTTTTATCGAAAATGGAGCACCCGAAAATAGAACGCTTTCAAGCTCTTTCTCACATGTGAAGCACGTAGAAGCAGGTTCTATGGACTGTAAATCTTGCCATGGTAATTTAAAACAAGGTGAAGTTTCCAGTATTAAATTCGATGAAGGATTTTGTGCCAAATGCCACTATTGAGCTGTAGCTAGATTTTCCTTTTCAATGCCTACTGCAGCGTTTAGAGCACCTTCCAAATCTTCCCAGATATCGTCTACATGTTCTAAGCCAATAGAAAGACGTACTAACCCATCAGAGATTCCCACGTTGGCACGCTGCTCTGGTGTTAACTTCGAATGCGTTGTGGAAGCTGGATGCGTGGCAATACTTCTGACATCTCCGAGGTTTGCTGTTAAGGAGAACATATTCAATGCGTCGAGGAATTTTCTGCCTCCTTCTAGACCTGATTTCAATTGAAACGTAACGATGCCTCCCCCTGATTTCATCTGTTTCTTCGCGATTTCGAAGTGTGGATGTGATGGTAAAAATGGATACTTGACGGAATCGACTGCGGTTTGATGCTCTAGTCTTTTGGCTATTTCAAGTGCATTATCGCAATGACGATCCATACGAACATGTAGCGTTTCCAACGATTTACTCAGCGTCCATGCATTAAAAGGACTTATTGCCGGACCAGAATGACGCGCAAAGGCCTTTACTTTACTGATGATTTCTTCGCTCGCCAAAATTGCGCCACCTAACGTTCTACCTTGACCATCGATATACTTCGTTGCCGAGTGAATCGAAACGTGTGCCCCAAATTTTAAGGGTTGTTGGAGGTATGGCGTCGCAAAACAATTATCAACCGCTAGTATCAGGTTTTTCTCCTCAGCAATTTTTGCTAAAGCTTCCAGGTCGATTACATCCAGAGCAGGATTGCTGGGCGTTTCAACGTATATAATCTTTGTATTGGGTTGTACTGCATTTTCAAATCCCTGATAATCATCGAAATCGACATACGTTGTTTCAATTCCCCATTTTGGAAAAATTTCTGTGAACAATTTATGGGTTGAACCAAAAACAGATCGACTGGAAACAATATGATCTCCTGAATTTAAAATTGCACCGAAAAACGAAAACACTGCTGCCATACCGGTTGCTGTAGCCCAGCCAGATTCTGCTCCCTCCATAGCTGCTAACTTTCGAATTAACTCCTCAACATTGGGATTTGCGTAACGAGAGTAGACATGCCCGTCCTTTTCTTCTGCAAACTGCGAGCGCATATCTTCAGCATCCTCAAAAACATAACTACTTGTGAGGTAAAGAGGGACCGAGTGTTCCTTATTTTCTGAACGTTCGTACTGCAGTCGAATAGCTTGTGTTTCAGCGTTTTTGTATGTTTTCATTTTTGAATAATTTCAAAGGTGATGTCAATGGAGTCTTTTAGAGAAGCACTGACCGAACAATATTTCTCGATGACTAATTGAATGTTTTTCGTTAGTCGGACGGCATCAATTTCAGGATCTAATTCAAACTTTAAGTGGATATTTTCAAAGGGGGAAGGTGTCCCTGCTACTCGATTTGCTTCAATGTCAATACTGAATTTATCCGAATCAATGCGTTGTTTTTTGAGGATCAAAATGAGATCAATTGCGATGCAACCTGCTACCCCAGCAGCTACCAACTCCATTGGACGTAATCCTTTATCGGTACCGCCAATACTTTTGGCTGCATCGATCGTTACGCTCGCTCCCACCTCATTTTCGACCTCAAATTGGAAGGGTTTTTCGTCTCTTTTGAATGCTAGTTTCATGTTTTTTTGATTTGGTGAGAAGTGAGAAGTGAATTAAGATCACTTTTCCCTTTTTGCTAAATCTCTCACTTTAAACCGTCGCCTCCAAAAGTTCATTCGAGATTTTTTGTTCTAGCTTTTCCGTATGAAGTAAATCGTCTGGCAGCACAATCAAACTTAAGTTATCTCTCTTGTTTGGATTGAGTTTGTGAAACTCTTCGTAATGAATCCATCCCGTTTGATAAGCATAGTCCTTACTTTGATACACTTCGTCAACAGAGATAAAAGGAATTTCATCAAGAACTTGCGGATATTTAGAACCGGCATAGATTTTTAAGTAGAAGTCCTGGCTAAACTTTGTGTCACCGTCTTGTGATTTACGGTACTCGTATTTGTAATCAAACTTTAAGGCCGAAATATCTGAGAGTACCGCACTGGCCGTTGGATGACTGCCCGCTCCTTTCCCAATAAACAACTGCTTATCCGAGAACAATCCTTCAACAATTACGGCATTGAATTCGTTATTTACTTCATATGCGAAGTGGCTCGCATCAATGAACTGCGGCGCCACAAACCCTACAACGTCATCACCTATTTTCTCAGCGCGTGACAACAACTTGATTCGGTAGCCTTTCTCTAGAGCGAACTTGACATCTTGGGGTTGAATGTTTTGAATTCCTATGTTAAAAAGTTTCCTGGGTTCAATATCCAGTCCGAAAGTGTGTTTGAGCAAAATAGCCAGTTTAAACTTAGAGTCGTAACCCTGAACATCAAGTGTCGGATCTGCTTCGGCAAAGCCAAGTTCCTGAGCATCTTTCAATGCCGTTTGGTAATCGATTCCCTCGTTGGACTTGGTGAGAATGTAATTGGTAGTGCCGTTTACTATTCCTTGAATGGAACTTAGCGAATCGTTGTTATAATACTCTTCCAAATTTCGGAGAATTGGTATAGATCCTGCTACAGCGCCTTCATACAACAAAGACACGTCATATTCTTTCGCCAATTTCAAAAGTTCAGGTAAATGCTCAGCGATTAATTTTTTATTTGCCGTCACTACATCTTTACCAGCAATTATGGCATTTTTCACAATTTCATACGCCGTTTCACTATCGTTAATTAACTCGACTAGTAAATTAATTTCTGGGTCCTTTAAGATTACATCGCGACTGTATGAGAAGTTCTCTTGGGGAATGGATCGTTTCTTATTTGGGTCTTTTACCACGATTGATTTTATGCAGGCATCGATTAGTTTCGATTGATTTAAAACCTCATATAGTCCGGAACCTACGCATCCGAATCCTATTAATCCTATTGTTAGTTTTTTGCTCATGGGAGTGTTAATTGAAAATGAAATATTGAGAAATTTAGTTGTGTATATTGTTACTCGACTTCATTGAGTCGGTGAATGGTTTCATGTTTTCGGACAGCAGATCTGAACACGGTTGGCTTATGCTTTTTAAAGTTGTTAAAAAGAAAATCCTCCAGAATGATTGATAGTTTTTGTGTTTCTACCAGAAACCCATCATGTCCGTAGCTACTGGAGATTTCTGCATACTCGGCTTTTGGAATGTGATGTGCCAGAAACTTTTGTTCTGATGGCGGAAACAGTTGATCTGAGCCGATACCAACTACGATTACCTTTGATTTTACCGAATGTAAAACATCGACTGTACTTTCCCGTCCTCGCCCTACGTTGTGGCTATCCATCATTTTCGTAAGGGCAACATAGGCATATGCATTGAACCTATTCACCAGCTTTTCACCTTGATATTGCTGATATCCTGAAGCACGAAAACTATCGAGTTTGGAATTGTCCTCTTCTGATTGTGTTTGACGATAAATTACAGGCGATCTGTAACTCAACAATGCTATACTTCTTGCCGCTTTTAGACCTAGCTTTCCTCCATTGATATTTCCATTACCATAGGTTGAATCGGCCTGGATTGCTAAACGCTGACTTTCGTTGAAGGCAATTCCATAGGGAGAATGCTGGGCATTGGTTGCGATTAATGCTACGTGTTCAAAAACCTCAGGTTGTGCAATGCTCCACTCTAGTGCATGCTGCCCACCAACAGACCCTCCAATCAGTAAAAACACCTTTTGAATTTTCAACGCTTTTCGAACCGCTTCAAACGAACGTTGCGCATCTCTAGTTGTAATTAGCGGGAATTTTTCGAGTAACGGGCGCTTATTTTCCAGAGGTGAAGTTGGACCAGTAGAACCATAACAAGATCCAGGTGCGTTCACACAAATGATGAAGTATTTTGCAGGGTCGAATAAGGTATTTGGTCCAAAAAGACCACTCCACCAATCGAGTACATTTGTATTAGCGGTAAGAGCATGACACACCCAAATAACGTTGTCTTTTGCGTCATTTAACTTCCCAAAGGTTTGAAAGGAAAGTGACAATTCTGGTAAAGTTTCTCCGCACTCCAGACGGAAGTTTTTCAAGGTAATTAAAGGCATAATGAGTTATTTTTTTGGTACACCCAACGTGGGTAGCAAGACGATTCTCCGAAGGTTATCGGAATAAATACTTAGGATGGAACTGCTACACGCACATTCGATGGCAACAATGACACGTACAAGAGTTCGTTGACGTTACCACGTTGGTCCCAATGGACTTAATTCCCTTAAAATTGATTTGAACGTTTTTCATATCTTATCATTTATATTCTCCCGACAACATCGTCAGGATCAGGAATTGGCACCGGTTTTCCAATACTGATGTCGCCATCAGCACTTATAGTTGGTTGCCAGAGGATCATCGAGCCTGTCTCTACCCTCTTCTTTATAAATCAAGATCCACCGTCGTGGCCATTGACTCCACAAATCTTTTAAATTTGTTTTTGAATTCGCAAACAATTTCCCAGAAATATTTTTTAACCAGCAGAATGAAGTCAAAAAAATCGGTCCGAATCACCGTGATTAGCACCCTGATTATCATTGCATTATTCGTGTTTTGTTATTTCTGGTTCATCCGTCCTATGTACCTCAATAATTTAGACCAAGAGAAAACAGTTTCGCTAGAAAAAGCGCAAATTATTCGTTTTGGGAAGTTTTCCGAGCAAGGAAAAGTATTCAGCATTGAATTGGAAATAACGGGAAATGCGCATTCGAACGTAGACATCTATTTATCTGACGAAAAAGGACCTAAGCACAGTGCGGCCGTTAAGGGGAAAAACATGGACTTCACCTACAAAAATGATTGGCACAGTGATAGTTGCTTCATAGAAATCGTCCCTAGAGAAAAAATGGGGGGCAAAGTAGAAGTGAATTGTCGTTTTTTGGCTTTGGAGTGAAGCGTATCTCGACTCCGCTTGATGTGCTTCAATGCTATCTGCTTGCCGAAAACGATTGAGCGCATCTCGATAGGTTCGTTGTGCTTTCCGAACTACTTCTCAAATTGAGCGTACATGGCGTCTATGTCGAACTTTTGGGTTCCGATGTATTCCTTGCCAAGATGGTTCAACTTCGAATGCTTTTCAATCAACTTTAGAGATTTGGCATTGTTGCGAAGTTCTTTTTGAACCATCAATTTTGCAGGTCCATACTCGGGTTTCTTTCTGTAAGCAGCGTAAGCAATATCCGCTTTTTGTATGTCGATGTCCTTCACTGTTACTTTCGATTCATCCTTTGCGGCAACAGCAATTTGCGCACCATTAATTTGGCAATCCAAAACCATTAATTTGGAGTTTTCCCCACCCGATATTCCTTTATCGCCAGAATTGACAATTGTGCAACGATCTACTGTTATTGAGCTTCCAGAGAAGTCAATACAATCGTTACCTGTGTTTTTGAATGTGGAACTTGCTACAACTCCCGTACAAAAATCCCCATCGTATCCGTCTGAGGTTGTGTTCTCAACTAAACAATTCTCCATATTTACAGCGCATCGAATCGTATTTAGACCATCCTCACAATGGTTGTTTTTAAATTGACAATGCTTCAAGTTCAAGCGTCCATTATAGAAAGTAACCGCTCCTGTTAACCGCCAATTTCCTTCTTTCATTGTTCCCAGATTATCGAAGGTGACATATTCAAGTTCTGAAATACGTTGGCTCAAACAAACAACCCCTTGCGTCTTCTCACTGGTTCCGCGAATCACAATCGGGTTTTCCACTGTTCCTTTAGCGATAATTGGAGCATATGATACAATAAAGGCTCCAGGACCCAGAATAATTTCTGTTCCAGGTTCGATAACGAGATCTTTTGCATTGTCCACGATAAAACCTTCGTTAATTCGCTTCGTTCCCGACAGAACTACTCGCAATTTCTTCGGAGTATCATAGTGCTTGTTCCATTTGGACTCTCTGATTTTTGCCTTTGGCCATTCCTCAGGATTGCATTTAAAAATGCTATCACCGCAATTTGCTGCGCGGTAATGAATGCGCCTTGGTTTGACTGGAAAACGCACTACTTTCGAATCGCCTTTACCGTATCTAGCCAGTTTAACGGGTGTTATTGGAATCATTCCGATACCATCTCCTTTTACCGTGTATCCAATTACTTCGATAGGATGCGTATGAAAGTTGTGCAGACTCATTTGGGCAGAACTGTCTGCGTTGTATTTTTCTAAGTTGGCTTTGAGAGCGATGTCTTTGTAGATAAACCCCTCGGGGAGACTCTGGAAGTTTTCTTCAATTTCTACCTCTGGAGTATGCGTTTTTATTTTTTCCAAATTCTTACGAATCCACCTGCTATTGAACTCAAAATGATCTTTTGAGACCGCAATGTTTGGATATTCTGCCTGTAAAATACATTCTGTCTCCTGAATTTTCTTGTGTAGTTTGTTGTAGATATTCTCCAAATATTTGGGGTCAGAATACTTCTGAAGGTAATACACATAGTGTTCTCGAAGCACTTCATCCTTCAAAATGTTTCGGGTCAATCTGTATTCATGATCTTCAGGATTTTTCAATGCGACAATATCTTTCTTTTTCAATAACAAATTATAATCCATAAAACAGTCATAACCGATAGGTTCTAACAATTGTGTTATTGGGTTGAAGTAAAACCGTTGATTGTGCCAAGTAAGTCCATGTTTCCCGCCCGTTAGTTCAAGTAATGCCAGATATTTAGCAGTGGCATCAATATCCATGTACTCACCAACTTTTTCTGCACCTCTACGGTATTTTTGCATGGCCGATTGCCCTTCTAGAAATTGTGCGAACAATGTAGGCGTTCGTTTTGTTCGACCCTTTTTGAATACAGAAATTTCAGCTGATTCAATTACGGGTGCGGCAAGGTACTTGCCCGTTTCTTGTAGGTGGCGGTTCACGTTCCACATACCAGATTCATCGAACTTCATAATAGGGCCTTCACGCCGTTTTCGAGACTCTAACAACTGTTTATCAAAATGTTCTTCCATTGCGTAGACACCACAATTTTCCCCATTGATAAAAACCGGAATCATTTCGTAACGAGTCGTAAGAACATCCTCTACCTCAAAAATCTGATGTGCGAACCATTCCATTGCATAGGAACGGGTTTGTGGATGTTGAATCGAGAACGTTCTGAGGCCATCAAAGGCATAACCATCTCCCATTTTAATTCGATACGACACCTTGGATGTTTCGAGATGGTCCGTCCAATCTCCCTTCAGACGCAACTCAACAGGAGCCTTCTCACCATCCACTTCCACGAATGCTTGGATGTATTTTTTTTGATCGGACAAAATAACGCCTTGCGCCAAAGCTTGTTTTTTAAAAGCTTCCAATGTGTCTTGTGCAGCAGCAGGTATATGTATTCTTAATGCTTTTTGATCACTAGCAACCTTAGGTTTCTCGGCATTTCGATACACATTGACTTTAAAATCATCGAAGTAAACAGGTTTTTCCTGAAGATTGTAAGCGAAAACCTTTACGAGGTCAAAATCTTTCTCAGCGACAAACATTACCGACATTTTGCCCCATTCCTTCTGCTTTTCTCGTGCATGACCACTTGAAACACCATATCTATGATCTCCATCAACACCTATTGCCAAAGCTCCAGATTTTGCATCGATATTACGCCACACCTCAGCCGTAATGACCGTGCCTTTTTTGACATTTTTAACCAAATATTCGAACCCGTACGCGCTATCCTTATGAAGACGCAATGAATATTTCCCAGAACGATGCTTCTCCTTAGAACGATAAATCCCGCCGCCAAATTCAGCATTTTTAGTACCTATGAGCTTGTTTCCTGCAACCTTTTCAGCATCACAAAGAAGATGTATTTCATTCGTAGTTTCCTGGCGTTCAACTTTAGGGTTAGAGCAGCCCGTAGCCACCAGCACTGCGATGCATAGCACGTTCAATAGTCGTTTCATTGGGTGCAAAAGTAATGCTTTCCTCAGAGATGTTCATTTTTCAAATCAAGGTTGGATTTATTTGTACCTTTAAATCCATGAAGCTTCAAAACGTTGCGTACTCACTCATCATAACCGCACTGGTTGTTTTACTCCTGATTGTAGCTGAACCTATTCTTGTGCCCTTTGTAATCGCGGTGCTGATTTGGTTTGTGGTTAAAAAAACGCGCAACCTAATCGACAAAATAGGGTTTTTCAAAAGGTATATTCCCCGATGGATCAAGACGCTGATGGCTTCAATTGTCATCTTTGTCGGCCTGGTTTCTGTTGCTCGTTTGCTCATTTATAACATAGAATCTCTCGGTACTTCCTATCAGAATTATGTTTCCAACGTGGAGCTTTTGGCTGCTGAAATCCAATCATTTACGGGCTATAATTTGAAAGCCGAGATGGCCGATTTCATTAATACTTTTGAGGCGGACAAATACTTCAATGGCATCGTTAACTCCATTTCTGGTATTCTGGGAAATATGGTCATGATCATCTTCTATATCCTCTTTATTTTGATTGAAGAATCATTGTTTGAGACGAAGTTGAATTTAATCGCGGAAGGATCAGAACACCCGCAACAAGTTAGAGAGACCTTGACAAAAATTGATAAAACCATGTCTCGCTACATCGG
Organism: Fluviicola sp.; assembly: GCA_047947105.1. Lineage (GTDB taxonomy): Bacteria > Bacteroidota > Bacteroidia > Flavobacteriales_D > Crocinitomicaceae > UBA4466. Next base: position 4,018,578 of record CP170456.1, on the reverse strand, counting down.
GCTGAAATCGCTCATTGCATTATGCACCGCTACCCTTGGTTTTATAGTCTTTTATTCCGTTGGATTAGACGCCCCATTGTTTTGGGCATTCTTGATCTTCATGTTTAATTTTATTCCAAGCGTTGGGCCCATATTAGCATCTATTTTACCTGCGTTGTTTTCCTTGCTTCAATTCGGGGATTTCACAGCTTTCCTAATCATTATTATTGCTCTGACTTCTATCTCGGTTTTGATCGGAAATTTCCTGGAACCAAGACTGATGGGGAATACCTTAAACATAAGTCCACTGGTAGCCATTCTGTCGTTGGCAGTGTGGGGTGCGCTTTGGGGAATTACCGGTATGTTACTGAGTGTCCCGATTACCGTTGCGCTAATTATCATTTTCTCGCAATTCCCGAATACCCGTTCTATTGCGATTTTGCTTTCTGAGAAAGGACGGGTTTAGAATTATGAATTTTGAATGATGAATTATGAATTTGGCGGCAAGCCGCTCCCCCATTTCGGCAGGCTCAATGCATCGCTTTGGAGGGGGATTGAGGGGGAGGACAATAAACGAGGTAAGTATTAAAAATAATCTCTACAACTCAAAATGCTCTTCCACCTTCTCAGTGATGTAACCTCCGATGGCTAAGGATGCCGTAGCAGCTGGTGACGGTGCATTCAACACATGGATCGATTTTCCATGATATTCGATACGGAAATCATCACGCGTGTCTCCATCCTGACGCAATAGTAACGCTCGAACTCCCGAACGACCAGGTTTTATATCGTCCATGGTCAAGGAAGGAATCATTCGTTGCAAGGTTTTCAGAAATAACTTCTTCGAAAAAGCACGGCGATACTCATTTATTCCAAACTTCATGTTCTTGAAGAAAAGCTTCCATGTTCCATTGTACGTCAATGCATCCCAGGTATCTCTTAACGAGAAGTCTGTTTTTCCATATCCTTCACGCTTAAATGTAAAAACAGCGTTTGGACCACATTCGATTTCACCGTTCGTCATGCGCGTAAAATGAACGCCTAAAAATGGAAAGTCGGGATTTGGAACAGGATAAATCAAGTTTTTCACTTTATGTTTTCCTTGTTCCGTCAATTCGTAGTAATCGCCTCGGAACCCAACCACCTTTTCTTTCAACTTGACACCGTCTTTCTTCGCCAAACGATCCGCCTGAAGTCCTGCGCAGAAAATTAGGTATCGAGCCTCGTAATCTCCTTTATTTGTGTGAACTTTCGCCGTTTCGCCTGAAGAGTCAACATCTTTTACTTCATGCTCTAAACACAATTTACTTTCGGGTTGAATTTTTAATGCTAATTCTACCATTTTTGCTGTAGCCCCACGAAAATCAACTATTCCGGTTACAGGCACCCAGATTCCGCCAATCGATTCAACGAAAGGCTCGTGTTCCTTAACTTCTTCTCCGGTTAACTTCTTGATCCCTTCAATTCCGTTCTTTTTTCCTGTTTCGAAAATCTTATCCAGATAAGGCAATTCGGATTCATCTGTAGCCACAACTACTTTTCCGCAGACGTCATGATCTACACCATGCTCTGCACAAAACTTCACCAGTTCCTTTCGACCTTTAATACAGTTTTCTGCTTTTAAAGAACCAGGCGTATAATACAATCCAGAGTGAATTACACCCGAATTATGGCCTGTTTGATGATCTGCTAACAAAGCTTCTTTTTCAAACAGAACTATTTTCTTTTCTGGATGTTTTTGTTGCAACTTATACAACGTTGCCGCACCAACGATTCCTCCTCCGATAATTGCTATATCATACGTCATGCTTCGGGATTTTACCTAATTTGCGTGCAAAATTAATCAAACAGAGCGTTGAACTCACAGAATACTTCGAATTTATCGCGCCCTTACTTCGAGAACCTGAATGGATTAAGAGCCATCGGAGCGCTATCCGTATTTCTGTTCCATGCCTTTCTTCTGGGAAATGAAATCTGGGGCGATTTTTATCACTCCAATTATTTTCAGGTGCTGGTACAAGTTTTCAGCAAGGGGAATTACGGTGTAAGTTTGTTTTTTGTTCTGAGTGGATTTCTGATCACCTACCTTTTGTTACACGAGGCAAAATCGACGGGTAGCATTCATATTTTCAGGTTTTTCATGCGTCGATTGCTCCGGATTTGGCCTGTTTACTTCATCGTAGTGGGGTTTGGCTTTTTAATTTACCCACTCCTTCCCTACGGCATTCAAACCACCAATTCGGGATGGATGTACGCATTTTTTCTTTCCAACATAGAAGAAATTCGCAATGGCTATCGTGATGCAGTGAATTTGCTCACCATTACGTGGTCCGTCAGCATCGAAGAACAATTTTATATGGCTTGGGTAGGTATTATGTCTGTTTTCCCATTCATGCGAAAGGGAAAACATTTTCTCCCCTACCTTATTATTTTGGTTTTGACGAGCATCGTTTTTCGCGCATTTCATACGGACGACTACAATACATTATACTACCACACTTTTGCTGTTATGAGCGACCTGGCTTTGGGCGGCATTTTCGCATATGCTTGTTTTCATTGGAATTTTCAAAATCGAATTTCAGACGTCCCGAAGTGGCTCAATATTTTGATTTACGCTCTAGGAGTTGGCTTGATACTCGGAACACGGAAAATATTTGTTGGTGACTTGATTGTTATTGAAAAATTCATTCTTGGCTTTTTCTTCGTCTATGTTATCCTTGACCAAACGTTCGGAAAGTACTCTTTTTTTAAAGCAGACAAAATACCAACGTTTTACCGGCTTGGCGATATCAGTTATGGTTTTTACATGTATCACTGCATAGTGATCTATTATGTGCAGCAGTTATTTCTGGAATTACACTGGACAGACAGTATCTTTCATTTCATTTTGTTCATTCTGCTCTCTTTAGTACTTACTTCCTTTTTCAGTACCTTGAGTTATCGCTTTGTTGAAAAACCTATTCTAAAACTAAAACGGCAATTTGCTTAGTCTTTCGTAGAAATTCCGTTGTAAGCATTGAGCTGTCTATGGAAATCATTAATGGGAAAATAACCATGTTTCTTCACAATAGACTGGCCTTTCGGTGATAGTGTGAAGTCTAAAAACTCCTTCAGTGTACCTTGAGGAATACCGTCAAAATATTGAAAAAGCGGACGACTCAATGGATACTCGCCATCTCGAATAGCCTCTCGTTCATAAGGAGAATGCGCCTCGTTTCCCTCGATATATATGTACGTCGCCCAAACATCAGCGTTTGGTTTTCCATTCAAATCGGTGAGACTTCCAATTCCAACATACCCTATGCCGAGAGGGTCGTTTTTGACGGCTTCAATAACCTCAGCAGTGGTATTCAGTTGCGTGATATTCGTTTCATCCGCATCCCGAAATACCTTGTGGTGCATGTAATCATGTGTTCCTGAAGTCGCTTCTCTTCCATACAAATGAATCGGACTATCTGCCCCACCAACTTCCTTCCAGTTAGTAATTTCTCCTTGGTAAATTTGACGGAGTTCTAATAATGATAGGCTATCAATACTCGCTTTGGGATTGGTAATAATTGCAATCGCATCCATAGCAATGATAACTTCAACAGGATCAATTCCATTTTTTCGGCATCGATCCTGCTCGTCTTCGGTCATTTTCCTGGAAACGTTCGCTACAATTGCGTCTTTCTTAATCAAGGCTTCAATGCCTGTTTGCGATCCTCCTCCCTGAACCTCGAATTTTTGCGCCTTAGAATGTGTAGAGGAGAACTGTTCATTGATCTCCTTGATCATCTCAAATTCGGTATCGGAACCTTTGAAAATAGGATTGGGAGTTGTTGACTTTTCGATTATTTCGTTGTTTTTACCGCACGAAAATAAAAGCGCACACAACATTACGGCTACGTAGTAAGGCATTGATTTTAGCATATTCAAAAATACACTTGCCGTCGCTTTCAAAGGTTGGCTGCGCGTGATGAATGTGTAAAGAATATATTAAGTCTGGCCTTTGAGTCTAAACTCCTATCTTTCGACAGGAAAAATGCATCCCAAGGGAAGCAAATTGTGCGTTGGTTCGTAATAAGGACTGCGTTGGTACAAAAAGTATAACTGCGCCCAGGTCGACTCGGCAAAATCTGGATCGTTACTTTTTTTCACCTCAAATTCTTTCTTTAAGTGGTCGTCTTCCTCTAACATTTTAGCTGCGACATCCTCAAAAACATAAGGCGAAAAGTATTCCTTTTGCTGCACATAACTATCAAAATAATTCCACGCGAAGTAGCTGTCGGGTGCGTCTGGTACGAGTACCGATAGAATAAAGCGACGGTTTTCCTGATTCATAGGAATGATGGCGTCTCCCGGTTTTACGTTTACATACATTCCCTGCAGCTCTGTTTCTATATTTCTATGCAAAAAATGGCCCTCATAGGGTTGATTACCGCTTTCAAATTCCTTGATTCGGAACTGTGAAGCATAAATTTTTTCTTCCGCATCCGCGAATCGCATTTGTACATTGTTCGCCTGCAATCGCTCAATGACGTCATCACATTGTCCTCCTATAAACAAGAAAGGTGGAATTTCCATTGAATCATGAGCTGTATAGCTATTAAAATATGGTACTTCTTTTTCCCAGGGCTGATCCCGGTGGTATTTCAACCTTGGAAGGCCTGTCACTTCGCTTTTCGGATAAGAATGCTCAAATCCTTTGAAAAGCAGCGGAATACTATCGTTTTGCAATTCGTAATTATAGTAGAACGTTGACATGTTTTGATCCCATTCCTTCGCCTCTTTTCTATTGAGCTCGATTACTTCCTTATTCTCAGTCATCCAATCTATAGTAGAGGTTAAAAAAACATGCGTAGCCTGAACACGCTGTGGAAATGGTTTTAACATATGCGTTTCAGTAGTAAAGCTCATTGCGTTAAACAAAGATGCGTAGCCCATAGCATATCTTGGTAGATCGTTGAATACCTCAATTCCATTTTCTGGAACAGCATTTCGTGTGTGAACGTACGGGGTCAAATCGAACCCTTTTTCGGAAGACATTTCATGCAGTTTCGGAATCAACTCATCGTGCATCAGGTAGGCAAGTGATGGAGCCATACGTTCACGAACCGACGCTATGTACGTCATGGTGTATTGATAATCTGCACCGTTCGATACGTGGGTATCAATAAACACATCAGGATCCAAGGCGTGGTAAATGGTTGCGAAGGTCCACATGTTTTTAGAATCCATTTTTATGAAGTCCCGGTTCAAATCGAGGTTTTGTGCATTTCCTCTAAACCCGTACTCTTCTGGTCCCACCTGGTTGGCTCTGCTCGTGCTGGATCGATTCATCATGCCGCCAACGTTGTAAGCTGGAATGATAGCTACTGTTGGAATATCAGAAGGTTTCCCCGCTTCAATCCAATCTTCGATCCAAATCAAACACGCGTTAATTCCGTCAGGCTCGCCAGGATGAATAGCATTGTTGATTAAGATCGTTGTTTCATTCCGCGCTTTCAGAAACGATTTTGTAGAGTCCTGCGCAGCATTTATAAGCACTACGTAAATAGGCAGACCGTAATCGCTAGGTCCCATTTCATACAACTCAATTTCTTTATGCTCTGCATCCAAAGCTTTGTAGATTTCAATCAATTGAGGGTAGGTTGGACTGGTGTTACCATCCCACTGCGCATTTGTGGTAAATGCCGATATGAGGAGATAAGCGAAAACTAAATGCTTCATAAGTACGTTCTATCTGATTCGAAATTACGTAATTTTGGCCTATGCGAATTGACATTCTCACGATTCTTCCCGATTTGCTTCAGGGTCCATTTTCAGACTCCATCATGAAGCGTGCACAAGAAAAAGGTCATTTGGAGCTTGAAGTTCATGACATTCGTGCGTACTCTACTGACAAACACAAAAAGGTAGACGATTACCAATATGGTGGCGGCGCGGGAATGGTGATGACCATTGAACCTATCGCAGCGGTGATCGAAAAATTACAATCTGAGCGGAAATACGATGAGATTATTTACATGACTCCGGATGGTGAATTGTTAGAACAGTCTATCGCGAATGAGCTCAGCCTGCAGGGGAACTTAATGATTTTGTGCGGTCACTATAAAGGTGTTGATGAACGAATTCGAGAGCACTTCATCACACGTGAAATTTCCATTGGTTCATATGTCTTATCAGGAGGCGAATTGGGTGCTGCAGTTTTGGTAGACGCAGTTGTGCGTTTGATCCCAGGTGTACTGAATGATGAAACTTCCGCTTTGACAGATAGTTTTCAAGACGATTTATTATCGCCTCCTGTTTACACGAGACCTCCGGAGTATAACGGTTGGAAAGTTCCCGAAGTTTTACTTTCCGGTGATTTCGGTAAAATTGAAGCTTGGCGCGAAGAAAAAGCTTTGGAACGTACACAAAAACGTCGTCCTGACTTATTGAAGAAAGATGGAAAAAGTAATTGAGGTATTAAGGAATGGAGGAATCATACTTTATCCTACCGATACCACCTGGGCGATAGGATGCGATGCACGAAATGAAACAGCATGTCAGCGATTGCAGAAGTTGACGGGAGTTTCAGAAGGAATGATTCTCCTCTCCGACGGCTTCCCCATGGTGGAAAGGTACATTCCAGACTTTCCTGAAGTTTGTTACGATTTGGTTGACTTTGCTACAAAACCCCTAACGATAATCTATCCCAATGCAAAGGAGTTGGCTCCTCAAGTTTTAGGCAAAGATGGTTCTGCAGGATTCCGAATAACCAATGATCCTATTTGTTTGAAGCTAATTAGAAGCATACGAAAACCTTTAGTTGCGACCGGTATCCCTTCTGGTCATGGCTGGTTGTGTCGAAAATTTGATGATATTCCTGAACATCTTTTGAATCAAGTTGACGCTGTGGTATCGGAACGCCAAAATGAGAAAATGAAACCGTTATCTCAGATTATCAAAATTGGTCTCGGTGGCGAAGTAAATGTGCTACGGAAATAAACCGTGCCTACTTCCGTTGGTGGTACAAATACAACTGTAATGAAAACATTTCTTGCCGCCACTTTTATTTTGATTGGTCTCAGCTCTCATTCTCAAATTGTTCCAAAATCTCGCTTCATTGGTGGGGATGTAACAGCTTTCTATCGATCCAGAGCAATATTAAACTGGGAGGAAATAGGTGCCGGAATTCGTCCGCAATTTGGAAAATTCATCAATGAGAAATGGTCGTTTGAAGTTGGGGCAAACTATTATTTCCACCAACTGAAAATTCGTGATCAATTTGAAGGATTCCTCGAAACTCAAAGGCACACAACCACACTGGGAGTGAACTTCGGCTTTACACGATACTTTGAACTTTCAGATCAGTTTTACTTTACATTATCTGCAGGTGCAAGCGCAGACAACATTTACACTAGAAACCTGTTACCCGATTTCCCATCTGAAACGAGAATGCCTATAGAAGCAGGAATTCGTCCTGGATTGATATACTTTCTCAATCCAAAATGGATGCTTTCAGCCAATTTCGGAGCATTGAAATACAGCGCCTGGTTCAATAATGTAGAGACTCCTGACATTTACTTTGGCTTCGACTTCTCATCCTATGCCTCCGGAATTGGAGTGAACTATATCATTGAGCCGCGAAAGAAACGAGTCAAAAATTAGGCTAAACCAAAAACCGTACTTTTACGACCATGCAAGAACAACCGTTGGTCTCCATCGTGATGGCTGTTAAAGATACAGCACCTTATCTACCTGCTTGTCTGGATTCCATAATAGATCAAACGTATACGAATTGGGAATTGATTGCCGTAAACGATCATTCCTCAGACACTACTCCACAAATCTTGAAGGAGTATTCTGAGAAAGATTCCCGCATTCGATACTTCGATAGCGATCAGCCCAAGTTAATTCCAACGCTTCAAGTTGGATACAAACACGTCCGTGGAAGCTTGCTAAATCGCATGGATTCCGACGATAAAATGCCACTTGACAAGATCGAAACATTGGTGAACGAATGGCAAAAATATGGCAAAGGGCATGTGATCGCTGGAGGTACAGAGCACTTTGTAGATGAGGGCGAAGTTGGTGACGGTTTTCTCAGATACGAACGTTGGCTGAACCATGTGGCGGCGAATAACTTGCATTACCAAGAGATTTATCGCGAGTGTGTCATCCCTTCGCACTGCTGGATGCTGCACAAAGATGATTTCGATACGATTGGTGCTTTCGACCCTGTAATTTACCCTGAAGATTACGACTTGTGCTTTCGCATGTACCGACACGGTCTGAAAGTCATCGGAATTGATGAAATTCTCCACCATTGGCGTGATCGATCCAATCGCATTTCAAGAACATGGGACGAATACAAGGACAACCGGTACTACGAAATGAAATTACGTTTCTTCTTCGAGTTAGATAGGGATTCTAATCGGCCTTTAATTGTATGGGGCGCAGGAAGAAACGGAAAGGATTTGGTAAAAGGGATTTTGGAAAAACTCAGCTTTGAACCCTTAGAAATTTACAAAGTTGCTTGGGTTTGTGATAATGACAAGAAAATTGGAAAGGATATCTATGGAATTCAAATGCGCCATTTCAATGATATTCAGAAATTTGAAAATCCGCAAATCCTCATTGCTGTAGCATCGCCTGACGCTAAAGAAGACATCGAAAAACAATTGGGATCGTGGGGTAAAAAACCAATTTTGGATTACTGGTTCTTTAATTAGACAGTGCCTGATTTATCTGGAAAAAATGACGTTCATTATGCCCAAGTATAAATTCACATGCTTCTGGAATACTGAACCTGACGACCGCACCAATAGCTGAGTTAAACTTTTTAGTTGATATAGGCCGAGTTCGGTAAGTTTCCACCCATTGTTTCAATTCCTTGAGTCTTTCTGATAAATCCGAAAGAATTTCTTGTGCCTCCTTTTCCGAAAGTTTCGACACATTGAGAACAGGTTTGAATTGTTTCATCGTTTTCATCTTAAACTTAACCTCTCCTTCTTTCGGCGGAAACCTTTTGATTAAGAAACTGGGAATTACAGACGCCTTGAACTCTGATTGCACCTGAACATTGCCGTCCTTGGCCAATGCATTTTCAATTTTTTCACGGTAGACATTTTGTGCTATAATCATGTGCTTTGCAACTTCAATTGGACTCCATGATTTCGGGTTCGGCCTTTTTGTCAATTGTTCTAGCGGTAGTTGCTTCAATTTGTCTAATTGATTTTCCAAATCGTTGATTCGCTGGATTTGAAATATGGGTTTGATTATCGTGCTCATATCTTTTTTCTACAAAATTGGTGCGTTGCATTGAATGAAAAATTGATCTGAATCAAGAAATGAGTTTTTCTTGTTTAGGTTAAAGTAGGCATTTTAAAAGTTTGATGGAATGCTAGATTAAGAAAAATAACTCTAGAAGATCAGTAAATAATGGAATATAGAAATATTTCGATTTTCAAATATTGAAAAAAAATGATCTCCTCGAAAAATGTCTCGATCTTCTCTTAATACTCATCAAAGCCCTTATTCGCCTATCGAACTTGCTTACGCATTCTACTAAAGGTCTCTGGTGTCATGTTCAAATAAGAAGCCAGGTATTTTTGGGGAACTGCCAATAATTTCTCAGGACATCGCTTCATAAAAATGTCAAATCGTTCCTTCGCATCCATAGTAATTAATTCAACCTCTCGCTGAACACGACCGATCAACAATTCCTGATGAACGAGCCTCCCCCAAACATTGAATTCTGGATATAACTCGAACAATGAATCGTACTGAGACTTCGTAATACGAAGCAACCTGGAATCCGTCAGGGCCTCTAAAAAATAATGCGAAGGTGACTGTTTTAGAAAGGAATCATAAATACCAGAAAAGCTTCCATCAAACGAAAATCCTATTACTTTTTTATCACCGCTCGGAGTTAAAATATAGACCGCTTGAACACCTTCTAACACAACATAAAAGTACCGCTCCATCTTACCAGCTTCTGTTAAGAATTTTCCTTTTGGGTGCTCGACCTCTTCCCAAAAAGACAAAAACTCATGATGGCGATCGTCAACAACCTCCAAAGGCAAAAAAGCTTTCTTTATGACATTATGATGTTCTTTCATTTTGGTATTGCGAGAAAAACTTCGAGAAGATCGTTGAACTCACGTTTGTGGGTCATGTTGGGCATGTGTGCCGCGCCTTCGATCACCTTTAACTTGGCATTTTCACCAAAATACGATTTCAGTTGAACACCTGTTTCCAGGGGAACCACTTTATCTTCCTGCCCCCAAATCAATAGAATCGGCATTTCAAATTGATACTCTTGTTCTCTGTACTTTTCCATATCCTCCAAGAGCGAAGTAATCAGTTTGCGTTTATCCTGTAAATTATATTCATACGAATGCTGATGAAAATCTTCGAGCAACCTTGCTGGAATTTCCCTTTCCTTTCCCAAAGCCAAATAGAGTAGTTTGTTTAACCCGTCAGGACTAGAAGGTACGAATAGCTCCTCAATGGACGGGACGTCGAAATACGTTTTCACCTTTGAAATGTCACTGCTATCAGCAAATTTGGTCGGAGTATCGAAAAGTACCATCTCCGAAACGGTTCTGTCCGATTTTTGCGCAAATTCAGCACTTACCAATCCTCCATATGACACTCCTATCAATGTACATGTGTCAATATTTAAATGATCCAAAAGTGCTTCCAGCGTTTCAACTTGTCCCGCTACGGTATAGTTTGGTTCATTGGGGATGGTTTGTCCAAAATAATTCAAGTTTGGCGCAATTACTCTATATTTTTTCGACAATAACTTCACCTGCTTATACCATTGGTATTTGGTGGTTGCTCCAAATCCGTGCACCAAGAGTAAGGCTGGTTTAGTCGAGTCGGCAGAGTCCCAATATTCGATAGTTGCCCCTGATGCTACCGTTTCGTAATGCAGACTTAGGTCAGCACTGCGCATCTTGCCGTTAAGATGACGTTCAGCAATTTTATACGTTGAGCAAGAGATAAGTCCCATGGTGAGAAATAAAATTGAGAGCAAATTATGCATACTCAAAGCTAGTGATTGTTATATAATTCTAGAATTCTACAATTCGATAAATGTATAAGTGTACAAAAAGCTAATTAGACAAATGTCGAATTACCAAACGTTAAATCACTAGGAATTGAAGTAAATTAAAGCTATATTCTTGCGCCTACTTCATTTCAAATCAATATTCAAACTTCTTCATTATTATCCTTAAGATTCCTTTATCTTTGCGCCCTCAATGTCGATGAATTACAGCCAATATCTCCAGCATCCCGTTTTTAAAGTCGCTTCGGAAATTGTTACGGAAGAAGGATTGGAAGCCTACGTTATTGGTGGCTATGTTCGCGACCTTATCTTGGAGAGACCCTCCAAAGATATCGACATTGTGGTGGTTGGAAACGGATTGGACCTTGCTGAAAAGTGTGCTAAAAAACTCCGCGTTAAAAAAGTATCTCTTTTCAAAAGATTTGGTACTGCGCAATTTGTCTACAAAGATTTAGACGTTGAGTTTGTAGGGGCGAGAAAAGAATCTTATCGTAGTGACTCCAGAAAACCTGTTGTGGAAGATGGAACGCTGCAAGACGATCAAAACCGCAGAGATTTCACCATCAACGCCTTGGCGCTAAGTTTACATAAGGATACATTTGGAGATCTAATCGACCCATTTGGTGGTATGGAAGATTTGGAGGGAGCAATTATTCGTACTCCCCTAGAACCCGCCAAAACTTACAGTGATGATCCTCTGCGTATGATGCGAGCGGTGCGATTCGCCTCTCAGTTGAATTTTAAAATTGAACGTAAAAGTCTAGAAGCTATTTCCGAAAATGCGCATCGCCTGGAAATTATTTCTCGCGAGCGAATCATGGATGAATTCAATAAAATCGTTTTGAGCGACACCCCTTCTCGCGGAATAAAATTGCTTTACGCCACCAAACTGCTGCATCAATTCTTCCCTGAAATGGTGAAACTACAAGGAATTGAAAACCGAAACGGGAAAGCACATAAGGACAATTTCTATCACACGCTGGAAGTATTGGACAACATCAGTGAGAACACAGATAATTTATGGTTAAGATGGGCAGCCATTCTTCACGATATTGCAAAACCTCCCACAAAACGATTTGATGAAAAGGTGGGATGGACCTTTCATGGTCATGAAGACTTGGGAGCGCGCATGGTACCCAAAATTTTCAAACGATTAAAACTCCCACTTGACCACAAAATGAAATATGTACAAAAGTTAGTACGCCTTCATTTACGGCCAATTGCCTTGGTTAAGGGGTCTGTAACGGATTCTGCAGTGCGCAGGTTGCTCTTCGAGGCTGGAGATGATATTGATGATCTGATGCTTTTGTGTAACGCCGATATCACATCGAAAAACGAGTTTAAAGTAAAGAAATACAAGAAAAACTTTGAAATCGTAGAGCAAAAGTTACGAGCGGTGGAAGAAAAAGACCGCGTTAGAAATTTTCAGCCACCCGTTTCAGGAGATCTTATCATGAAAACTTTCGACTTGAAACCGTGCCATGAAATCGGAGTTATAAAGTCTAGGATTAAAGAAGCAATTTTAGAGGGGGAAATTGAAAATGATGCAGATCAAGCGTACAAACTAATGCTCGACATCGGTCGAGAAATCGGATTGAAAATTTCCAATAAAGCTGCACAATAATCTTTAAATTTGTCGGCTTACATTTTGTAGAAAACAATGGCAGGACTAAAATTTCGAGTACTTCTAGACACTAATGATTCAAATGAAATCTTTCGAGATATTCTCATTGATGCTACTGCCAATTTCGAGTCATTCTACAATACAATTCTTGAATCGTATCATTTCTCTGGAGACCAAATGGCATCTTTTTATATGTCAAATGATAATTGGGACAAGGGGCATGAGATCTCCATCTTTGACATGGGGTTTGGCGAAGATCCAGAGCAAATTATGCCAAGCGTAATGAAAACGTCGATAATTGCTGATTACATTCAAGACCAAGACCAAAAAATTATTCTGGTGCACGATTTCATCCGAATGTGGATATTCCTGATTGAACTTATAGAGGTACAAGAAGATGCTCCAGAAAATCCGAAAATCGTTCTTTCTGTTGGAAACGCTCCAGCCGAATCATCCAAAACCGGAGAAGAAGACATTTCCTTTGAGACGGATTCAGAATTCGACGGTGACGAAGATGAGGACGAATTCGGATTCAATGACTTCGAAGATTCCTACGACTATTAAGCATGAAAGGGCTCCACAACGATCCAATCGGTCAGGCCATACAAGATTACACTGTACAAGATTTTGATGAGAACATTGTTGTTTCCTCCGACATCTGCGAGGATGATGTGATTCCTGTCGAAATGCTTTTCCGCAACTATGATGAAATGCCAAAATTGGAGCAGTTAGCCCTGTCGCTTTGCACAGGAAAGGTGCTAGACGTAGGAGCAGGTGCTGGAGTTCACGCAAAATATCTGAAAGATAAAGGTCATTCCGTAGAAGCGATTGATATTAGCCCGGGCGCCGTGAAGTATATGCAAAGTCAGGGATTAAATGCCAGAAGATCCAGTTTTTTTGACGAGAGTGAGGCTTCTTATGATACTTTACTCTTTTTAATGAATGGAATTGGAGTGGCAGGGAAATTATCTAATTTGGATGTAACGCTCCTCCATGCAAAGAAACTAGTAACCGATCATGGAAAAATTATCTGTGATTCTACGGATATCAAATATCTTTATGAAGATGAAACTGGCGCAATGTGGGTTGATCTAAGCAGCGAATATTACGGAAACTTTCATTTCCAAATGCACTACAAAAATCACCAATCCGAAGGGTTCGATTGGCTTTATGTTGATTTCGAAACATTAAAAGAAGCTGCAGAACGAACGGGATGGAAAGTGGAAAAACGGTTTGCCGATGACGACCATTATTTAGCCGAATTAAAAAGACTATGAAATACATCTACCTACTTTCGACCTTACTGATTTTTGCAAACTTTGGTTGCTCACAATCGAATGAAAAGCCCGAAGTCTCAAATGAAAAAACACCCTTTGAGGAAGGCACGAACAACTCCCTACTTTGGTTGATCACAAAAGATGGAACGCAGGATACAGCTTTCGTCTTCGGCACAATGCACTTGATTAAAAAGGAGTACTTTTTCTTTCCAGAATTATTAAAAAACATAATTAAAGAGTCAGACAAAGTGGTGTTGGAGGTTGGAGATGAAATCAACAACCCCTTGAAAGCAATGGCTTTACTGCGTTTGGAAGAAGGTAAGTCGTTGTACGATTTCTTCGATGATAAACAAAAGGACAGTTTAATTCAATGGGCTGAAAACGATTTGGGGATGACAGAGTCCATGTTTACCATGTCCTTTGGTAAAATGAAACCTTTTGCCGTTGTTTCACTTGCTTCCGCCGAAGACATGCTAAAAGACTCAAAATCTTATGAGCAAACCATTATGGAGGTTCAGAAAGAGGCTGGGATTCCGTTAGAAGGACTTGAAACTCTTGAAGAGCAAATGAGTATTTTCGATGATTTGTCGGACGAAGAACAAGCTACCATGGTTATGGATGCCATTCGAGGTGGTAACGAAGCGGAACAGCAATTGGAAGATATGCTTCGACTGTATCGTGCTCAAAATATCGACTCGATGTACTTAATGGTTCATGATGAGGGAGACGTCTTGGCGGATAAGGAAAATGAATTCCTAACTGACCGAAATCAAAAGTGGATTCCTCGCATGGAAGAAATGATGAAGGACAACCGTGTATTCTTTGCTGTAGGTGCGGCACATCTTGGTGGTAAGGAGGGAGTTCTGGAATTACTTCGTAAAGAAGGGTACAACGTAACTTCCATTAAATTATGATTCGAACGGTTTCTTTATTATCTCTGGTCTTTTTATTGTTCTCATGCGGAGACACGTACTCTGAGGATGAAAAAAATGAATTCGATCGAAAAATTGAACGTTTTTTAAAGAAGAAAGAAATCAAATACGTTCGATCTTCTTCAGGTTTGTACTACAAAATTGTTGATCCAGGTGAAGGTGAGTTGATAAAATTGAAGGATCGAGTTCGTTTCACTTACAAGGGAACTTTTTTGAATGGAAAAGTATTCGACGAGCGAAAAGACCCCGTTGAATTCGACGTGCAAACATTAATTGGTGCATGGAAAGAAGTTATGTTGTACTTACGTCCAGGTGGTAAAGCTTTCATCGTTTCGCCCCCGCAATTGGGTTACGGAGAACATGATTTGGACGGTATTCCGCCAAACTCGATTTTAGTATTTGAACTTGAGGTAAAATCCGTCCTTTAGAATTTATCAACATTTCCCAACATTCGTTGCCAAATCAATTTCTAACAGTTATTTTTGGGAGCATTATAAACAGGATAAAAACATCGCAAAAATGAGCGTTTTAGTAAATATAGATTCAAAAGTAATTGTGCAAGGATTCACAGGCAGTGAAGGAACTTTCCACGCTGGTCAGATGATTGAATATGGAACCAACGTTGTTGGAGGAGTAACACCAGGTAAAGGTGGTCAAACGCATTTGGATCGACCTGTTTTTAATACCGTAGCAGACGCAGTTTCGAAAACTGGAGCAGACGTTTCTATCATTTTTGTACCACCTGCATTCGCAGCAGATGCAATTATGGAAGCAGCTAATGCTGGAATCAAAGTAATCGTTTGTATAACGGAAGGAATTCCAGTGAATGATATGGTTCGTGCAAAAGAATACATTTCAGGGTACGATTGTACTTTGATAGGTCCAAACTGTCCGGGAGTTATAACGGCTGGTGAAGCGAAAGTGGGTATCATGCCAGGATTCGTTTTCAAACAAGGAAAAATTGGAATCGTTTCAAAATCAGGAACCCTTACCTACGAAGCGGCAGACCAAGTAGCGAAAGCTGGATTGGGAATTACAACTGCGATTGGAATCGGTGGAGATCCAATTATCGGAACCACAACGAAAGAAGCCGTAGAATTGCTCATGAACGACCCTGAAACAGAAGGAATCGTTATGATCGGTGAGATCGGCGGTAACTTAGAAGCTATCGCTGCTCGCTGGATTAAGGAAAACAGCAAGAAACCAGTCGTTGGATTTATCGCTGGTGAAACGGCTCCGAAAGGTCGTACCATGGGGCACGCAGGAGCGATTGTTGGTGGAGCTGATGATACTGCGGAAGCGAAAAAACGCATTATGAGTGAGTGTGGAATTCACGTGGTGGACTCTCCTGCTCAAATTGGTGCAAAAATGGCTGAGGTATTGGGCGTTACTGTTTAACTATCACGGAAAACATAAATTTATTTGGATGGCGATTTCCCCGGAAGTCGCCATTTTTATTGGTGATTGATGAAATTGGCTAAAATGCTTCACCGCAAAAATGCGTTTAAGTAGTAAAGCATTTATTAGTTTTTGCACTTTTTTATCATTACCTTCTAACAATAGTAGCTTCCGATCAGAATAAAATTGTAACCTACCCTCCCCAACCTATTCCCAATTACTTCCGTTACCAGAGTACTACAGACATGGAAACTTGTTTCTGCTCCGGTTCAATGGGTTTGAATCGGAGTTTTTTTTGGCACACTCTCTGCATTTGGTATATTTAGTCCTGAAACAATAGCCCATGAAAACCATATTTTTTATCGGACTTTTCTTGCTTACAGTTGGTCACACATTTGCCCAACCGAGCAACGTTGTAGCCGCTATGCTTTCCCTACAGGAGAAACAGTTAGAAGATGCCAAAGAAAAGATTGATGCTGCATCCGAACATGAAAAAACGGCCAATCAAGCGAAAACGTGGTTATATCGCGGGAAGATTTACATGGCTATGTACAGTGATATGAATGCAAATGGTAAAGAGTATGGCTTGAGCGCTCAAGATTTACTTTTGGAGGCGGCTGCATCGTATAAAAAAGCCCGAGGAATGAATACGGAAAGGTTGGATGTAAACCAAATGAACCGCGAGTATCAAATTATTGGTAATTACCTTCTCAACGAAGGTGTTTCCCTATACAACGCCAAATCTTTCGAAAAAGCAGCTACTCTGTTCAAAAAGACCACAGAGATTCAAAAGGATTTCAACATTGTGGATAGTCTCGCCATGTACAATGTCGCATTGGCCTCCGAGAAGGCTGGAAAAAGTGAAGAGGCGGTGCAGTACTATTTAGATTGTGCTCGAATGGGGTACAATTCTGAAATAGCCTATCTCTCCGCAGCTGTCATCCGCCGTGAACAAGACAGATCTCAGGATGCCATGAAAATTATTGAGGAAGGTTTGGCGAAACATCCTTCTTCCACAGACCTTATGCTAACAAAGATCAATTTATTACTTGCTGAAAAGGATTTCGACGCGGCATTGTTTACCATTGATAAGGCACTCACAAAACTTCCTGATAATGCAGATTTGCATTTTACTCGTGGAACCTTGCTTGAAGGGTCAGATATAAATGAAGCTATGACGGCCTATGAAAGAGCCATTGAAATTGATCCAGATCATGTGAATGCGCTCTACAACCTTGGTGCTGCCTATTACAATCAAGCTGTAGAATTACGTAATGCAGAAGGAGCCACGAACCTAACTGGAATTGAAGAACTAAAATCATCTCGTAAGTATCTTGAGCGTGTGGAAGAATTAGCACCTGGCAATGAAGTCGTGCAAAATTCTCTGTCTACAATTCAGGAAATTCTTCAAGATTAATAGTATCGATTTGATAAAAACCTATTTCAACTGGAGCACTGGTAAAGATTCCGCTTTGGCACTTCATTATTTGCTTAAGGACGATCGCTACGATATAGCACAACTGCTGACTTCTGTAAATACGACATTCGACCGCGTTACCATGCATGGACTGAGAAGATCGCTCATGGAGAAACAAATTGAGGCAGTTGGAATTCCATGCGATACCATAGAGTTGCCAGAAAATACGGATATGGAAACGTATGGTCGCCTGATGCATGAAGGAGTTCAAAAATTGAAAGATGACGGGTTCACCACAGCAGGTTTTGGCGATATCTTTTTAGAAGATTTACGAACCTATCGAGAAGAACAATTAAAAACGCTAGGTATTAATTGTGTTTTCCCACTTTGGAAGAAAGACACAAAACAACTCATCGAAGATTTTTTAGCGGAAGGATTCAAGGCCAAGGTAATTTGCATTAATGCACAATTGCTTGACAAATCTTTAATAGGTTGTGAACTCGACAGCTCTTTCATAGCAGACCTTCCCAAGAATGTCGACCCTTGTGGTGAAAATGGTGAGTTCCATACCTTTTGTTACGATGGTCCAATATTCAGCCATCCCATTTCCTTTACTGAGGGTGAAAAAACATACCGTGAATACCCTGCTCCGAAGAAAGATGCGCCGAATTACGGCTATTGGTTTTGTGATTTGATACCTTAGCAATCCGACAAATGAGCTGTCAATGTATGCTGTGTTCACCTCGACTCCGTTCGATGAACAGGTGAATATTTGATGAGCTGGTGAGTACACCGATGGATTTAAGAACAAAAAAAAAATCGGCTACCTTCACCTTGAGAATCTCAGCGTACGATAACCGATTTCCAAATCAAACATAAACTAGTATTGAAAAGTAGACGGGGAAATACTACTCGCCTGACAGTTCAATGTTTTATTGCTTCACTACACGCTTGTGGTACACTTGTCCGTTACCGTGGATTTCAACATTATAAAGTCCTGTTCGGAACTGATTCAAAAACATTTCTGTTTTCATTCCCTTTACTGTTTTTTCGGCCATTTTACGCCCATTCGCATCATAAATGACAATCATTTCCATATCAAATTCAGACGATTCAATGGTGATCATATCTTTCGTTGGGTTTGGATACACCACAGGTTCTGCGTTTGCACAATCATACTTCAATCCTATGGACCCTGCCACTGCAGCAGTTCCGTCAAGGTCGTACTGAATCAATCGGTAATACACAATATTGCTTCCTGAGGATGTTCTGTCGATATATTCATAATCGGTTTGCTCAGTAGTGGTTCCCGTCGCTTGTTGTTGTGTGATAAACTCCCACGAAGCTCCGTCGTACGAACGTTCCAGATTGAAGTGAGAGGCATTACTTTCTGACTGCGTGGTCCAATTCAAAGAATTGATGCAGCCGTCATTCTTGCCTGTAAAGTTCGATAATTCTACTGGAAGGGATGAAGGAATCGTATAATCAAAAATCAATTCTGCAGGGTAACCACCTTCGTACGAATCGGCAACGCGCTCACTACTCTCTCCTATGTCACTCCAAAGGAAAAACGCCATAGCGTTTCCGTTCACCCATCCACCACGATCTACAACCTCCTGAATGACAGCGCTAATGTCTGGTGTATCGTACAAATTTGGGTTCGACCAAGCTGGAACAGTGCCATCGGCCCACGTAAGTTGTGTCGATGTAAACGTTCTTCCAGACAAATTGTAATTGGCTCCAGTAAATGTCGGTGCATTATCAATATCCTGAGCAGCAATGTATATGTTCAACTGACTTCCAATACCATCATTTTCATCCGCTCTGAATCGAATGTATGCATTAGAAATGGTTGCTCCTTGCGGCACGGTTACATTCTGGAAACGCAATCCAACGTATTGTTCATCACCACCATCGTTCCCAATTTCAAGATCGGAACTGGTTAAATACATATCTCCGGCAAAACCACCTACTCGGAATTCTTCGGCATCATCCGTCCCTTGAGAAATAGTTACTGCGACCGCCCCACCAGCATTCACAGTGATGTACGCAGTTTTTGTTTCCGTATCGTTTCCATAAGCGTTTGTCGAAGTTAAAGTTACAGTGTACACACCTGGAGCAGCATAACTATGCGTTGGATTTTGAGCTGTCGAAGTATTTGCATCTCCAAAGTTCCAGGACCATGAAGTTGGAACTCCCGTTGTTAAGTCCGAAAAGGTAATAATTTGGCCAACAGAAGCCGAGGTTATATCCGCCAAGAAATCAGCAGTAGGTGCAACTGGATCCGAAACTACGATGTATGCTACTTTCGTTTCGGTATCGCTTCCTTCAGCATTCGTGCATGTTAGAGTTACCGTATATGTTCCCGCCGTTGCATACGAGTATGATGGATTCTGTGCCGAAGAAGTTCCAACGCCATCTCCGAAATCCCAGGACCAAGTTGTAGGACTGTTCGCTGTTAAGTCTGTAAAATTGATGTTGGCGCCTGTAAACACATTCGTAGCGCTGGCAGTAAAATCAACGATTGGCGGGTTACAACGAATAATGGATCGCAAGCCCGAAGGCATTGCTCCCGGCTTCCAGATTTGCCCATCCAAGCCAGGCGATATGGAAGTATAATCTCCTGGAGTATGCTCAGGAACAGCCGCGGGATTCTGTGTGTCTATCGTTCGAATCTCTATTTTACACGCATCCACCAAAATCCAATTGAACCCATAAATACTAGCAGTCGCTGTGGTCATGGGATGTGTATCATCCGGAGTACGAATAGTTCCCCAAGTCCCCTCTCCCACAAACGTAATTCCTTTGTTCGGGTCAATTCCAGCCGTTGTAAACCAATTACTGGAGCTTCCTCCTGGAGATGTGTGTGGAAGCCCGGTGTACGAAGGATTCGGGCGGACCTCTTCTGTTAATTTCACCACGTGTGCATCCGACTCCATCACCAATCTTACGCCATATTCATAAAACAAATTGGCCCAATCGTAAAATTCGTCAGAACCCTCTCCCTTACTAGAATAATGAGGAACAATGGGTCGGTGATATTGCGCTGCTTTCCATATTGAGTTATCCGCTTGCAATGTAGTGTTGAGCCAATTTCTTTGAGCAACACGTACTGTATTGTTCGCAATGGTGTGCCCGGGAAGTACCTCACCATTCAAGGTATACATGGAAAACAAGTCGCCTCCAAAGCGCAGATTGTAGTAAACATCATAGTTCGTATCGAATAAGTCTCGAATCAAGTTTGGACCTCCATTTCCATAATCCTCATGATTTCCAAAGGAATGCACTACTGGAATCATTTGGTTGTCAGATGTGATGGTCAATTGCCAATCATCGAGCCATTCTTGCATTACTGCATTACTTGGTGTATTCTGCAAATCTCCACCAAACAAAACGGCATGCGGACGAATTTTTGCTACCATTCTGTTCGAATTTCTTCGTTGTGTAGCTCCAGAACGTGAATCACCACCTGAAATAAAGGATAGCGTTTCAGTATTCACATTTGGACAGGTTTTAAACCAGTACCTTTGACTTGTTCCAGCATCGTCTTTAATTACAAAGTAATAAATGGTATTTGGGGTCAAGCCTGTAAGTACAGCAAAGCGATTGTCCATTCCTTGATATGTTACTTGACGATAAGGCGTTTGAGAATTCGCATAGCTGGCCCAGTTCGTTCCGTGATCAACGGTTCCATAGTAGACCACTGGATTGGCACTGTTGACTTGCTCCCATCCAACGGTAATTTCAGTTGAAGGGTCAGTATTAAACATCAGGCGATATCGCCCAGTATTTGCCGAAACATTGATCGCAACGATTAGCAAAAGAGTAAGTAAAATGTGTTTCATCAGGTATGTAGTTTTAGCTCCATACAAATGGAACATTTCACTATAACTAGCCCTGAAACACACTATTAATTATGCAATAATTTTGTTAATCAAATATTAAGAAGCGCAACGTTTAACGCATTTAGCACCTGTTTATATGAAGGGAAAAAGAACAGAGTGTTAAGTCGTTTTTGAAGGAATTAACTCAATATTAAATCTAATTTATCATCCAATAAATGCCATTCCTGTTCGCAGACTCGCTCTTATCTTTGAGAACAAACGCGAACGTCATGAAATCGATTTTGAGCCTTTTTTTCATGCTATTTACAGGCTTCAGCTTCTCACAAGAACCCCACGAAAACCCGGATCATGTGAAGGGAAACTCTGCAACCATTTATAAAGCGTTACCCTTCTACAACGAAGCTTGTGAATATTATGCGAACGGAGATACGGTTAGGGCAAAACTTGCATTGTTCGAAGCTATTAACACCAGCTTTGCCTTAACAGAAGCACATTTGTTCTTGGCAGACATTTACCGACAACAAAATATTTCGGATTCTGCTTTCTACTTCTACAATTCAGGAATAGACTTCGCGATAGAACAGGATGCCAATTACTACTTCAAATTATGTGAAACGGGAATGTTGCATGGTCAGTATGACTTCATCAAGCACAACTTAAAACATTTCAAAAAATTATACGGAACGGGAGGAGAAACCAGTCCGTATGAAGAAGGATATCCGTATGCACGTGTCGATTACGAATTCTATCTGGATTGCATGAATTTGGTTTACGACTACAAATCATGGGAGAATCGCTTTCATTCGACATACGAAATCGAATCGAATACAACCAGTGCAGCCCATAATAGCAGAGGTAAGTTGGTAGCCGTAAAAAAAGGTAAGTTGTATCTGGAGTCGCGTAAAAAGGCTCGATGGAAAGCAAAAGCATTTAAAGGAATATCAGGAGATATAACCTACGCGACCTTATCTACAAATGAAAAACAATTAGTTTTTACAAAAACAGAAGGGTCTAATTCGATTATATACATCGGAAATCGGTCAGGAAGAACTATTTCTAATATCCAGAAATTAGGTACAAAGGTCAACGACGGAAATCAGAACAAAACGCCTTTTTTACATGGAAACACTTTGTACTTTTCCTCCAATCGGAATGGGGACTATGACTTATTCGTTGGGCATTTGGACAGTGAGGGAGTTGTAACGAAAGTAGAAAACCTGGAGCGTGTTAATTCAAACGGAGACGATACCTCTCCGTACTTGAATGCGGAAACGAACACCTTCTATTTCGCTTCAAATGGACACCCAACATTTGGTGGTTTTGACATCATGGAATGTACCGATCATGAAGTCATGAACAACGTGCTCTACCCGATCAATCCCAGAAATCCGGGGGCGTCGTTTAACTCTTACCACGATGAAATGCAAATTTCACAGGATGGAGAGGATTACCTTCTGTTTCGATCATACCGAAAAGGAGGAGCACAAATTCAATTGCTGAGTCCAACGGAAAAACCAGAGCAGATTTATTTTGAAATTACACCAAAAAACCTGACACCTTGAAAGACTGGTCACTACATATGAGAACCTCTTCCTGGTTACGTTGGGCCTTTTTCTTTATACTGTTTGGCTTTGGAATGAAGTTTTTAAACGGTGAAGGTCCTTTTTCCCTAAATCAATTCGACGAAGTGACACTTAACCAATTGGTGGGCTGTGTATTTCTTGTGTTTTCAATTGTTATCTGGTTGAAACGTCCATACATAACACAAAGTGTAGCCATTCTGTCTTTTGCTTGCTTGTTTGCAGATAGCTGGTCGTCTTTTCAAACTTCAGGGTATGTTCCAGAGCAATTAATAGAGCACGCGACTAAATTATTACTGCCAGTTCTCATTTTCTTGTTAAACCAACCCTTCTGGACGAGAGAGCGCACACAGATTTCTCTGAAAATCATCGTTGCTCTCACGTTTATCGGGCATGGACTTTTTGCAGTTGGATGGCATTACGTTCCAGGAAGTTTTCATACCATGACGACCTCTATTTTAGGTATTTCTGGCAATCAAGCTTCGACCTTCCTATGTACCGTGGGAACCCTTGATTTTATCGCGGCCGCCTGCTTGTTTTTGCCCAATCCTTTTTACAAGCCCGCATTGATATACCTCGTGCTTTGGGGCAGCTTGACCACTTTAGCGCGAACCGCTTTTCCTATCAGCACCTTGGACTTTGACATACAATCTATCTACACCGGAATTGCCGGGACAATATATCGTTTTCCTCACGCAATGCTGCCAATGCTACTTTTTGCATATACCTACAGAAACGTTTCCAGTCCTGCAGCAAAACAAATAGTCACTCAATCGTAAGTTTTTCCATTCACATCGAAAATCAAGCGAGTAATCCTTGCATTTCGTCCCTTCTCACGAAAAACTCAGACACTCAAGAAAACTTCTTAATTTAGTTTCAAAACAAACGCAAGTGGCAACGACTATTCTGAAAACAGATAAGCTTTCCAAGTCCTACAAAGGTTTCAAAGCTGTGGACGGTTTGAGTATTGAAATACAACCACAGATGGTGTATGGACTGCTAGGCCCCAACGGCAGTGGTAAAACAACTACATTAGGAATGCTTTTAGGCGTTATTCGACCAAGCTCTGGTTCATTCTCCTGGTTCGAAAACGGTCAGGCTGATGAAAACCGAAAGCGCATAGGGGCTTTATTGGAAACACCTAATTTTTATCCATACTTAACTGCGGTTCAAAATCTAGAGATTACTGCGAAAATAAAGGACATTCCTAATCCTCATGAAGAGATCGAACGCGTATTGAAGGAAGTGGACTTGTTCGATCGAAAAGACACCAAATTCAGCACGTACTCTTTGGGAATGAAACAACGCCTGGCGATCGGAGCTACCCTGCTTGGTGATCCTGAATTGCTTGTTTTGGACGAACCCACCAACGGACTGGATCCCCAGGGGATCAAAGATATTCGCGAGCTGATTAGTAAAATTGGTAAAGAAGGAAAGACCATATTGATTGCCTCGCACATTCTCGATGAAATTGAGAAAGTCTGTACACACTGCGCCATTCTTCGTAAAGGTCAGCTCATTAGAACGGGTACGATTGCTGAAATTATCGGAAATGAAGATGTTCAGTTAATTAAAGCACATGCCGAGGATATGAATGGCTTGCGTTCTTTTGTAAAGGCCAATAAGGCATATAGCATTTATAAGGATGATGAGAATCATTTCATTGTGTCTGCGGCTCACGGCATGAAAGCCGATGATTTTAACAAGCACTGTTTTGATAATGGAATTGTATTGAATCAATTGAGTGTATTTAATGAAACCTTGGAAGATCAATTCCTTCAAATTGTAAAAACGTCATGATGAAATTAGTCTCGTTGGAATGGATGAAATTGAAACGTTCCAACACTACCAAAATAATCTTGCTTGTATATGCTGTCGTGGTGCCTTTGGTTCATTGGCTTTTATCGCTGGCTTCATTAGGACCGCTAAAAATTCCCGATCTAGGATATGAGTTTCCCTATTCGTATCAGCTCGTGGCGTTTTGGGCTTCCTGGTTGAATTTGATGGTCGGCGTCATTATTATTGTTTTTGTGACAAACGAAATAAAGTTCAAGACCCAACGACAAAATGCCATTGATGGACTGCGCAAAATAGATCTGATTCTTTCCAAGTTCATTGTTGTAGTGGGAATGGCAGCTATCGTTAGTGTTTACACCATGCTCGTCGGACTTATATCGGGTTTATTGGCAGGTGGCGAATACGGACCTCTGGATGGAATTGAGCATGTCGGAGTGTACTTTGTTTCAACCTTGGGTTATTTCGTTTGGGCCTTCTTTTTCGCTTCATTGGTACGACTGCCTGCCTTGGCCATCGTAATCTATATCTTCTCTACCTTAATTGAAGCCATTATTGGTGCCGTTGCTGTGAAAGAATATGTGCAGTTTTTCCCTTTAAGATCCTTTGCAAACCTTTCTCGATTCCCTTTAGAAATTTTTGGTCCAGTTAGAGAAGACCCTCATTTAATGACTCAGGGACAATCCGTACTACTAGCCCTACTGTACATCGGTTTGTTCACCGCTGGAACGTATTTAATGATCAAACGCCGCGATATTTAAGAGACTCATGGACGAAGTTCGCGAGCAACTAAAAGCGTTTCGTTGGAAGCGAGATATGGCTGGTTATGTCAATTATTTCACTTCCGACTCTAAAAAACTAGAGGGGCTGCTGGAATGTATCTATCGATTGGAGGAATACCCGATTAAAGAATACGCCTCGTACATTCTGACGCACATTATAAAACGTGATAAGGCCAGTGGCCTGCCACTTTACAACGATCTGGCAGACGTACTTTTCAAAACAGACAATCAATCCGTGCTGCGGAATGTTTTGAAATGCTTGAATGAAATCGGCGTTCAGGACTATCGAGAATCGGAATTGTTCGATCTGTTACTAGGATTCATTGGAGACGCTACGAACAAAGTCGCCCTTCAAGTATATTCCATCCGATGGCTCATTCAGATTTGTGAAAAGTACCCAGAATTAATTCCCGAAGTGCGGGAAGTAATACATCTTAATTCCGAAGGAAAGACAGCAGGATATAAAGTGGCTGTGCGCGATTTTGAGAGAAAATTTGCGTCTTAGTGAATTCAACTTTCTGACTTTTTTCACCCTGATAAAAAAATTAACAAATTTTTCATTTAGCCAAAAACCCTTTTAAATAAAGGGGAAATAGCGAGTCTCAAGACTGCAATCAATCATATTTATAGTACTATGTATTGCATAATACATTTTTTTACACATATCTTTGTATTAAGATAGTACTATTCGTATTTACACGAAACGAAAAAAAGTAAAAGAAATGAAGTTGGAAAATACAAAGGCTCAAATGCGGAAGGGAATTCTGGAGTACTGTATTCTTTCCATTCTCGATCAAAAAGAGGCGTACCCGTCTGAAATACTAGACGCGCTAAAAGATGCCAAACTGATCGTTGTGGAAGGAACGCTTTACCCGCTCCTCACCCGCTTGAAAAATAGCGAGCTACTAACGTATCGCTGGGAAGAATCACCATCAGGACCTCCCCGCAAATATTACTCCTTAACAAAAATGGGAAAGACATTTTTAGAAGAATTGGACGGTACCTGGTCTGAATTGAACTCAGCCGTCATCAAAATCACCAAAAACAACCAGAAATGAAAAAGACAATATCTGTAAATATCAAAGGCACCAACTTCCTGGTGGAAGAGGATGCTTATGAGATGCTGCAAGATTACATCGATCGTTTGACTGCAGCCCTTGGAAACGAAGAAGGAAGTCAGGAAATCATTGAAGATATTGAATTGCGTATCGCTGAGATTTGTACGTCAAAACTCAATGACTCTAAAACGGTGGTAGAGTTGGCTGATATCGAAGAAATCCTGAAAACTTTAGGGGATCCATCCGACTATGTTGAGCACGATGCTTCAGAATCTGGACAGTCGGAATCGTACACCTCCAACTCAACAAACGCATCCAACGGTCGGGGAGAACGCCGTTTGTTCCGAGACCCTGAGTCTGCTATGCTAGGTGGTGTTTGTTCGGGATTTGCAAGTTACTTCGGTATCGATATCGTAATTATTCGTGTATTGTTCATCCTGTTACTTTTCACTGGAATTGCTATTCCTATGTATATCGTTCTTTGGATTATCGTTCCGAAAGCAGAAAGTACCATCGATCGCCTTCGCATGAAAGGTCGCCCCATCAATGTGGAAACCGTAAAAGAAGAGGTAGATCAAGCAGCTGAACGTGTTCGCACCGGATCAAAAAATCTTGCCGACCGTGTTCGTAACGATGCACACTACAACAAACGTATCAACCGTGGGAAGCGCATTCTTGCCACAATTGTTGGAGCAGGATTTCTATTTTTTGGATTCATATTCCTCATCAGTTTTATCATCTTTTTTGTTCAGGGATTTGAATTTTTACCTGTAAAAGGAGACGGTGGTTTTATGTCGATCACGGAATATGGTGAATTGAGTTTGAATAGCCCTGGAGATGTAAAGTGGATGTGGATTGGAGGACTAATGGCTACTATTAGTGGGCTGCTGTTTATGTTCTCCATGGGAGTACTGCTTATCTTCCGCTTGTTTAACAAATGGACGAAGCTGGCCCTGGGAGGATTGTTCGTGATTGGCGTAACTGGTGGAATTATCTGCGCGGTGATCGGAATCAAAGCGGGGCGCGATTGGGCGGCCGAATCACAATATTCCGAGGAAGTATACGCATTTGAAGCAGAAGAATTAACAATTATCCCAACCTCTGGAAGCTTCAATAGCAATGCAAAGACTAAGGTGCAAAATACCAGAAATATAGGATGGTTCGGTGTGGAAGGCAATTCACTGAGTAAGTACGGTGTAGATATGGAGTATGCTAAGTCGAAAGACTCATTATTCCATATTACGAAAGTGTACAGTGCTTGTGGATATTCTTCGAAAAAAGCGAAAAAGCGCAGCGAAAACATTACCTACCGAATCGATGTTCAAGGAGACTCTTTGTTTATGGATACAAAGTACTTGTTTCCGAAAGAAGACAAATTACGGGGACAAGAAGTCGGTTTACTCATTGAAATTCCAGAAGGAAAATCGGTGCTAATTGACAATCGCATCATTCGACTCGGAGACGATCACATTAACAATGTTTCTGGACAAATTCACCGAGAACACGGAAGAGTTCGTAGCAGTGGTCGCTATGAACACGGCGACCATGATCACGAATACGATCACCATGAAATCAATATAAATTATTAGCGTTGTATCCATTTTCATAAGTACAGTTTTAGGTTATAGACAGCAACAACGCGGGCGGTTCGAAAATTTCGGACCGCTTTTTTGTTACTTCTTCATTTTGAGGCATTATCCAATTAAATCTTAAAACCAAAAACATGAAAAAAGCAGCGTTCATCTTAAGTACATTTTTCGGAAGTGTAACCCTACTTGGAGGATTATTTAAAATTATGCACTGGCCAGGTGCCGGGATCGCACTAGTGGCTGGCGTAGCTGGATTCGCATTAATCGGACTGCCATTACTGGTAGCATATCGTTACAAACAAGCTTGATCCCCAGAGTTCTAGTTAGGTACAGTAGGGCGTCGTTTGGAAGAATGGCGCCTTTTTTTGCTCAATTGAAACACATTCATTGCTCAAATTAGACAATTGCCTAATTACCAAAATGTAAAATTCTAGTAATTTCAAAAAATTATCCTGAACTTAATTAAGAATGCGCACATACCTCATCCTTCTTACTCTTACCTTCCCTCTCCTATCCCTTTCTCCAACCAAAGAAAAAGCAATCAAAAATTTTCACCAGGTCGATCAAAACCTCTATCGTTCGGCGCAACCGTCAAAAGCAGAAATGAAATGGGCTGAAGAAAAGGGCATTAAAACCATCATCAACTTGCGTAATGTGATTGACGACAAACAAGAAATTAGAGGGACAGAGCTCACCCAAATCAGAATCCCACTTCGTGCCAAAAACCTTACTTACGATGACATCATCGTAACCCTTTCAGCAATAGAAGCTGCCGAAAAACCAGTGTTAATACACTGTTTGCACGGTTCCGACCGCACAGGATGCATGGTTGCCGCGTACCAAATGTATCAAGGAATGGACAAACAAGAAGCCATTACTATTTTTCTTGATGGTAAATACGGTTACAATAAAAAGCTATTTCCAAATATTTTAGAATTACTGCAGACAATTAATGTGAGACAACTGCGCCAAGATGTTCGATGAAATATCTAATTCTTTCGACAAAACAATCAATTTATATTACCAATACGTTATATCCTGCAATAATTGTTTTATAGTTGGAGGAAAAGACATAAATTTGCCGTCAACTAACTGGTGAAACGCTTAACAAACTGCTAATCGCCCAAAATGCTCTACTTATGACAGCCCTGTTCAGGAGTTTATTACTAATTGGGGTTACCTTATTCTCAGGAAATGCACTATCGCAGCAGGATACTATATTCTGGTTCGCTGCACCTGAGGTATCTGCCTCTGCTGGTGACACACCTATCTTCCTACGATTCATGACTTATGCAAACGCGTCGGATGTAACGGTTTCTCTGCCTGCAAATGGAGGTTTTACCCCAATCACATTGAACATACCTGCGAACTCGGTTGACAGTATCAACCTTACCCCTTTTCTTGCGCAGATAGAAAGTCCCGCTGGAGATGTGGTATCCAACAACGGAATCCGTATTTCTGCAACCGAAGAAATCAGCGCTTTTTACGAATTGCGTAATACCTCGAATAAGGAAATCTTCTCCTTGAAAGGAAATAAAGGATTGGGAGATAACTATTACACTCCATTTCAAAGATTCTGGGCAAACGGCTCAACCACCCCAGCCTCTTTTTCCTCTATTGATATCGTAGCAACAGAAAACAACACTACCGTATTAATTACACCGCGCACGGCCATCATAGGACATCCTCAAGATGTAACGTATTCAGTGGTTTTAAACGAGGGAGAGACATACAGCGCCAGAGACATGAATGTAACGGCGGCTTCAAGTCTCGCCGGATCCATAGTGTCGGCAGATAAACCTATTTCTGTAACGGTTTTTAGCGGTGCGCTAACAAATGGAGGATGTACTAGCACCATGGGAGACCAAATTACTCCTGAGGATTATACAGGACGCAGATTTATTGTTCAGGGGGCAACAGGCGGAAATAACCGAATTTACATCCTCGGAACTCAAAACGGAACCAGTATAACTGTCGAAAACTCAACCACAACCAACGCCGTGATCAGTTGGGGAGAAACCTTTGAACTTGCAACTACAGACGCCATAAATTATATCAGTACGAACAAACCAGTTTATGTGTGGCATACTTCAGGATATGGATGTGAATTGAGTGGAGCGCAAGTGCCGAATTTATTATGTGCTGGAAAGTATTCCAGTGCATTCACAAGAACTTCAGCCGACTCAATAGGGTTGGTTCTCTATACTAGGACTGGATTTGAAGCACAATTTGCTCTAAATGGAAACGGCACCTTGATTCCAGCAAGTGCTTTCAATCCAGTTCCAGGAACTGCAGGTGCATATCAAGCGGCGGTTATTTATTATAATACAACTGACGTTCCGGTAAATTCTTACAACGAGGTAACAAACTCAGGAGATATTTTTGGGATGGCCGTAATTGCCGGAAATAATGGCAGCGGAAGTGGTTATGCTTACCTATCAGAGTTCACATCCTACCCTTTCATTGACGCTGGGAATAATGATACTGTATGCGCTAATACCACACTGGCAATTAACGGAACTATTGGAGGCGGTGATGTAACTGGTGTATGGAGTACGAGTGGTTTTGGATCATTCAGCTCAGCGACCAATGTATTAAACAACGTGTATGTGCCAAGTGCTCTTGACACGCTCATCTCACCGATAAATATCATTCTCACCACCACGGGTTCTTGCCCTGTTTTGAAAGATACAATTGTGCTAGAGGTAGAAACCGCGCCAATCGTGAGTGCCTCAGCCGATCAGTCGCTATGTGTGAATAATTCGGTTGCAACTCTTGCAGGTTCTGTTGAAGGTGGTGCAACTACGGGATACTGGAGTACAAACGGTACTGGAACATTTGTACCAGATAGTTCTTTTCTCGATGCCGATTACGTCCCATCTGCTGCTGATTTAGCAAACGGAACGGTAGAATTGGTGTTGATTTCGACGAATGTTGGCTCCTGCGTTCCAGAATCCGACACCATGAACATTACTTATACACAAGGACCAACTGTTGACGCTGGCCCTGTTGATACCTTATTTGTGTGTGAAAACAATGCCCTGGTGAACTTGAACGGTACAGTAAGTGGAGTAACAACTACAGGTAAATGGATTACTTCTGGAAACGGGGTGTTCTCGCCGGACAACCTAGACTTGAATGGGACCTATCAACCAAGTTTTGCCGATATTTCTTCTGGTGGTGTATGGATTTACCTTGAATCGACATCAAATCAGAATTGTAATGCGGTTCAGGACAGTTTCTTCGTTCAATTCACTCCAGCACCAACAGTGGACGCTGGCGCAGGAATTCTATCGTGTACAAATGATGCAGCTGTTACTTTGAATGGCGTTATTGGTGGAGCCACTACAACTGGGGTTTGGTCAGGAGGAAATGGAACGTTCAGCGCAGACACGACAGACCTAAATGCTGTTTACACACCGACACCTGCTGAAGTGGCAAATGGATTCTTGTTCTTAACCTTAACTTCGACCAACAATCTTGGGTGTACCGCAGAAACTGATAATGTTCAAATTCAATTTATCGCACCGCCTACGGCCAACTTCAGCGTAAACGATGTTTGTCTCAACGAACAAAGTGTGTTCACCGATTTTTCCAATACTGGCTTTGGTCCCATAGATACGTGGCAATGGGACTTTGGTGCGTCGGGAGGCACATCAATGAATCAAAACGATGTTTTTACGTACGGTGCACCTGGAGTTTACAATGTTGAGCTGATCGTTACTTCCGTTCACGGATGTTCCGATACAACGACACAACAAACAGAGGTATTTGACATTCCAGTAGCCGATTTCACGTATTCAGCTACGTGTAACAATAATCAAGTTTTGGTGCAGTTCACGGATGCCTCTACCATCGCCAATGGAACCATCAATTTCTGGTTTTACGATTTCGGTGGTCAGGGAACGTCAGCAACAGAGAATCCGCTTCAACCGTTTGCTTCCAACGGAGACTTTACTGTGCTACACTATGTGGAGTCAACCGAAGGATGTCGTGATTCTATTTACCAAACCGTAAGTATTCCTCCAACTCCTGTAGCTGATTTCTCATACAATACGAACAATGGATTAAATATCGGTGCGGTATTCAATTTTATCAATACCTCAACAAACGCTTCGTTTTACGACTGGGACTTTGGAAACGGAAACACTTCTACGAGCGTGAACCCGAACAACACCTATTTCTCGAATGGTAACTTCCTTGTGACATTGGTGGTAGAAAATGATTTAGGATGCACCGATAGTACCTCAGAAATTATTTCGATCAATACGGTGACGACGGAAATCAATACATTGATTCCAAATGCTATTTCTCCAAATGGAGATCTTCGAAATGACGTTTGGAAACTCGAATTCCTGGATCTTCTTTATCCGGATGCACGCGTTGAGATATTCAACGAATGGGGACAATTGATTTTTGAATCAGAAGGCTACGACGTTCCTTGGGACGGCCGTTACAACAATGAATATGTTCCAGATGGTACATATTACTACATTATTGATTTGAATACTGGAAATCCAGATACGGATATTTTCAAAGGAGCATTACTTGTACTTAAAGATAGAAACTAATGAAGTCGAATTATTTATTCATACTGTTTGTTCTCGGCTTCACCTTAAATGGATGGAGTCAACAGTTGGCAGGTTATTCCAACTTCTTAATGAATGACTATTATTTCAATCCGGCGATAGCTGGAAGCGAATCCATTCATGAAGCGAATATTTCATATCGAAATCAGTGGGTTGGTTTTGATGGCGCCCCTACCCTTATTATGGGGAATTTCATGGGATCCTATAAAAACGAAGGCAAAGTAGGCTACGGAGGCTCAATAATCTCTGAGCGTAAAGGAATTACCGCGAATACTACCGTCTATTTGAACTATGCCTATCATTTCAAACTTTCTGAAACCGTAAAGTTGGGCTTGGGGGTGCAACCGGGGTACATGCAACATCGTGTACGTTTGTATGACGCCATTATCGCCGATGCCGGAGATCAGGTATTAACAGGTACTGTTTATTCGGCCAATGCAATTGATGTAAATGCCGGATTCAACCTTTATTCTCCAAAGTTTTTCATCATGGGGTCGTTCCAACGATTACTCGGACGTCAAATTCAATTTACAACTTACAACACCAACCTTGACTTCCATTACAATTCTATCGCTGGTTACAACTTTAACTTCAAAAACAAGAAAAAAGTAGACAACCAGATTCAGCCTAGCCTGATGGTACGATATGTAAGTCCGTTACCCGTTCAGTACACTGCAATGTTACGCTATACCTATGACAACAAGTATTGGGCAGGATTACTATACCGTTCAGATGACGCCATTGGCATTGCCGCAGGAATGCGCATCCAGGAACGTGTAAACCTTGGATACAGCTTTGATTACACGCTGTCCAAGCTCAGCAACTATCAGGCTGGCTCTCACGAAGTAATGCTCTCATTCGTGATCACGAAAAAGAAACAATCGTTGGATGATGAAGACGACGAGTTGAACAAAAGTATTTTGGAGGAAATCCAAAAAGATATCGATGAGCGCGAAAACGAAAAGAAATAAAAGAACGTAGCTATGAAACGAATGAAATACGTCTTACTGCTTTTGATGTTAGCGAAAATGGCTTTCACCAATGTTCAGGCTCAGGTAGACACTGTTTTCTGGTTTGCAGCACCATGGGTAACTCCAGACCACGATGGAAATGTGCAAATGGCCTTCAGAATCTCCACGCTAGGTGCTCCTGCAACCGTGCGCATTCAGATGCCTACTGCAACGTACGACACTACGTTTGTTGTACCAGCGAGTAGCTTGGTCTCTGTTGATTTGAATCATTTGGTGAACGATTTGGAAAGTGCTCCTGCAGATGCTATCCTCACATCAGGTTTTAAAATTACCTCGGATGAATTTATAACGGTCGTGTATGATTTTATCTCCGACCTTATCAATATTTCACCCGGCACACCAAACAATCCAGAAACATACTCTTTAAAGGGTCAAAATGGAATGGGAACAGAATTCGTTACTCCTTTCCAAACACTTTGGAACAACCGAGACCTGAATAATGATAGAAATGGCGATGGCGTGGTTACCGACCCCCGACAATTCTTCTCTGTTGTAGCTACAGAGGACAATACCACCATTTGGATCACTCCGAAATGTGACGTTGTGGGTCATCCTGCAAATGTTACCTATTCCGTAACACTTCCTCTCGCGGGTAATGTTTATACCTGTGAAAATGTCGTCATGACTACCAGTAACCCTGGAAGCAGTCTCAGCGGCTCCATTGTCGTATCCGATAAACCTGTTTCGGTTACCATCAATGATGATTCAGTCAATCCTTCAGGAGGTGGAGGTTGTTTCGATTTGATGGGAGATCAAATTGTACCAACAGATGTTATTGGCACGGACTATATTGTAAACATCGGATTTCTAAATGCTGGATCGAATGAATCCATATTTATCATCCCAGCAGAAAATTTCACCAGCATTACCATTGATGACGGAACTGTGACCAACACCTTGGCCAACCAAGGCGAAACGGTGCAATACTCAATTACGCAGCCTCTTACTTCCATAACCTGTGACAAACCGGTGTACTTGGTTCACATGTCAGGATACGGTTGTGAGTTGGGATTAGCCATTCTTCCACCACTGAACTGTGCTGGTTCAGATGAAGTATCATTTTCTAGAAATAACAATCAACAATTCCTTCTGAACTTGCTTTGTGAAGCTGGCGACGAAACATCTTTTACCTTGACCGGCCCTGGAACGGGAACCATCAATCCAGCATTATTCAACCCTGTACCAGGAACTGGAGGGGCTTGGGTAGGAGCTCAAATTGACTTCAACACTACGGAAATTCCAAGTGGTACACAGAACACGATTTCTAACTCCGCCGGATTCTTTTCCATGGGAGTCATAAACGGAGGTGCAACCACAGGATGTTTATATCACTACATGTCTTCTTTCCAACGTAAAGTAATTACACGCGCTGGAAATGATACGACACTGTGTAGCGCTGAAAATCAAGTACAATTGAACGGTAGTGTTACAGGTGGGACAACCACTGGAATTTGGACTGTTTTAGATGGAACAGGGACACTAAACAACCCTACGAACCTGGTAACGACCTACGACCCAAGTCCTGGAGACTACACACAGGGATTCGTGACGTTCGTGTTAACCTCAACTGGAAATTGTGAGCCAGCGGTAGATACCATGCAAGTAACGTATGTTCAATCCCCGGATGCCGATGCAGGACCAGATGATTCATACTGTAAGAACAACGTCGGTGCGATTCCAATTAGCGCATCAGTTCAATTTGCCTCAGGCGGTAGCTGGTCTGGTGGATCAGGAGGAGCTTTTGGAAACTCGGGAAGTTTGAGTACTACCTATACACCATCGCCTACAGATATCGCTGGCGACAGTCTTGAGCTTTATTTTACATCCGCGGGAAGCTTATTTGCCTGTCCTGATTATCAAGATACCATGGTCATCTATTTTACGGAACCACCATCGGTTACAGCAGGAGCAGATTTAGTGCTGTGTTCTAGCGAAACAGAAGTAAATCTTGCAGGATCAATCACCGGAGCTACATCTTCTGGAACCTGGACAACAAATGGACTCGGTTCCTTCTCTCCTACCGCAGACAATCCGGTTACCGACTACTTGATCAGTTCCTCGGATGTTGCAACTGGGAATGTTTGGTTGACTTTAACAAGCACCAATAACGGGAACTGTTTGGCAGAGCAAGACAGTATTCAAATCAACTTCATCGACGAGCCAATAGTAACCATAACGTCTAACGATTCCGTATGCTCCAATCTTAATTTGATGGACCTTACAGGAACTATTTCCGCTGGATTTAGTCCCAACTGGACAACTACTGGTTTCGGTTCCATTGTGAATGCATCTTCGATTAACACGCAATACAACATTGCAACTGTTGATACAGCACTGGGTTACGTCGACATCTTTTTGTCTTCAAACCCTGGTATTTGTCCTTCAGTAACGGACTCATTGCGGGTATACTTTATCGATCCACCGCAAGCTGTTGCCGGACCAGATCAAGAGTTCTGTAGTAACGAGTTGGTTGCATTGAACGGTGCCGTAAACGGTGTAATCAACACTGGGACCTGGTCTTCCAATGGAACAGGTACGTTCATCCCAGGACCAAACTTTGTGTCAACCAATTACAGTCCATCTGCTGGAGATATTGGAAATGGTACCGTGACCTTAACGCTTACCGCAGCAACTGCTTTGGGATGCCCTGCCGATTTCGACGAAATTGTGGTAACCTTCAAAGATGTTCCAACGGCAAACTTCTCAGTTACTGAGGAGTGTGCTGGTGACAATACAGCATTTACGGACTTATCTACGGTAAGCACTGGAAACATTAACTCTTGGCAATGGGAGTTTGGCGCTGGTGGTACTTCCTCAGTTCAAAACCCTATTCATACGTACAGTGGGTCTGGGAACTATAACGCAACACTTATTGCAGGATCAGACAACAATTGTTTTGACACCATCACCATCCCAGTAACAGTTAATCCAGTACCAGTAGCCAACTTTAATCCAACCATTGCTTGTGAAGGCTTGCCAATCACATTCTCGGATTTGTCGTTTATTTCAAGTGGTACAATCAATTCATGGTATTATGATTTTGGTCCTGATTTCAGCACCGATCAAAACCCCACGTATACTTTCAACGCTTCAGGTTTACAACAGGTGACGTTAACGGTAACTTCCGATCTCGGCTGTGTTGGTGACACCACCATGCAGATGACTGTAAATCCAGCGCCTGACGCCGATTTTAATTTCGCACCGAATCCAGCTTTGGTTTTGGAAAACATTGACTTCTTAGACATTTCTACAGGAAATGGAATCAACCAATGGTTCTGGGACTTTGGTGATGGTGAAGCTGATAATATCCAGAATCCAATTCACGCATATGAAGAAGGCGGCGATTACACCATTTATTTGGTCGTAACGGATGCTAACGGCTGTGTCGATACCACTGCAAAGGACATCACTATCGCTTTACCGCCAGTGGTACCTTCAGGATTTACACCGAATGGAGACAATGAAAATGATGTGTTCCTCATTCGAGGAGGTCCATTTAAAGATGTCGACTTCCGAGTATATAATCAATGGGGAGAACTCATTTTCCAGTCCTTCGACGCACTTGTTGGTTGGGATGGAACTTTCAACAATCAACCAGCACCGTTGGGTGTGTACACATGGACATTTACCGTAACCATGACGAACAACGCAATTATTAAAAAATCGGGTGACGTCACCCTAATACGTTAGCCATGAAGAAGCGCATACTTATAGTATTTATTGTAGCGTTGGGTACTTTTCGTGCTAACGCGCAGGATGCTCACTTATCGATGTATGATGCAGCTCCTCTGTTTCTAAATCCTGCTATGACAGGAGTATTTCAGGGAGACTGGCGCATCCATGGACAGTATCGAACCCAGTGGAGAGCGGTAAATTTCAAGCCGTACACAACTGCTTTAATCAGCTTTGACAAGCCCGTCAAAAAATGGGGGTTTGGTGGACAAATATCCAATTTTCGAGCGGGAATTGGAAACTACAATGCGCTGCAAGGATTGGCGTCTGTGGCCTACACAACATCCATGGATCGTCGTAAACACCACAACATATCTTTCGGAGTTCAAGCTGGGTTGACACAAAAAACCCTGGAATACCAACTGTTGACTTTCAACAATCAGTATACCACAAACAACGGTGGCGAATTTGACCCAACGATTAGCGCGAACGAGAGCTTTTCTGGACAATCGCTGATCACGCCTGCGGTGAATGCTGGGATACTCTATTTCTTCGCAAAGCAAGAGAGCCGCTTCAATCCTTTCCTGGGAGTATCTGCCTTCAACCTTACAGAACCACAGGAAACTTTCATGAGTTTTGACAATCGACTACCAATTCGATACTACGCTCACACAGGAGTGCGAATCAATGTAACTGAAACTTTCTACGTGTTGCCGAAGGTACTATATATGCGTCAACGTGAATTCCAGGAGCTTACGCTTGCTGCAGACGTTGGCTATTACATGAAAGGCAGCGATATGTACTTACTAGGAGGAATTGTTTATCGAAATGCAGACGCAGCCATTGTTTCTGTGGGAGCGAAAATGGATCGTTTCATCGCAAGAGTTGGGTATGATGTCAATGTTTCCTCGCTATCAACTGCCTCCAACGGACGAGGCGGATTTGAAATTTCTTTTACCTACATGCACTTGAAAGACAGAAAGAAAACCGATAAAATTTGTCCACGATTATAAATGGAAACGATGAAGAAACTAGTTCTATTACTGATTTTAGCGCTTCCGGTATTGACGTTTGGACAGTCCAGAAAAGTCTGGTTGTATCACGCTGATAATTTTTACGCGGAACATGATTACTATAACGCACTACTCAATTATCAAAAGGCATTAAGCGACTCCATTGGGTTGCAGGATGCAACGATTCCTTATGAAGTGACACTGGGGAAATTGGCACTTAATTCGAAGGAGAAAAGAGAGCTTGATTCAACGCGAACTGTACCTCTAATAGATTATATTGAGCATCAGATTGCTTCCTGTCATTTGAAAACATTTGATTATCAAAAGGCTGTTGATCACTTCGCAAAAACCTCCACATTTAAGTCTTACCCTGAGGATATATATCATTACGGCTTGGCACAAATGAACGTTGGAAACCACGAAGAAGCCGTCAAACTCTTCGAAAACTATATTTCCTCTGATAATTATTCAGACTCTCTGCTGCGCAGTGCACAACTACTCATAACAGGCTGTTATTATGCCTTGAAAGACTTGAAAGTATACGATAAAATGGAGGTGAAACTTGCCGACACCAACGTATTTAACAAGGGAACAGCATCCTTCGCTCCTGCGTTTTTCGGCAGTGATAACCGGGTTATGTTCACCAGCGCGCGCGAGGGCGGAGTAATCTTCGATCCAGAAAAACAAGACTCGAGATTCCTATGTGACCTTTATTGGACCCAAAGGGACGGCAATGGCGGATGGGAACCTGCGAAGAACTTTGGTAGACCGCTAAATTCAGCAAGACATGATGCTTCCAGTGCCTTCAGTAGCTTGAAAAGAAACGAGGAGCAAAACATCGTCTACTTTACAAAATGGAGTGATGATAATCGAAAAGAGCAGTACATCTATTTTGGACGGATGCAAAATTTCCTCTTTTTTGAATCGTATAAATTGCCTGAATCAGTCAACGTTCCCGGATATAAAACAATTAACCCTTTCATAACTCTGGATGAGAAAAAAATGATTTTCTCCAGTAATCGTCCTGGCGGTGAAGGGGGTATGGATTTATGGGAAATAGATCTGGATGAAAATGGTTATCCAGTGGGCGAAGCCAGAAATTTGGGACGTCCCGTAAATACTGTTTTGGACGAAGTGAGTCCATTCTTCCATGAGGCATCCTCTACCCTGTTTTTTAGTTCGAATGGACTGAACTCAATCGGAGGATTGGATATTTTTAAATCGACCTATAACAAGGACAACAAATCATACGAGCAGCCTGAGAACATGGGCAAGCCAATCAATTCCCCCATGGATGATTCCTATTTGGTTTGGGACGCTTTAATGGAAAAGGGATTTTTTGCCAGCGATCGTGCTGATTGTGAAAATGGACATTGTTACGATATTTATGAAGTGACAAACGAGCCAATCGTCATCACACTGGAAGGGGTGAGTTACGATCTTCAGACGTACGAGGTGTTGCCAAATACAAAACTCAATTTTAAGGACATCAACAGTAAAGTTCCATTTGAAAACAGAGAGGTGATTACGGACGAAAATGGTTATTACAAAATATCGATGGAACGTCAGCAACAGGTATATATCAAGGCTACCAAGCAAAAATACTTCGCTTCAGCTGAATCCGTTTCTACCATGCCAATTACAACAAGTACAAGCTTGATTCAAGATTTCTATTTGGATCCAATTCCAGAAGATGAAATTGAACTTGACGGAATTGAGTACGGCTTCGACTCCTCTGCACTCAGACCTCGTTCTAAGGAAGTTTTGGATCAGTTGTACAACTTATTGGTCTTAAATGAAAACCTCATCGTAGAGATCAATTCACACACAGACAATCGTGGTAGCGACGACTATAACAGGAAATTGGCGCAGCGCCGTGCAAATTCATGTGTGGAATACCTTATCGAAAAGGGAATTCCAAAGGAGCGACTCATTGCGAAAGGATATGGAGAAGATCAACCAAACTTTTTGAAGGATGAGAAGAAAAAACCTGTCCTTGACCAGAACGGAGATCGGATTTACCTTACTAAAGAGTACATAGATAGTCAAACGGATGAGGACTTGAAAGAGGAGTTCCATCAACGGAACCGAAGGACTTCGTTCACCGTCGTAGGCGAAGGTTTTGAGCAGAAAAGCAGGTAACAGTGTGACTTCATATTGACCTAAATTCCCTATCTTTCCGAGACTAAATCGTGCGTATGCAGCAAGACCATCAAAGTGTAATTTTCGATCTTATCAAACGTGAAATACAGGGGAAAGATTCGCTCGGAAACGTGGTTGGTGAAATATTGAATATTAGTCAGGATGCGGTTTACCGTCGTTTTCGTGGAGAAACACACCTAACTATCTACGAATTAGAAAAACTATCGAAGCACTTCAACATATCGCTGGATACCCTTTTTAACGTCAACAAGAATAAGGTACTATTTGAATACCAACCGATTTCCGGTTACGACTTCAGCATGGGACTGTATCTGCGTAATATGCTGCGTGCTTTGGATGCTCTGAAAGATCAAAAAGAACCTGAATTGGTGATCTCGGTTAACAATACACCGATCATTCAATTGTTGAACTTCCCGCATTTGATTCGATTCAAATTGTTCTTCTGGGCCAAAACGCATCTCCAAATTGAGGAATATAAAGATCAAAAGTTCAAATACGATAAATTCGATCCAGAGGTTTTCAGCATTGGACAGGACGTACTTCGATTGTATTGCAAAGTTCCATCACGAGAAATCTACGACCCAGAATTGCTTCGTGGATTCGTGCGTGAGGTGTACTACTATTTTGAATCGCAACAATTTGAAGATCCTACCTACGCAATTTACATTCTGGATCTACTCGATCGCTTTGTAGATCACTTGAAGGCGCAAGCGGAAGTTGGTAAAAAATTTATTGCCACAACAGAGCCGCCAGCCTCTGGAAATGATTTCGTGATGTACCACAACGAGACATTGAACGGTAATACAACTATTTATTACCGCACGGATTCCTTCGAAGGACTGTACTTTGGTCACAACCTCATGAATTCTGTTCATACCATTGACAAAGCGTACATTGACGATTCTTTGTCCGTATTAAACAAACAGATGGCCAATTCGAGTGTCATCAGCCTTACCAATGAAAAAGAACGCAACAACTATTTTGGTCAGTTGAAAAATTTCATTTCCAGCTTTAAAAAGAAGATGGAATTAGAGCTCCATTTGTGATTCGCGCAAATAGATTGCATTACTTTTCTCGACCCACCCGCTTACTTGCGTAATTCGCAAAACTAATTTTCCCTACTCTGTAATTCAGTAATTGCACCCCGCTCATTGCCCCTAGATTTGGATCAACAAAAAGATCAAAACTATGCAACGTTTGAAGCAATTAGCACCTTCTAAAGAATCACTAAAACAGCAAATGATTCGCAGCCTACGCGGTTGGACGCTTCGCTTCGTCGTAAATGTCCTGATTCCATTTACAGGATATGCGAGTGTTTGATCAACAATTGAAAATCAAAACTTTAAAATAAAACAACATGAAATCAATTATCACAATTTTCGCAATTCTATTAGCCACGACGTTTGGTGCAAAGGCACAAGGACAAACGATTGCAGTGGGATATCCAGCAATTACAGGACTAAATATTGACTCCAAGATTGCTACGAAACTGCTTCGCTACGAACTCATAAAATTGGACAAATATTCCGTTTACGATGAGTATGATATGAAAGAAGCTATCGCTAAAGACCCGAGCCTTCAAGAGGAATGCTTGAGCACCAACTGCCTCATTCGCATGGGCGAAGAACTGAAGGTTGATTACACTGTTTCAGGAAGCATCGACAAAATCGGAGACATGATTGTGATTAACTTAAAGTTGATCGATGTGAAAGCGAAGAAACTACACAAAACAGAAATGTTCGAATTCGCCGATCAGGAGGGTGAATTACAACGAATGATTGCAGTAGTGCTGAGAAAAATGCACGACATGGAGTTTGATAATGTTCTTGTGGATCGATTGGAGTTTAAAAACGATGTCGTAGCTTCTAAAAGCGTAGGTAAAATGAACAACTCTGGACCACGTGTGGGCGTTGGCTACATGACGGGAGATTACAACGAATTTGCCACACGTCCACAAAATCAAGGAGGATTGGAAATTCAACCCGTTGTCTCCATGATTGGATATCAATTTGAAGCGCAGTATGTTGGAACAGAAAATTTTTCTGGACTGTTTGAGTTCCTTGTAAACATTAACGGATTGGAGCAAGGGCAATTTATTCCTTCGGTAACCCTTTTGAACGGATTCCGATTTGGAAAAGCAGGGTGGGAATTTGCCTTCGGTCCAGGGTTCTCATTGGAAAGAAAAAGCTACGGATTCTTTGATACCAAAGGAAGCTTTGGAAATCCAGGGAACTACATCAGTAGCGATGATTGGAACGAATACGCAGATCGTAATTATCAAAACCCGACGGAATATCCTGAATTCTACTCCAACGGGAGTTACATTCGACCGTCGGTGACCGATGTAGACGCAGACTACAATATGGACTCCCAGTTTCTGGATAAACGCGGGTCGACTCACTTAAGTACCATGTTTGTGTTTGCATTCGGAAGAACATTTACAGCAGGAGCGTTGAATATTCCAGTCAACTTGTTTTACACCTCACGTCGCGGTGGAGGATTGGCAGGAATCAACGTTGGGTTCAACGTAACGAAATCTAAAACAAAATTATACAGACAATAGCCCTAACCACTTTTTTAACCTCAAGGGTTTCATAAGAGGAGGAAGTAACATGCTTCCTCCTTTTTGCGTTAATCTTCTTCAATTTATTTCGTTACTTTTCAGAAAATTGTAGTTTCAGGTATAAACCTGAGCACCATGAAGCGACTTCTTCTACTTTTTTTTATAGGCACCTTTTCTGCATCCGCACAGATTTCTGATGGTGTAACCTTCACCGTTGATGCCGTTCAGCAAAATACAGATCCGCTTCAAACCGCCTCTTTAGACACGATACTTCATAACAAGTTTCAAAAGAAAATAATTGCCATTCCGGCTGCAAGCCAAGGAAAAAAAATCGCTCCTGCCATGTGGAATGGACTTGTGGAAACGGTGCATACTGCCTTCGACGAACACCGCCCATTAGTTCTCTCGCCAGATGATATTTGGTTGACGATTTGCCAGGCATTTGGAAACCACATTGCCGTTACCTCCGAGGAGATGAAAGAAAGCATGGTAGTTGCAGGTGCGCCTGAGGAAATTCGTGTTTTCATTCGAGATTTGGCCGAAGATGATCCTAAAGACTGGGAAGCCATGGTAGATGTTTTTAATGACAGCTTACGTCTATACCTGAAGAATGATCCCGTTGCTTTGGTCAATCAAAAGTTCAGTACGACAACCCCCGTCATCACAACAGCGTATCAAATCACTTTAATGGATGCCGTAAAAACGTATTTCAGCTTTGCTATGGAGTCCGGTTGCGGAATACCTTCCATTACTTTGCTGGGCACACCGGAAGATTGGCAGAAAATTTACGATCAACTCGATGGTTTTAATGCATACGGCATGGAATTTTGGACCAAAGAATTAAAGCCGGTTATTCAGGAATTCATTGGTGCTTCGAAAGGTCAAGAGCACCGTGAATTTTGGCAATCGATTTACAAACACGAAACATTTTATGGCAAAACTGCCGTAACAGGGTGGATCCACAAATTTTTTCCTTACCTGCGAAAACGTGAGAATATGGAAAAGGATGTGATGGAGTACCGCGAACTGGAATATAAAAATACCTACGTACGAAATCCATATATCACAGGTAAGGACTATCTTTTGTCCGATATCGGTACAGGTGATTTTCCCAAAGGTTATGTATCTGTGCCTTTTATATGGGACGAGCAGCATCCTTCCACTGGACTTGTAACCCAACACAAATTGAAAATTCATGCCGGTTTCTTCGGCGTCGAACAAAACGAAGATTTGTCTTTACGTCCGAACATATCGTGGTGTGTTGTGGAAGAATCAAACAAGTCTTTGGAATACATAAAATGGTGGGAATGGAGAGAACCAGATGCTAAGAAAGAAAGCCAGCGATTCTATTGGAAGCTGGGAGTTATTGACACTTCCAGAGCTATTGCGTTGCCAATTTTCGATCCGGAAAACAATTCCGATTACGAATCTGGAGTCGCTTCGCTTCAACAACTTCTGAAAGAAAAAGGATTTTCCTCTCAGGAGGCC
The DNA here is from genome assembly GCA_047947105.1 of Fluviicola sp. GTDB lineage: Bacteria > Bacteroidota > Bacteroidia > Flavobacteriales_D > Crocinitomicaceae > UBA4466. Next base: position 3,973,740 of record CP170456.1, on the reverse strand, counting down.
TCCACTCTACAAATCATATCAACCATTGATGGCGGAACCATTTTTCGATCTATAGAAGGTCCTTTGGCATCAAAAGAGGAGGAAATAAAGATGATTATCGAAAATTCTGATTGGCTGTGGAAACCTGCGATGGGGAAGATTTTTCTAATGGACAGCGACGTAAATTCTGCGGATGCTAATTGTCTCATCGAACTAAAACTATAATTCGTTTCAAGTGGCGCACGGGATTTGTATCTTTGCAATGTGCACTACGCTATTGTAGATATCGAAACAACAGGAGGGAGTCCAAAAACGTCAAAAATCACGGAAATTGCCATCTTCAAACACAATGGAGAGCGCGTTGTTGATGATTACGTTACCTTGGTGAACCCAGAAACAACCATTCCTCAGTTCATTGTTCAATTGACAGGAATCAACGATCAAATGGTGCAAAGTGCGCCAAAATTCTATGAAATTGCCAAAGAAATCATTGAATTTACGCAAGATTGCGTGTTTGTGGCGCACAATGTCTCTTTCGATTATAATGTGATACGTGCTGAATTCAAATCGCTGGGATACGATTACAGACGGCCGCATTTGTGTACGGTTCGTGCCTCAAGATATGTACTACCCGGACACGATTCTTACAGTCTTGGGAAATTGACGCGTGCGTTAGGCATTGAGTTGATTGGCAGACACCGCGCGGGAGGAGATGCTTTTGCCACTTCGGAATTGTTTACCCTGTTGATGGAAACAGATGCGAAAAACCTTCAATCGTTTGTTCAAGAGGAAGTCAACCCAAAGCGATTGCACCCTAATTTAGATTTGAACGAATTGGATGAAATCCCGAACAAGACAGGGATCTATAAGTTCTTTAACGAAACCAATGAACTCATCTATATCGGCAAGAGCATTCACATTCGTAAGCGCATTGATCAACATTTAAGGAATAACTCCACCAAGAAAGCGATCAAAATGCAACAAGAGATAACACGAATCGAGTTTGAATTAACGGGTTCTGAGTTGATTTCGTTGCTCCGAGAATCGTATTTGATCAAACAGCACAAGCCAATTTATAATCGGTCTTTGCGTCGCCATCTGTTCCCATATGGATTGTACAGTTACACCGATGATGCTGGATATTTGCGTTTGTTCATTGCAAAAGTTTCCTCGATGAACGAGCCAGCCATTACGAGTTTCAACACGAAACGAGAAGGTGTAGCATTTTTGGAACGTCAGGTAGAAGCTTACGACCTTTGCACAAAAATGTGTGATCTGTACAAATCACAATCGGCATGTTTCCAATACACCATCAAAAATTGTTTGGGGGCTTGCGTGGGTGAAGAAACTACGGAATCGTACAATACGCGATGTCAGCAACTGATAGACCGATTGACCTTGAACGGTGAGAGCTTTTACATTATCGATAAAGGTCGTCAGCGCAGCGAGAAAAGCTTGATCTTAGTTGAAAACGGCGGGTTGACAGGAATGGGATATGCTCCCTTCCACTTCAAAAAACAACCACCACAACAATGGAAAACGTATTTGGATATCATGCCAGATGATCGCGATGCACGAACCATTCTCAATTTGTTCTTGCGAAAGAATGAAAAGCACGAGATTGTGCAGCTGTAATTTTTTTAGCGACGAATTCAATAACTACTTCATCTCCACAAAATACATCTCGATCGCGCCTTTGTTCTTGGCTTTGACTTTTCCACGATGTTCTGTTTTGAACTCGCCATTTATATGTTCTTTGGTTTCACCAGAAATATTGACTTTTCCTATCTCTCCACTCGATTCCATGCGCGCTGCCGTATTCACCGTATCTCCCCAAATGTCGTAGGCAAACTTCTTAATACCAATAACCCCAGCAACCACTGGTCCTGAGTGCACACCAATTCGGATGTTCCAACTCGGATTTTCAGGCTTTAGACCTTTGTTGAATTCGTCGATAAAATCACGCATTTCGATCGCGGCACGGATACTTCGAGTAGCGTGATCTTCCAAAGGATCTGGCAATCCAGCAGCGAACATGTACGCATCACCAATCGTTTTTATACGCTGTAAACCATGTTTCTCAATGATTTTATCGAATTCCAGGAACATAGCATCCAGTTGAGCTACCAAATCTTCTGGAGACAACTGCTCCGAAATCATTGTGAACCCTGAGAAATCTGTGAATCCAACACTAATATCGTTGTACAGCCGTGGTTTGGCTGCACCATTTGCTTTTAGTTCTTCGGCCACTGAATGCGGAAGAATATTGAGCAGTAAATTGTCCGATTTCTCTTTTTGTAATTCAATTTCCTTCTTACTCTCAGCGATGATGAGGTTTTGCTCTTCAATACGCTTTTTACGTTTACGCAATTGACGGTAGGCAATTAATATCACCAAAATGATCAGAATAAAGAAAAGCAAAAGTCCCACGATGAACTGCAATCGGTTTTGATATTCTTGCCGATCTGCTCTACGCCTTTGCTCCTCTCTTTGAAGTTTCAATCGTTCCCGATCTGCATCTGCCTTCAACCGTTGTTCTCGCTCACTTGCAATGAGTCGTTCTTTTTCGAGTGCTAATTCTTTGAGTTCATTATCCCGTTGAATCAATTCCAACTCGCGTTCTTTGGCTTCTACCTTGAGTTGTTCTTCTTGCAGTCGGAACAATTGCAATCTTGCTTCTTGCTGGGAAATCTCTAGCTCTTTTTCCTTCAATTCACGTTCGGACCGCTCTTGAGCAGCAGCCATACGGGCACGTTCTTCGGCCAGGCTGATAATTTCTATTTCATTCTTCGCCCAAACCACGCGCAGTTGCTTTTCAATTTGCTCTGCCCGAAATTGGTTTGATTTCATTCGGTCCTCCTCTGCCCTTTCCAGCGTTAGCAATGAATCTCTAATAGATAAATACCGTTTGTAACTAGCCAGGCTGCTTTCGTAATCGAACTGATCTTCAAAATACAGAGACTGAATTTCATGACTCTTAGCTTCTTCGGCTTTGAGATTGTATTTCTTTTCAATTTCAAAAGCCAAGTGGAGCCACTGCTGGGCGTTGAATGGGTCGACGCTTTGAAAGTAACTCAAGGACATCATGTTTCGGCAACTTGCCACCGATTTCCAGTCAGATAGCCTATTGTACATATCATGCGCCTGAGTAAAACACACCATAGCCGAATCGGTACCACCTTGATTGTGCAGAATCAATCCTAGATTAAAATTAGCTGCGGCTTTCAATTCAAGATCATCTGATTTTGCTGTTTTGAGTGTATTGAGAAATGCCGATTTCGCTTGTTTCTGGTCGCCAAGAAACTTGTGGACAAAACCAATATTGTTCCAAGCAGTTGGAATGAACTGCGTATACTTTGTTCCTTTCGCAATTTTGATAATACTTTGGTACGCATCCAGTTCTTCTTTGTACGCATCCAAACTATGGTAGATTTCTGCCTTTTCTTTGTACAAGGTAATTCGCTGAAAATCGCTTAATTGCTGTTCTTCAAACTGTAATTTTCGTGCAATAATTAAAGCACTATCACTTTGTTTCGCATATTGAAACGAACGCGTGAGCCAAATTCCGGCATCATATTTATGTGTGAGTGAAATTCCCTCAAGTCGAAAGGCTTCTTCAAAATTTTCAATGGCTTTTTTGTAGATTTTTTCATCAAAGTACAAAAGCCCCAACGCCTGATAAGCTTCTGCTTTCTCCTTGGTGCTCCCTCTTTTTTCTTGAATCTGTACAATGCGATAGGTGTATTCCAGGCGATTGTCAAAAGTCTCATCTTTTTTGTGGTATTTCACGAGGCCACGACAAGCCTCTAACTCGCCCTCGTAGTACAGAATGGATCGAGCAATTTGAACAGCTCGAAAATAATAGACATACGTAGTGTCCCGATTCGACGCTTTAGAGGCACGTTCATTATAACGATCTACCACACTTTTCGTTTTCTCAGACTCATTGATACGGAGGTCCTGCGCCCACATCAGTTGCGCGCCAAAAAGAAATGCTATGAACAGGATCAGTCTCAATTCAAACGGAAGTTTAGTCCAAATTTAAACACACGCCCGTACTGCGGATTGTAATTCCAACTATTGGAAAGTGACGATGCTGTAATCCCTGATTGGAAAGAATTTAAGACGTTATACGCACCTACAAATAAACTCAACTGACGGAATAAATCTTTATGCACTAAAATATCCAAATTGTGATTCCACCCTTGAAATTCCTGGTATTGAATTACCCGACCCTGGATATAAATATCTGAAGTGAAATACCCAAACACGTTATTGTGAATAGAGAAGGTAAAACCTTTGAAACTCAGATTTACGTTGGCTTTTATTGAATGTAGCGGGACAAATCGATAATCTGCAGAACGTTCCACCGACCCACCAGGATCGTCCTCCTCTTGTTCAATTTCTTCATAGCCCGACGCTAACTGATAGGCCCCCATTGCTCGGAAGGATAGTTCTTTCCAGTTTTTAATGTATTCAATGGTTATCATTCCAGATTGTAAGAAAGAATACGTATCTGGCGTTTTGTTATTCGCATAACCGTATCCGATTAAAAGATTAGGAGGGACTGGCTGGCCCTGCGGCGGCGGATTTATATTTGCCTGACGGGTAATGCGGTTTTGCATTAAGTGCGCATAATACCTACCTGAGATACGCAAGTTTGGATGTGCCCTCCATACAAAACGTACCTCTCCCCCTTCGAGAAGCTCGGTGCTGATAGTATCGCGTACTCGCTCCAACTCGGTTGCATTAAAGAACTCCTCTTGACTCATTGGGTTCTGAGCTTGAATTTCACTAAAAGGTTGCCAGTAATTGTTATAAATATGATAAGATCGAGGTGCTCTATGCCCGCGACCATAATTCAACACCAATTTCAACTTCTCTGTAGGACGATAAACCACTCCCAATTGCGGTGTAAACCGAATTCCGTCGATCGTATTAAGGTCGATTCGCGCGGCGCTTTCAATATTCAGTTTTCCTCCTTTTGTCTTGTAAAGAAAGTGGGTGAAAAACGCGACATTCACGACTTCATGCTTTGGAATCCAATTCGTATCTCCAATAGCACTTAAGGAATCTACTTGATCGGATTCCTCCGCAGTAGTGAAAGGGTTTAAATCTTTTCCTGTTAAATCAAATGAGTTGCTTTCCAAATGAACGCGTCGAGCCAAATGACTGGTATATGGATTCGAAACGCTGTATTGGGCAGTAGATCCAAAGGCTATTTTAAATTGATCGTTGAAACGCATGATTCCCTGATAATCTGCCCGAAGATCTAGAGACCGACCGAAAATAAAATTTCTTCCAGCTGCCAGGCGATCACTAATCGCTACGTAATTGGCATCTTCAATCGTTTGATAATACAACCCTGAAATCGAAGCGCGCGAACTGAATCTGCGACGGTTGTCATAAAAGTAACGGAGTCCCACTGAGTTTATCGTTTCTCCCATTTTTGTGGAAGGATCCGAATAAGATCTGGCCAACGGATGGAAACCAAAGGCCGCATGATCCTCTCGGTACATATTAGTCGCAAAAAGTTCAAATCCACGAAATTTAAAGTTACCTCCGATCAATCGACTGGCCCTTCCCAATGAGTTCACTTCCGGAATGGCCTGATCATCTTTATCCGAAAGGTAGTTTGCCTGCTGCCATGGGCTCAAAGTGGCTTTGTCAATAAGAACTGAATCCCTGTTGATCAACAAATTCACCGTAGAAGCTGATTGACTGGAAGCAAATATTTGATAATTGAGGATGTTTTTTCCTTTGCCTGCCTTTCCACCTAGGGTAAGGTTGATGTCGGTAGTAGCTGGTGTCACTCCACTTACATCGGCCCATGCAAATACAGAACGATCTACCTCGGGAAGTACAATATTTATTACGCCAGCCATGGCATCAGAACCGTAGGTAGCAGATGAGGGCCCTTGCACAATTTCTATGTATTCAGCATGACGAATGGGTAATTGCGCTGAAATTGGCATTGATTTTACTCCTTCTGGTTTGATGGGAATACCGTTAATCAGAATTTTTGTGTGATCATTGCCAAGCAATCCACGCATGAGAAAGGTCTCCCCTTCTATAGAGTTTCCAGGTTGCGATGTACGAAATCCGGGGATCGTTTTTAATACATCTACCAAAGTCGTATGTCCAAATTTACGGATTTCGTCTCCGTCAATTATGATCACTTCCTGTGTCAGATCATCAGGATTTTCTGCCAGTCGGTTGGTTGAGGAAGAGGTTTTGTATTTTTCGAATTTTTCGCTGCTCAGATCTTCAAAACTGAAGCGCTTAATCTGCATCGTGCTGTCTCCATACTCTTCTTGAGCCGATACAGCGGAAACACATAAAAAAACGAGAAGCAGGGTACTCAAGGTACCTCTTTTGCAGGGGCATAGAAAGCGCATAAACCAAATTAACTAAAAAAGTGTTAAAACGGTAGATAAGCGTTCCAAGAAAAAGTGCGTTGTTGTTTAGAAAAACGAAAGTAATTCGAAAATAGTGTTCAATTCACGAAAAATCCAAGAAGCCAGTTCCCAACCATCATTACCACTACTATTCCAACCAATACTATCATTTCTTTCTTCTTGTTTATATAACGGGAGCAAATTCCGTACCGTTGGAAGAGCACCACATTTTATTCCTTCACAACGGATAAAAAAGTTCTATCCAAAAACCAGCCAGGTCTTATTTACTGACCATAAAAAAACCTCTCGTTATTGATAACGAGAGGTTTCTAGAACTATTCGTTCAATTGCTTATGCTTCCGCAGCAGCAACTTCAGCTTTTGCTTTTGACTTTTTCCCTTTTTTCATTCCTGAGAAATCAATCAACACTGGTGTGGCGATACATACCGATGAGTACGTTCCGACAATCACACCAATCATCAAGGCGAAGATGAATCCTTTAATGGCAGCTCCACCGAACAAGAAGATAATTAACAATACAATGAACGTTGTCATGGACGTGTTGATCGTACGAGACAAGGTTGAGTTCAAAGAGCGGTTGATTTGATTCTGTTCGTTGTCAGACTTATGCAATCCGAGGTTTTCACGAATACGGTCGAATACAATCACGGTATCGTTAATCGAATAACCAATAACCGTCAAGATTGCCGCAATAAACGCCTGATCGATATCCATACTGAACGGTAAGATACCGTGGAAAGCCGCAAAGACTCCCAGTACAATTGTAACATCGTGCATCATGGCGATGATGGCACCAGTTGAGTACTGCCATCTTCCAAATCGCATTAGGATGTAACCGAAGATGATGATCAATGATAAGACAATGGCAATCATAGATGAACTCGCCAATTCTTCCTTCAACTTGTTTGATACGGAGCGGCTGTCAATGAACTCGTGCGTTCCTACCAATTCTGAAGAGGCTGTAAGACCTTTGGAAATTTGTTGTTTCACGGAATCGGCAATTTTAGGCCCCGTTTCATCCAACAAGTAGTTTGTCGAGATTTCAAGGAATAAACTGTTGTCTTTCTTCTTAATTTCCACAGAAGCCTTTTGACCGTTTTCGTCTACCAAAACATCTTTAAGGTTCGCTTCTAGAGTGTTGATGTGCGATTCTGCCTCTTTTTCAAATTTCACACCGTACGTACGTCCTCCTGAGAACTCTACACTTTCGCTAAATCCGCGTGTAGCAATCATGGCAACGCTTCCCGCTACTAAAATAGCTGAAACGAGGTAGAAAGTTTTACGACGATCTACAAAGTTGATGTTGAAGTTTTTGAAGGCATTCTTCGTTACTTTCGATTCGAAGTTGATTGCTTTTCCTTTGTTCATCCACCATGTCATGAACAAACGTGTAATTACCAATGCCGCAAATACGGATGTGAAAATACCGATGATCAAAGTTGTTGCAAACGACTCAATTGGTCCTTGACCGAATGATTTCAAGACAATCGCAGTCAACATGGTTGTTACGTTCGCATCAATGATCGAAGACAAAGCTTTCTTGAATCCTGTGTCGATCGCTGACTTGATATCCTTACCGGCAGCTTGCTCCTCACGAACACGCTCGAAGATTAGTACGTTCGCATCCACGGCCATACCAATGGTTAGTACGATACCTGCAATACCTGCAAGCGTTAGAACCGCTCCGAAAGATGCTAATGAACCAAAGATGAACAAGATGTTCGCAAACAAAGCGATATCTGCAATGATTCCAGCTTTTCCGTAGTAGAAAATCATGTAAACGAATACCAATCCAAGCGCGATGATAAACGATACCAATCCTGCTCTCGAGTTTTCCGCTCCAATTGTCGGTCCAACACGTGATTGCTCGATGATTTCACACGGTGCTGGAAGTGCTCCTGCATTCAATAGTCCAGCCAGGGACTGTGCTTCCTCAATAGAGAAACCTCCAGAGATTTGAGTGTTTCCGTCTTTAATCGCCCCATTTACGTTTGGTGCGCTGTAAACAACATTGTCTAGAGTAATGGCCACCTGACGGTTGATGTTTTCAGAAGTCATTTGAGCCCATTTCTCAGTACCTTGATCTGTCATCTTAAGGTTAACAGTAATTTCACCTGTCTCTGAGTCAAACCCATCTGATGCCGAAGCAATGTCATTTCCAGTCAATCGCGCTCCTTCTTGCGGAATCTTAATCGCATACATAAAGTGCATTTGTTCCTTCTTACCATTGTTCGTAGGAACTTCAACAGTTTGATCAGAGAACATGAACTTAATTCCTGGGATAGTCAAGTCACTTCGCTGAAGGATTGCATTCACTTTCGATTTGTTTGATGCAGCTACATACGCAATACGTGAATCTTCAGGATCGTTTAGTGGAATGATCAACTCGCCCAATGTTTTTGGTCCTTTATTTTCGTCTTCTTTTGCAGTGGAAGAATTGTCTGATCCATCCAACGTAACGTCGTCTCCGAATTCAAGATCCAACGAATCTTCTTCTGCAAGGTCACTACCGTTAACGGAAGTCGTGTCGGTCGATGTAGAATCGTCTACAACAATTACATCTTCTGCTTCCTCACCCAGCGGCGTTTGCGACTTGATGATGATATCTTGCAATTGAGGTGCAATTTCTTGCATTTGTGCCGTCTCATAGAACTCAAGATTTGCCACACTACCGATTTTCTCAGCAACCGTTTTCTCATCCTGAACTCCAGGAAGCTCTACATAAATTCGGTTTTGCTCTTTGTCCAATTGAATGTTCGGCTGAGCCACACCAAACTGGTTGATACGACGGTTGATGATTTCTTGTACTCCGTCCATTGCAGAACTTTCGATTTTACGCAAGAAAGCCTCTACATCTTCATCCTTTGATTGGAACCCGATGTTTTCCATCTTGTGCGTTGCCATAATGCGTGCTACCTTAGCACCATTATTCAATTGCTTGTTCTTTCTCAAAAAGATTTCGATGTAATCTCCACCTTCTTCGTACTCTTTATCAGCAGCTTCTTTTACACGACGGAATTTCGGATCGATATCACGACCGTAGTTTTCCACCATACCAGGAATGGAAATCTCCATGGTAATACTCATCCCTCCAACAAGGTCGAGTCCAAGTGCCAAACTTTGTTTCTTTACATCTTTGAATTTGGTTCCCAATACAGGGTACGCTTCTTTCTCGTTTTCTTCTGAAAGAATACCGTTGATGAAGTCCGCTTTCGCAATTTCTCGCGATTCAGGGCTTGCTACTGCGATTCGCACGCCGCTGTAAATCAAATCAACGCTGTCTTGTCCATTCGCTTTCGCCTCTGCAAATAGTTCCTCTACTTTTTGCTCTGCTTTTTTCTCGGCTTCTTTTTCAATACCGTTTGCAACGAATGTGAATGATAATTGGTAAATACAAATGACTGTCATCAAGATAGTCAAAAACCAAAAAAATCCTTTGTTACGCATTTTCGTAATTTTTATTTAGTTCTTTTTAATTGTGCCTTTTTCGAGTGTTTGCTGAGTTTTTCAGCTCTTCTCCGTTTTGGCTCCGCGACACTTCGACTGGCTCTGTGCGAGGGCGCAAATATAGGCGATTGCTTTTGTATAATCAATAGAAAAAAAAGGTTGTCCTATTGAAGGTTTCCTTCTGGGAAATTTCGCGCATCGCGCGGACTGGAAATAGAAAGAAAGTCAATCCAGTCTTACGACTGTTCGTGCGGGTAGGTACCGCAATTTAGGATGAATGCTATGGTGCTTTCTTGAACAGAAAGGTTTCTTCGGACGGTATTAGAAGCGTTGACTTCATCAGCCCAAATAACAACAACCCATTCAGAATTCGAGTTGGGTAATGATGCACTTGGCGAAAATCCATCTAGTTTTTCGGAGTGATCGTAAACTTGTTTCGCCTCCGTTTTTAACTTTTTCGAAGAAAATAATAAGCGTGAATTTTGAGCTTTCTCGGCGTGATAATCTTTCCAACGTAATTGTGAATTCACAAGCGAAATCGCCTTGAAAACGTCCAATTGAACGGCAGATTCAACAGGCTTTTCGTTTTCATCCTTACTCTTCTCCTTCTCGTTGACTTTGGATGCCTCTTGCTGTTGAGAAGCCTTCGCATGGGTGCGCGCATACGATCCCGTTGCTAGAAAAAGCAGGAAAATGATGGACGAAACTATGCTTGTGATCTTCAACATTATAGTGTGCTGTCAATAAGTCGCACGAATATAGTGAAATCTGAATTAGGAATGATGAATTATGAGTGTTGATTTTGCACTTCGGTTACTAAAGCTAGACTAAGTACAAGCACTTTCAATGCACTAATTACAGGTTGTCGAGCCTTTAGAAATGTCAAGATGTAAGAAATAAAAAAGCGCGCGTCAAAAAACACTTACAACGTTTCGGCAAATTCTAAGATACGTTTTGAAAAGTTCTCCCAGGTGTTCTCAGCATTCCTTTTACGAATGGCTTCACGCATCGTGTCTGGATTGAAATCCACGAAAAAAGCTTGAATCGCGTTAGCTATTTCTAATTTATCCGGCTGCTCAACAATTAAACCTGTGATTTTATGTTCGATCGATTCTTTTAACCCTCCTACATCTGTGGCGATGATTGGCATTTCGAAATGATGTGCGATGGCTGTGATTCCACTTTGAGTGGCACTTTTATAGGGTAGCAAACATACATCTGCCGCGGAGAAATACGTTTTTACTTCTTCATCAGAAATGTATTCGGTAAACATATGTACACGTTCTTGTAGTTGGTACTGATCAATCAAGGTTTGATACTCATCAAACGATCCGTACACCTCTCCGGCTACGATTACGTGATATTCCTCATCGAGTTGGTGCAATGCTTCCAGGAGCAAGTCTAATCCTTTGTACTTTCGAATAAAACCGAAAAACAACAAGTACTTTTTATCTTTCGGTAGACTTAGTTTGGCTAACGCCTCTTCTTTTGGGATTCCAGTCCCAAACTGATTGTAGGTTGGATGATCAATCCGAAGAAACTTAGCGTCTGGTTTGATAGACAATAAGTCGTTCATTACCACGTCACTCATGACTACAAAACCTTCGTTCTGCTTTAAAAAGTAACGATTTGCTGGCCCATCAAAAAAACGTTTTTCGTGAGGTATAACATTATGAAGAATTGCCAAACGTTTCGCTCCCGACTTCATCGATTTATGAATATTCCCGAAAGCGGGTCCAAAGAAAGTCATCCAATATTGCGTAATCACCAAATCCGGATGAAACTGATCTATTTGTTTCGCAGTTCTCTTGAAAGTAATGGGATTGATGCTATCCACTGTTCGCTTTGATGGAATGACATCGGCGTTGTCTTCGTCTGTAACAAATTGAGAAGTGCCGGGGAATAAAAAGTTGGGATATTGTCTTTTGAAAGTATAGGTTACGAGCTCGTGCTCTTTTTCCAGTTCACGATACAACATTGCGCCGAATTGGGCAATTCCGCCACGATAAGGATAAAATGCAGAGATAAGGGCAATTCTCATGTGGCGAATTTAGCAGAATTCCTTTGCTTATTGAAAACCGTGCTCTACGTATTCGTAATATACCTCTCTACCTGATTTGGGTTCTGAGTCTCCGAAGTTGTATTTGTTGTTTTTTTCAAACTTGCGAATCAGGCCTACATTTTTGGCATACACTTCAAACAATCGTACCGTATCAATCAAACTATTGAAACGGTCCTGATCAACAACGACAATGGAGTCAAATGCAACACCGTTTATAGTCGTATCAATGTGAACATCCGAATAATAGGCATTCATTTCCGGCATATTGTTATAACCGTTAACATCCCATTCCTTGCTAAGTGAAGGTGCAAATACCAACTTTACCACACGCTGATTTTCTTCTATTAACTCTGCGCGAATTCCATCAATAATTCCTGTCCAGATATCTGCCAGGGCCCAGGGATCATTTTCAGTGGCTCTTATGTATCGTCGAAATTCACTTGCCGGCCGACCTTCGTTATCGATATACTCACCTTCCCAAACAGTTTTAAGTTGGTAGTAATTCGTGTCATGAGCAGGACTCAACGCTGCATCATGCGTAATCTCAGTCACATTATATATGACGTAACGCCCCGTTTCCAAACCAAAATACTCTGTATGAAAATTAGGTGCGGGTTGTTTCTTGCACCCAACAAGCACAAGCACCAACGTCAAAAAACCGATGAATGATTTATTCGCCATATTACTATAACGAAGATATCATTTATTTGGTTGTCATGGTATATGGATTGATTCCTTTGGACTCTAGATCTTTGAGTAGTTTCTCCAGACGCTCGCCTTCTAGCATGTGTCCGTTGTAGTAGAAAACTTCCGCGAGTCGTTTCCCGCTTTCGTCATAGGCGATCTGATATCCATGTTTTTTGCCGTTATCGTAGCGGTACGTAATAGCACGTTTTCCGTTCAAGTGAAACTCCTCCCATGCACCGTCCTGACGATTGTTTACATATTCCCCGCGGATCTTAACTTTACCGTTTATGAAGTATTCAACGTAGTCGCCGTGTAACTCTCCATTTTTGTACGTCTTTTTCGTTGCCACCACAGGCTCAGGACTTTTTACGTCATCCGAAACGAAATACACCAGAGTAACGCCGTTCAACTTGTCATTTTTGAATTCTTCTTTCGTGCTGAGCTTACCGGCAGGCGTAAAATTCACCCAGATACTATCTTTTTTCATGTTACGATAGATTCCTGCACTCATCAACTTTTTATTCTCATGGTAGAAATAAGCCAAGGATCTACCTTTTTGAATATGATTGTGTTTGATGATGGCTTTCACCTTTCCAGATTCATAGAAATAAGTAAACTCACCAATGGGTTTGTCATCTTTAAATTGACCGCGATATTGGAAAACAATGGAACCTTCGTAGGTTTTTTCCCACTTCCCTTGCTTTCGCCCTTGCGCATCTACTTGATTCACTTGTCCGAAAGCAAAGCCTGCTAATAGCACTACCAAAAATGTCAATTTACTTTTCATGTGTCAATTTGGTTACCAGTTCATATAGTCCATCAATCTCTAAATCGGCGGGCACTTCACATTTTTCAGCAGAGCGCACCCTTACCGTTTTCATACCAAGATTCTTGCCAAAGAGTACGTCGGAATCTGTGTCACCGACCATCACGCATCGCGAAAATTCAATTTCAGGAAACTCCATTTTAGCCAACTCAGCCATCGCGGGACCCGGTTTTCGCATGTCGTCTTCTGCCCCTTTTAAATTCGGCGCGAAATAACATTTATCGATCTTTCCACCAGCGGCATAAACCTCATTACACATATAAGTATGAATCTCGAGTAGGTTACGTTCCGTCATCAGTCCCTTACCAATTCCTTGCTGGTTGGTGACTACAATTATTCTATGGAATATCTGAGATAGCGAGGCAATCGCGTCAGGAACGTTGGGCAAAAATTCGAAAGAATTTACGTCTGTAATGTATCCGTCAAAGTTACGTTCGTTGATCACACCATCGCGATCCAGAAAAAGTGTCCAGGTAGCGTCTACACCCCAATCATTCATGGATGTTTAGTTCTTTTTCCACCAAATACACATTTCGTGTGGCAGAGTTTCGACCAATCATTTCACCGATAAAACCAGCAAGGAAAAATTGCACGCCGATTACCATGGCTGCCAATGCAAGGAAAAATTCTGTTCGGTCTGCAATCAACTTTGCGTCTCCGTCGATAAATAGCTTCACAATTCCCAGGTACATGAAAATACAGAACCCGATGAAGAACATCAGCATGCCGAGAACTCCGAAGAAATGCATCGGCTTCTTGCCAAATTTCCCCATAAAAGCAACGGTCATCAAATCTAGCGGACCGTTTACAAATCGATTCAAGCCGAACTTGGTTACTCCATACTTCCGTGCTTGATGCTGAACTACTTTCTCTCCGATATTGTTAAACCCAGCGTATTTGGCCAATGGCGGGATGTATCTGTGCATGTCTCCGTATACCTCTATACTTTTTACCACAGCTAGTTTGTACGCTTTGAGTCCGCAGTTGAAATCGTGCAGTTTGATACCTGTGATGACACGTGCCGCCCAGTTGTATAATTTGGTCGGAATGGTTTTAGAAAGCGGATCATGACGTTTCTTTTTCCAACCTGAAACAACATCAAAATCGTCCTCGGTAATCATTCGATACAATTCTGGAATTTCGTCAGGAGAATCCTGCAAATCGGCATCCATCGTAATAACCACAGAGCCTCTCGCCGCTTCAAATCCTTTTTGCAAAGCTGCTGACTTCCCATAGTTTCTTTGGAATTTAATTCCTTTAAACGATGGATTCTTCTGGGAAATCTCCTCAATCACTTTCCAGGAGTTGTCCTTACTGCCATCGTCAACAAACAAAACTTCAAAGGTGAAAGCGTTTTCATCCATCACTTTAGCGATCCATTCGCTTAGCTCCGGCAAAGATTCGTCCTCGTTAAACAACGGAACAACAACAGAAATGTCTAGCTTTTTCGTCAAATCAACGGCTTTGTTGCTGACAAATATAAGCAATTGCCACAGTGATTATCGGGCGATAACAATCTTTTGTACTTCGTCGTTTATTTTCACGAAATAGATTCCAGAATCCAATGCAGAGCCGTCTATGGATTCCCCCGCGTGTAGCATGCCCGATTGCATGTGTTTTCCACTGAGCGTCCTTACCTCGTAATTCACTGAAGTATTAAGATTGGCGACCTTAATCATTCCAGTTGATGGATTTGGGTACAATCGCCATGCTTTCGATTCAGTTTCATTTACCGAAACAAATTCAGATTCTACAATGAAAAAGTCGTCGATTGCAGCTTCCGTTACGTTGATGTCGGGTGCGAAGTCTGATGTTCTCACGATAAACTGCATGGTCGATGACAAAGAGATATAATCCTGAATTCGGATATCTTTGATTATCCAAGATCCGTGCGTATTCGTGTCGCGAACTTGAACGTCGATGCGTTCTATGGTAGTTCCGTTGTTCATGAATATTTGAAGCGAGTCATCTGGAGCTGTTCCCAAGTCACAGAAGAACCAACGTTCATAATGTACAAACGGATCTGTGTACCCTGTAAGGTCCATCATTGGGGATTGAAGTATCACTGTGCCGTTATGAACGGTTCCAATGGCATAATCCTGCGTCGTTGCATTTTCTGTGATGTAACAGAAATTAGAACAATCGTTGGGAGAATCTGCACCGGGACTACTGAGCGTCCCAAAAGGAACAGCTCTTTCCCACTGCCCTGTAGTAGCAGACCCGGAAACGGACCAGTTAAAATCAAATGCAAAATCATCGTAATAGCCTGGTTCCAAATAAATGGTCAGCGAGCCTGTGGATGCATCAATATCAAGCCATTCGCAGTGTGTTACATGCCCCCATTTGCCGAAGTAAGTTTTGTACTGTTCTTCGTAATACAAGGTCATACTTTCTTCACCTAAAGCATTTGTAGTTCCAAGGAAGTCGGCAAGTGACCCTTCGAGACGAATCTCCACATTTTCAATCGGGTTGTTTGTTCCTTGCTCTAAAACTGTGATGTCAAGCGTAAACGGTGGAATTGGCGTCAACTCCACGTCTAGAGTCGTAATTTGTCCATTTACAATTGTTGCAGGAACTGTTTCTGGATAATAGCCAACCTTACTGAAAGTAACATCATACGTGCCTCCATTGACCATTCCTGCGGCATAGAATCCTGCTGCCGAAGTATTTTCCGTTTGGACACTTCCAACAATTTGCACCTCAACATCAAAAATTGGGTTTGTCGTTTGTTCATCCGTTACTGTTCCTTCCAAATAAGCCGCCTGTGTATACGTCGGGCTCAAAACAAACATTCCATAATCACGATCCGAAGCAACCATCAATCCCGAACCGAAGTAGGGATAAACACCCCAGCAGCCATCGTAACCTGTTGTTTGAAATGGATATGTATCGAAATTCCCTACCTCAACCATGTTGTAAGGATGTGTGATATCGTGCACTACTACTCCATCAGAATAATAACTGGTAATTAAGTAATTACCCAAAACGTGGGTATTATGTGGAATGACACCAGCGCCGGGAGAACTTTGAATTCGGTCTACTTCGAAAATATTCGCGGGATCGGAAATGTCATATGCAGCCAGATAGGCGTCAGAAACCTCATCCGTAGTGAAAGCGTAACCGCCCTGGCGCGTCCAGACGTTGTGTGTAAATGTATTTGGCGTGCTCTGCGTCCCTAACAAAACCGGATTTGCTTTGTCTGTGACATCCACGATACTAAAAAAGCCATCACTGATATGTCCGAGGTACATGGTATCGTTTTCTACGTAACCATCATGAACATACCAATTATCAAATTGTCCCACTTCAATTGGACTCATTGGGTTCGTTACGCAGTCCAAAATAATCACTCCTCCGTTGCCTCTATCGGCTCCAAAAATATACGCGTAGCCATTGTCGTCTGCATAGATGTTATGTGCCGAACTCCATATTCCATTCGTTAAATCACCATTGTAATAAGCGACGGGTAAAGTGGTCGATTGAGGCAAAGGAGATAAATCAATAATCAGCAACCCATCTTGCGCTTCTGTGGTTACATAAGCATAGTCACCTACTGTTTTCAAATCACGCCAAACAGATTCTGAACCTGGTTCATAGAAAATCTCAATTGGATTACTAGGGTCAGAAATATCAACGACACTTGTTCCTTTTGTACCGCCGACCAAAGCGTACTCATTTCCCTGTTCATCTGTGTAGCCCCAAATATCATTCAATCGCTGATTGTGCATTGTATGTAGGTCGATATGTCCTACGGAGTCAAGATTTACCTGAGCGAATAAAGTTCCTGTCCATAAAGTTAGGCACAGCGTTGCGAGTTGTTTCCACATAAGTAATTGCATTTCGTACTCGCAAGATACGGATAAGTGATAGGTTTATAAAAAGAAAAAAGCGGCCAAAATGAAAATTACGATGATGACTAAATATTGCCAAACGTCCACGAAATAGGGAGCGTAGCGTTTCCATGACCCTTTTAAACTCATAAAACCAAAGGTAAACAAATGAAGGAATGGTAGCAATAATTGAGTAATCGGCAACCTTTTACTTTCCGCTCTATTCGTGTAATAGCGGGGTGTTTTCACTTGGAAATTGGCTAAAGTTTTTCTATTTTTGTGCCGCCTTAAATTTGAGATTATGTCCAAAGAGCCTATTACGGAAACAACCACGAACGTAGATTTCGAAGCCTTTAAAAAACAAGTACTTGATGACTTTCGCCTGGCGAGTTTGTCACGCGAGGCCTCACTGTTGGGGCGTCGAGAGGTATTGACAGGAAAAGCGAAGTTCGGAATTTTCGGAGATGGTAAGGAGTTGGCGCAGATTGCGTTGGCGAAACAGTTCCGTGATGGAGATTTTCGATCAGGCTACTACCGTGATCAAACCATCATGTTGGCGATTGATCAACTGGACATTCAACAATACTTCGCTGGACTTTACGCCCACACAGACGTAGAAGTAGAACCTCAATCGGCAGGGCGCCAAATGGGTGGACATTTTGCCACACGAAATTTGGATGAGAATGGCGAGTGGAAAGATTTGATGTCGCAAAAGAACAGCTCTGCGGATATTTCCCCAACGGCAGGACAGATGCCCCGTTTGTTGGGATTGGCATTGGCTTCCAAAATCTATCGCAATCATCCTGAATTAAAAAATCTGGAGGCATTTAAAAAGTTCACCAACGGCGGAAACGAAGTAGCCTTCGGTACTATTGGGGATGCATCGACTTCGGAAGGGCCTTTCTGGGAGACAATTAATGCCGCTGGTGTTTTACAAGTTCCTATGGTGATGTCGATTTGGGATGACGGTTACGGAATTTCGGTTTCCCGAGAACATCAAACCACAAAAGACAGTATTTCCGAGGCATTGGCAGGGATGCAGCGTACAAAGGATAAACCTGGCTACGAAATTTTCGTGACAAAAGGATGGGATTACGCGCACTTGTGCGAAACGTACGAGAAAGCGGTAAAATTGGCTCGCGAAGAGCATGTTCCTGTTTTGGTTCATGTGAAGGAAGTAAATCAGCCGCAAGGACATTCTACCAGTGGTTCACACGAGCGCTACAAATCAGAGGAGCGTTTGAAGTGGGAGGTAGAGTTCGACTGTATCAATAAATTCAAAGAATGGATTGCCAATTTTGATGCAGACGGTTTGTCTATTGCAACGATGGAAGAATTAGATGCCATTCAGAAAGAAACAAAGAAAGAAGTTCGAAACGATCAGAAAGCAGCATGGAAAGCTTTTACAGATGTTTTGAATAAGGATAAAAACGAAGCCGTAGCAATGATTCGTGCCCTTGCCGAAGAAAGCAGCAACGGCGCATTTATCGGGAAATTGGCAGACGATTTGGAAAAAGCCATGGATCCCATTCGAAAAGATGTATTAAGCGCCGCTCGAAAGGCTTTGCGCTTGACGCGTGATGAAAATGGTGCGTCTCGTCAAGCGTTGTCTGCCTGGATTCGACAGCAAATTCAATTGAACTATGACCGTTACAGCAGTCATTTATATTCTGAATCGTCAAAATCGGCGTTGAACATTGAACCCATTGCTCCTGAGTACGATGGTTCCGGCGACATGGAAGATGGACGAATCATCTTGCGCGATAACTATGATAAGCTTTTAGAGAACAATCCAGAAGTGCTTGTTTTTGGTGAAGATGCCGGAAAAATTGGTGGTGTCAACCAAACGCTGGAAGGCATGCAGGATAAATACGGCGCATTGCGTGTTTCGGACACAGGAATTCGTGAGGCAACCATTATCGGTCAAGGTATTGGAATGGCAATGCGCGGCTTACGACCGATTGCTGAAATTCAGTACCTCGATTACTTGTTGTATGCAATTCAAGTTATGTCGGATGATTTGTCTACCGTTCAATATCGTACGAAAGGAGGACAGAAAGCACCACTTATTGTAAGTACGCGTGGACACCGTTTGGAAGGAATTTGGCACAGCGGCTCTCCAATGGGAATGATCATTAACTCCTTGAGAGGAATGCACGTTTGTGTACCAAGAAATATGACGAAAGCCGCTGGATTTTACAACACTTTGATCGCCGCAGATGAGCCGGCATTGGTGGTAGAACCCTTGAATGGATATCGAACAAAAGAACCAGTTCCGACAAATGTTGGAGAGTTCCGTGAGCCTTTAGGAGTACCAGAAGTGGTGGTAGAAGGAACAGATTTAACGATTGTTTCTTACGGATCGACATTTAACCTTTGTGAAGTGGCTGCGAAGCAATTGACTGAGTTGGGAATTTCGGTGGAATTGATTGACGTTCAGACTTTACTTCCTTTTGATATCGAGCATATAATTGCAGATTCTTTAGAGAAAACCAATCGTTTGTTGATTGTTGACGAAGACGTGAGCAGTGGAGCTGTAGCATACATGCTAGATAAAATCCTGGTTGAACAGAAAGGATATTATCACTTAGACTCTGCGCCTGAGACATTGACATCGAAAGATCACCGTCCTGCTTATGGCTCTGATGGAGACTATTTCTCGAAACCAAGCATTGAGGATATCGTGGAGAAAGCCTATGCGATTATGCATGAGGCCGATCCAGAGGCGTATCCGTCGATTTATTAAATTTAGTAAGAAGTGAGAAGACACAAGTGAAAAGGGAGAGGACAATCTACAATTCTCACTTTTCGCTTTTCACTTTTCACTTTTCACTTTTCACTTTTCACTTTTCACTTATCACTTCTTACCCATTCCCTGAGCCTGCAAGAATTTCCCATCTTATTCGTCTAATTACAAAATAATAGATGAAAAAATGAATTGGCATACATACATGGGACTGTTTGACGACATCCTCGCAAAACGAAATACAGAAGCTCCTTACGACAACCCTGATTATCTGCACTATGTTCAAATGAATAAAGCACGATCGGATCGGTGGTTGAAGAAAAATCCATTGAGTGAAGAAACCATTGCTGGTATTAAGGGTATCGACACACCACAAAAGTGGATTCTTATAACTGAACCTTGGTGTGGAGACGCGGCACATTCTACTCCGATTATTTATTTGATGTCTGAGTTAAACTCAAATATCTCGCTGGACATTGTGTTGCGAGATAGTTCAGACCTGATCGAATCCTATCTAACGAATGGTGGGAAATCGATACCCAAATTGGTGGTGCGTGATGAAAATGGCAATGACCTCTTCAATTGGGGGCCACGACCAGCAGAAGCTCAGGAAATTGTCATGGACATGAGGGCGAACAATCAACCGTATGCCGAAGTCAATAAAGTGATTCAAAACTGGTACAACAAAGACAAAGCTGTTTCCATTCAGTCAGAATTAAATGAACTCTTTGCTGGCGTAACGATCTAAACTCAAATTGTCACCTTATATTTAGGGTAAAACTTGAGTATGTTTCGATTACTAGTCGTCAGTTTCCTTTTGCTATTTGTGAGTGCTTGTGGTTCAGGTTCAAAGGAGGCACAGGCCAATGATTTTGTAATCAAAAACTCACAAATCACGTGCGATGATGGTGGTTGTTATGGTGAATACTTCGGACCTGAAGAACGGGACGGTATCGATGTCGCGCATCGTTTTTCCAACTTGATGTGCGAACGCGTTGGCATGAAACTGAAAGAGTTATATAAGAACGGAAAGTACAATCGCGTTCGTTTGGATGAGATCAAAATGTCTACCACGGGTATGGGAACTGGGCAAGTCCGTTACAGGTTAGAGATTCCCTTTTGGCCTCTAACACAGAAGTGCCTTTCCTGCACCGCGTTTGATCATGTAGGTGGCTGGGGACACAAACCTGCGTTGAGCAAACGATTGAGTGAATTGGAAGGTGAACTACTTTTCGACGATTATTTGGATGTCAGCCAATTGTATACAACTCCCGAAGGACTTCAGGAATATTGGATTCAATGGAGACACAAAGAGGTTCAAAAGGGATGTGAATACTGATTTACGTTTCTGAATAAAAAGCTTTAAATACTTAAGAATCAAATCATACATTAACAGTTCCCTCTCTATGTATCATCACGGATACCAATGAAATAAAGACCTACAGTACAGGTGCATTCTTGAATTTCCTCATACCCAGATTTGCAAAAAAAAAGTTAAATACAGGAGAAATATAATTTCTTGAAATCCAAGACTTAATCTCGTTCGTATGTATGTTAAAACAACACATTTATGAACCTGATGAATAAGTATTTTTTTATTGTATTTCTATCTATTATTACAAATAACAGCTTCGGCGCAACGTACACTACTTTAGCGTCTGGAGATTGGCAAAATACTACGAACGTATGGAGTTTGGATGGCATTACTCCATGCGGATGTTCACCAGGAAACAATCCTAACGGCGACACGGTAATTGTGAATCACTCGCTTACCTCTGGACAAAATCTTGAATTTTCAAACGGAGCATTTCTCTCTGTGACAGCAAATGGAGGGATAGACTCTAATGGTAGTCTGGTATTTACAAATTCAGACGGGTCAATCAATGGGAATGTCACCACGAATAAGTTTATCGTAAACCCAACCGCTACTGTTGACTTGAACAATGCCATACTTACAACGAATTCTCAAGTTGATATATTTGGTACTGTTAATATCGATGGAGGCTATACCTTAATGAATGGAGGTAATGTTGAGGTACATCCTGGTGGGACTTTAAATCTTGACAATGCTGGTAAGCTTGATGTCCAAGGCGGAAATATAACCAATTCTGGTACGATAGATTTGTGCGGAACTTGCTGTATAACGACCAACGGAAACTGGAGAAACAATTCCGGAGGTCAGGTTGTTGGATCTGGAGCCGCACGATCTGAGAACGGAAACATGCGAAACTTTGGTAACTGGGCAATAACAGTTTCTTGGTGTAGTGCGGGAAACGCACAGGGTATGCCCGGATTTGAAAATTGTCTTTCAGCCAATGCAACATGTAATTTAGTTGTACTTCCTGTCGAGTTTGGTGAAATCAGTGCAGAGGTAAATGCCGACAATTTAGTTCAAATTGATTGGAACACCGTATCCGAGAGAGACAATAATTATTTCGTTGTTCTACGATACGACGAAAACAAAGAATGGATCGAGGTTGCTCGTGTAAAAGGCTCAGGATCTACCGATAAAGCACAATATTATTCCACATTGGACCCGAAAGCTCCCTCTGGTGTTAACTATTACAAAGTCCGCCAGGTAGACTTTAATGGAGCATATTCAGATTCCGATCCAGTGACAGTAACGTTGGAGTCTTCGAAGCTACATTTCTATCCAAATCCCGCCTCAGGAGCAGAAATCCTGACTATTTCAGGTTTGGAAGAGGGGACAGAAGTTTATATCATGTCACCTTCTGGAATGATTTTAACTCAAGTTGAGGCGCAGGAAGCTTCAATTGAATATGACCTTAACGAATTGAATCTTAGTGCAGGCATCTATTTAATTTCTGCGATTCACAGAGGAAATAAACAAGCACACAAGCTGGTGGTTCACTAACAAACAACGGGGAGTGCAGCCTGCACTCCCCGTTGAAACCATCATCTCAAATGGCATTAGTCTTCAGTGTGTTCCCACGTCCATTGCACTCCTCTCTTGTCAGTATCAATTTCAAAGTGTTTTTTCACCAATTCTCTGTACTTCTTGTGTAAGTTTTTCGGAATATCTTTTCCGTTCACCTTCAACTTGCCTTTCCCACCCTTCATTTTTACTTTCTTTTCGGAAGGGTCAATCAAATCATCTTTTACCAATTCAGAACGCATAGCTTTAGAGGCCTCCTTGCATTTACGCTTATGCTCTTCACATGATTTATGCATTGCCGCGTTGTGCTTATCGAAGGACGCTCTCATTTCGGCACAACTTTTTTCTAACTCTTTATTCTGTTCGTGAAGTTGTTCTCGCGCTCGCTCTAATTCATTGCGTAAATCTTCCAAAATCTCCTCATCCAAATTTTCCAGAGTTGCAGCCAATGAGCCGACCTGTTTTGATTCTTCCAACAAACGCTGAGCGGCACGCAATTCTTCTTCCCATTCCGCACTATTTAACGAGTCCTTGATTCCCAATTCAGCATATTCCTTCTCGATTTCTCTCGCCATGGCCGCAAATTCATCGTGCATTCCTTCGAAGTCGGCTAACATTTCCTCCATCTCCATTGCTTCCATTAGCTCTTGAATCTCTTGCGACTTAAAACTCTCACCGCAAGCAATGGTGGTTGCATCACCTTCTTCATCTACATTCCAGGCAACTTTGTACTCATGGTTTTTCTCTAAATCTATAGCTGAAATGCGAATATCTTGTTGCTGCCCGTTTTTTTGCTGCTGTACAATATGCAAGGTTAGTCGGACTAGTTTTCCCTCTTTAAATGTTGGCTCGTACTTCAATTCGAAACCTGCTTCCTTCGCTTTTTGTTGCAACTCTTTCAATTGTGCTTCAGAGGTTTCCGGAGTGATGATATACTCGAAATGGTAGTTACCATCATCGGTTACGTACGCTTTTACTAGTGCGGGAGGCTTGCCTAATTGCGTGACAATTTTTCGCGTTTGAAGGATCGTTTTTACACGCGATTTTTCCGAAAGCACATTCGAGGATATGAGTTCCTCACTCGTTTGTAGAGAAACTTCTTTGGCATTAAGTTTATTTTCAGAAGGGCTGTCGGATGGAATCTCCTTGGCTGGATTTTCTCCATTCAATACTTTTTCAATATGGCGATCTGGAGTGGAAGGCATAGTAATCAATAACGTACCTACTGTTGCCGCCGATAATACACTAATCATGATGATCCATTGTTTAAATGTGAATAATTTGAGAAGACTTTTGGTAGCGAGAACACCTCCTGCTGAAGCGATCGTTGCAGCGACAAACGCACGTTGCGTTTCTTCGAAAGAAGCCACAGGCTTTTCTTTTCGTACACTCTCGAAGAGTTGATCTAATTCGTTGTTACTTAAATTCATGATACTCCCGATTTTTCTGTCGATCCCGAATTTTTCGCTTCGAAGGTTAATATTTCTCGTAACCGCATGCGTCCTCTACGCAAACGTTGTTTTACGGAAGATTCCGTAGCATTTTGAATGGCTGCAATCTCTTTGATACTGAAACCTGATATCTCAAACAGAATTATGCTCTCTCGTTGTTCTTCTGGCAATTGCGCCAGTGCTTTGTGCAAGAAGTATGAATCTGCTTTGACATCTGTTTTCGCATTGACATCGTATGCCTTGATGGAAACCAATTCAAAAGAGTCGGACTCTTCTTTTCTTTTGCGTTTGTTATTGGCCAATATACGTACGCTGATACTCAATAAATAAGAGAAAAATGCTTCTTTCGATCGCAATTCGTCAAACTTTTCAAACGCCTTCAGCAGCGTCTCATTCATCAAATCACGGAAATCCATGTCACCGTAGACCCGAGCACGACAGAATCTCTCGAAATCATCGTGTATCGGCTCGTAAAGCGCCAGGAATTCTTTTTGTTTTTGTCTCATAAATTGACTCTCGACAACATAAGTGTCGTTTAACGAAAATAAGTTACATCTTCGTTAAAGTTTCTCCAATTCCTTATTTTGTGCAGAGAAAAACAAAGTGTATGAAACCTATTGTTAGAAATATAATAGCAGTTGTTTGTGGAATGGTCGTGGGAGGATTTTGCAATATGGCCATAGTTCAGTTGGGAATGAGCCAATACCCGGCTAACGTAGATACCAATGATATGGATGCTGTGGGAGAATTCCTTTCATCGGCAGGGATCGTTTTTTGGCTTTACCCACTTATTGCTCACGCCTCACATGCGTTTGTAGGAGGATTGGTTGCTGCGTTGATTTCTAAAAACCGAAAATACGGTACTGCACTTATTGTCGGTGGTTTAGCATTCTTAGGAGGTTTGATGATGGTTTTTGTGATACCCGCTCCTTCATGGTTTGTTTCTGCCGATCTCATTTTTGCTTATTTCCCAATGGCCTTGTTGGGAGCGTTTTTGGTGAAGCGTTTGTTTCAGAAAAAGCGAAAATAAAGCAACCGAAAATTTTGATTGACGATGCTTTCATTTTAGCGAAAGCACAATACCTTTAAAGTTCGTACAAAAGTTTAAGTTAGAAATCACAATAGAAAGTTCTACCCTTTTGATCCGTCTAATGCTTCAAACGGCTATAATGAAATTTCTTGGTCAAAACGACGAATATATAGAACTGCTCACCATAACTAAGGAAAACTGTCACGTTTTAAAAAGCTCAAGAAAGAGCGAGCTCACCCTGTTATGGTTCAAGTCGGATGGCAACAAACTCAAAATTGATACAGTTGAATACACCTTTAACACGAATGACATCGTTAGTTTAACGGAGTTCCATCGTATTGAGGTTATTGAAATTAAAGAAATTGAATTGTTACGCTGGGCACGTTCGTTTTACTGTATTATTGAGCATGACGTAGAAGTAAGTTGTAAGGGTATCTTATTCTTCGGTGCTTCGAATGTTCCTGTAATTCACTCGAACGAGGAAGATATTTCCATTTTACAAACGGTTTTTGACATGTTTCGAATCGAAATGCAATCAGCCGACAGGCTTCAATTGGAAATGTTGCAAATGATGTTAAAACGCATTCTGATATTGTGCACCCGCATGTACAAAGCACAAATTAATACCACAACTTCCAGTCAGGTTTCAGATATTGTGCGAGAATACAATTTTCTCGTTGAGCAACATTTCAAAGAGAAGCATACCGTAAAAGAATATGCAGATCTTTTGTTTAAATCGCCCAAAACACTCTCTAACCTGTTCAAAAAAATGGGAGATTCTACACCGCTTCAATTCATACACAATCGAATTTTAATTGAAGCAAAGCGTCTTCTTACGTATTCAAATCAATCTATTTCTGAAATAGCATACGAATTAGGGTTCTCAGATATTCATGTGTTTAGCCGATTCTTCAAAAAAAATATGGGTGTTTCACCGCAAAATTTCCGAGAAGGGAAAAATTGACAAATGAACGGGGAATAGAGCCTAACTGAAAGGGCTGCCACCGCCATAACTTTGTACTGTAATCAAATTGTTAAATACAATAAAAAAACAGTATAACATGGAAACATTAACAAACATTTCAGTACCTACAAAAGATCAAGTAAACGAAGTAAGTCAAGGAATCTTCTCTCAATTGGAAGGTCAATTAGGATTCGTTCCAAACATGTATGCAACCATCGGTTATTCAAGTAGCGCTTTGTCGAGTTTACTTTCATCCTCGGGAAATGCTGGGGCCGAAACCTTCACGAAAAAAGAAATTGAAGCCATTAAACTGGCTGTATCCGATGCGAACAACTGTGCGTATTGTAAATCGGCTCATACGGCTTTAGCCAAAATGAACGGATTTACGGATGAGGAGGCATACAAACTCCGTAAAGCAACAATCGAAGATGAAAAACTAAACGTATTGACAACGTTGGCGCGCGAGGTGAGTGAGAAATCAGGGCATGTGAGCGATGAAAGCCGCCAACGTTTCTTTGACGCTGGTTACGACGAAAAAGCTTTGATCGATTTCGTTTCGGTTATTACGGCCGTAACCTTCACAAATTACGTGCACGGATTGACGCAAATCCCAGTGGATTTCCCAGAGGTATAAACCTAGTACATTGAGCGTAGTCGAAATGTACTACTCGAAATAACATCTTTAGGGCAGATAAATTCAGAGCATTTCAACTACGCTGAGTTTTAATTAAAAACACATCATTATGAAAGAAATAAACAGCGCTTCAGAACTGGAGCAATTAAAAAAAGGAGGCAAGCCCGTATTGATAGATTTTTACGCGGATTGGTGTGGGCCGTGTCAAACAATGCTTCCAATTGTAGACGAATTGGCCAATAAATACAATGGCGATATTGAAGTGGTAAAAGTGAACATTGATAACCATCGAGAAATTGCCAGAGAATTTGGTGTTCGGAACATTCCGTCTCTGTTCTTCATTGAGAATGGAGAGATCAAAGAACATTTGGTTGGTTTACAACCAAAAGCGGTTCTCGACTTAAAATTGCAATCGTACGCCGCCTAGCTTTTGTAGTTGTAGTATTTTTAATCCGCGGGAGTTATTCCTGCGGATTTTTTGTTTTCACATGGTTTATAAAACTATTTTACACGTTTCGATTATTACATTTTCACTTTTTGGGTGTTCAGAGGAAGCGAGCGACTACACTACCAATCAAGAAATTTCCGAAGCACAGGACGGAGATGAGTCGGAAGATTCGCTGAAGGTTGAAAAAATCCCTGTTATTACCGAACCCTATTGCATTCACCCTACACAAAAGATAACGGACCGTAAATTGCTGGCATTTCAGGAAAAGTTGAACATTGCCATTTTACAAAAAGATACTTCACTCCTACTTTCTTTAATGGACTCTAACGTTGTAACCAGTTACGGTGGTGCAATGTATGGATACGAAGATTTTTTGCTCAACTGGGAAACCGGAGGTTTGTGGAAAAAGCTAAAACTGGTCACTGAATTGGGGGGCGAATACGAAGCCGATACCTCCTTTCGCTATCCATTTTTCACAGTAGGAAAGAACTACAGAGCCTATGAAAACTATGACATCATTCACCCAGACCCTTATTTCGAATTCTACGCGATGAAAGACACCGTGATGCTTTTCGAGGATATATCATCTACAAATGCTATAGCCAAACTCGTTGGATGTTATCTGTACTTCGATTACAATAAATCTAAAAGGCGCGATGATGGCTGGCTTGAATTGACTACCTATCAAAAAAATATTAGAGGCTTTGTAAAATCAGAAGACGTGTTCAGAACTGGAGATTACAATCTCATTGTAGAAAAAGACTCCCTGGGCAATTGGCGCATTACTTCCTTTGCTCCTTATGATTGACTGGTTAGATCGTTGTAATGAAATTCGCGAGTTAGTTCGATGTATTCATTCGTGTAGGCACCCTCTGAATTTCGAATAGTCATGGTTTTTTTCAAGATCTCGACAGGCTCGAAATGCGCTGCTGTGGTTTGAAACTCAAGAATGTTACGCTTTACCGTTCCTCCTTCCTTACCAATAATGGAGATGTTCGTTCTGCATTTCAATCCAAATTTGGTGGCGGAGCGTATCCAACGATCATTTACTTCTGAAGGAATAATGACCCAAAAGGTGCCTTTGTCGGAAAGTAGATTAGCAACTTTTTCTAACATTTCTTCCATTGGTAATGCAGATTCGTGTCGTGCCTGAGATTTACGCGCATCCTGATTTTCCAATCGTGTTTGATAGTACGGTGGATTAGAGACTATCAGGTCGAACTGTATGTTAGGAGTGTAATCGAAGAGATTTCTATTGACAGCTATCAATCGTTCTTTCCAGGGAGAGTTAAAAAAATTATCGTAAGCCTCCATATAAGAAAGCGTATCGATTTCAATCGCGGTGATTTTTGCCTCTGAAAAGCGCTGCGCTAGCATCAATGCAATGACCCCTGTTCCAGTTCCAATATCAAATATTTCCTTCGGTTCGTTCGCTTCAACCAAACTTCCGAGCAACATGGCATCCGTGCCTACTTTCATAGCACTTTTTTCCTGTTGGATAGAAAATTGTTTGAATCTGAAGACAGACATTAGCCCTCCAAATATAAGGCGATCAACCCTTCGGGTGCGGTAACGTGCAACTCTTTTTTGTCGCGATCTACTTTTTGAACAGTGTTATCTAATAGAGGAATTAGCACCTCTTTCTCTCCGTTCATGACTTGCAACAAAGGATTTACTTTGAAGTCGACCACTTGCTCTAAAACACCTACTTCACCATAATTCGTGTCAAATACCTTATACCTGACTACTTCGTGATCGTAGAAATTATTTCCTTCCAATTTTGGCAGGACTTGCGCGGGAAGGTAAAGCTGTTTGCGTAAGAGCTTTTTCGCGCTGTTTTCGTCGTTTAACCCTTCAAATCGTACCGCGGCGAATCCGTTGTTTTTCAACTTGAGTGATTCGACAAAAAATGGGGTCAGTTGGTCGTTAATATCGATAAAAACCGCATCCAACGTTTCATAATCCATCGGATTGGTAACGTCTAAAAACAGCGAAACTTCACCTTTAAATCCGTGAAGTTTCGCTACATATCCTAAATAAAAGCAATCTGCTTTATTCATAGAAGCACTATTATTCCGCCTCTTTCTTTTCTTCTTCTTTCGCCTCTTCAGCTGGAGCTTCTGCCTCCACTTTTGGCTCTTCAGCAGGTGCCTCTTCAGCTTTTGGAGCTTCTTCAGACGGTGCTTCAGTTTCATCAGCCGCTGGTGCTTCCTCCGCATCCGCTTCTGCAGCTGGTGCCTCTTCTACCTCTGGTTCTGGAGCATTTTTCGCTTCGATTTCTTTCGCACGAGCAGCACTCACTTCTGCTTCCGCTTTCAAACGATCTGCTTTTGCTTTTTCAGCATCTTTCGTCGCTTTGTCCGACTTCGCAGTTACTTTAGACTCTTTTTCTTCCAACCATTTTGCAAAACGCTCTTCCACTTGTGCTTCCGTCAAAGCTCCTTTTGCTACTCCTTTGATAAGGTGGTTTTTGTACAATACTCCTTTGTAAGAAAGGATTGCACGTGCTGTATCTGACATTTCAGCTCCAGTCGCTACCCAGTGCAACGCACGATCGAAATCCAAGTCGATAGTCGCTGGATTCGTGTTTGGATTGTACGTTCCTAGTTTCTCGATGAAACGTCCGTCACGCTTTGCTCTGCTGTCTGCAGATACGATGTGGTAAAATGCTTTTCCTTTTTTACCGTGTCTTTGCAATCTAATTCTAGTTGCCATAATTGTTTATTCTTTTGGGTACGAAACCCTGATTAATAATAATCCGCCTTCTCGAAACGGAAGGGCAAAGATACACGTTTTCTCTTACTTCCAAACGCTTGCAAACAATTAATTAGGAGAATACTACAAAATTCGTCCTGCTCCAGTTCACCTTCTCTGGGAAACACCATTTCTGCGTAGGGAAAACAAAGTGTCGTACCTGGTTCTAAAACCAACAATTTTGAGAGAAAATACACCTATGAAGAAAATCGTAAACACTGTATTCAATAATTGTTATCAGGGCGAGGAAATGTCCTTCCGCTCAAGACAAATAGCCACCTTCTTGATTTTACTTCTCTATGGTGGGAGCATCATTTTTATCTCTGTATTTGCCTAACCGAGAAAACATTTCGAGTCTCATAACTCTTCAATACCGTTTATCACTTTGACGAGATGTAAACACACGTTCACTTCAAAATGTGCTTAGGTCTTACTATTTTCAGCACTGAATTTAGAACAACATGCTGAAATATTTTACCCTTGCGGCTCTTTATGTACTGTGCTATAGTACTTTTGCTCAAAATTATCCCAACTCCTCTGCTTTAGACCTACGCGAAATAATGAAGGGACCTGACTTTGTCGGTCATCTTCCTGAAAATGTTCATTGGAGCCTGACTGGAGAAAAGATTCTTTTTGAATGGAACCCAGAAAGCGCACCTGGAAGCAGCACATATGCGTATCAACTAAAAGACAAAACCACTCAGATCATTACGCCGGAATTCTACAAAAGTGATGCAGATTATTGGGGTGGAGATATTCAAGAATACAAATATTACAGTGAGAACGGTGCTTTGTTTCAATTTGATTTTAAGAATAGAAAAGCCAAATTGATCTATCGTTCCTCTAGTGGAATTTACAACGTTCAATACAACGAAGGAGCGAGGTACGTTTACTTTCAGGAAGGCGATGAGGTAAAAGCATATTGTACTGAAAATAAGTGCATCGAAACCATATTCACTTTCAAAGATGGTAGCAAACCCGATGATGATGATGATGATTCTAAAGAATCGCATTGGGCAAAGGAAGAACGTCAGTTGTTTCAGTTTATTCGCGAAGAAGAAGAGTCCCAAGAGTGGCGCAAGGAAAAGCGGAAGATATGGAACCACACCATTCCGTCGTATTACAGAGGCCAGGAATCGGTAAGCAATGTTCAATTTTCTCCCGATGGACGTTTTCTAACTTTTCGATTGTACACGAAAGTAGATGCTGAGAATACGCATGTAGCACATCATATATCGAAAGACGGCCATACTTATACACGAGACGCTCGACCAAAGGTACATGACGAGGACCCAAACAATCGATTAGCGATTTACGACTTTGATCGGGATACCACCTACTTTGTGGATTTCTCGACCCTGGAAGATATTCGAAAAAAGCCTGAATACAGAAAGGAATATGGCGATACTGCTAACGTGTACGACGAGGACCGAAATATCGTGATGCATAGAGTTATTTACGCGAAGGGTTCTAATGAAAATGTCATCGATATCAGAAGTTACGATAATAAAGATCGTTGGATTGTATCCATAAACCTTGAAGACGGATCCATCAAGCAATTGGAGCATCAGCACGATGAGGCTTGGATTGGAGGTCCGGGTATTTCCAGCTGGAATATGGCTTCAGGAACGTTAGGTTGGTTGAATGACGGCAACACCTTCTTTTTTCAGTCGGAAGAATCGGGTTATTCGCACTTGTATGAGTTCAATATTTCCAACAACAAGAAAAAGGCCATAACCTCTGGAAATTGGGAAGTACAAAATGTCGCTTTGAGCCAAGATGGATCCACGTACTTTGTTACCACCAACGAAACACTCCCTGGCGATAAAGGCTTTTATCATATTGATGTCAAAACAGGCAAAAGGACACCAGTTCTTGCGCAGCCTGGTTCGCATGATGTCTCCATTTCACCAGATGAAAAATGGTTGGCCGTACGGTATTCCTACAAAAACAAACCGTGGGAAATTTACCTCGCTCCAAACAAGCCCGGTGCCGAATTACAACAAATTACATCGTCAACTTCGGATAAGTTCAACGCATACTCTTGGTACGACCCTAAAGTTATGCAATTCACAGCCTCGGATGGGGAACGTGTGCATGCGCGCTTGTATGAACCCGATGCAGGAGTCAACACCAATGCTGCTGTGGTCTTTGTTCACGGAGCAGGATACCTTCAAAATGCACACAATTGGTGGAGTTCTTACTACCGAGAATACATGTTTCACAATCTATTGCGCGACAACGGCATTACCGTGCTGGACATTGATTATCGCGCCAGTGCTGGATACGGACGCGATCACAGAACAGCAATTTATCGTCATATGGGAAGCAAAGATTTATCCGATCAGGTGGACGGTCGTCAATGGTTGATTGATTCTTTCGGGATCGATCCGAACAAAGTTGGAATCTACGGCGGTTCGTATGGCGGCTTCATTACCTTAATGGCGTTATTGAAAGAGCCTGGGAAATTCCAGGCAGGAGCAGCGTTGCGATCGGTTACGGATTGGCATCACTACAACCACGAGTACACCAGTAATATTTTAAATTATCCAACCACAGATACGCTGGCCTATGAACGAAGCTCTCCCATTTATTTTGCAGATAAATTGGAGGATCGCCTGGTGATGTTACACGGTATGGTAGACGATAATGTCCAGTTTCAAGATGTAGTGCGGCTCTCACAGCGCTTTATTGAATTGGGCAAAGACAACTGGGAACTGGCGGTTTTCCCCGTGGAGGCGCATGGATTTAAAAAAGGATATTCCTGGGCGGACGAATACCGTCGGATTTATGAGTTATTTATGGATGAATTGATTTTAAAGAACGAAGAATAATGGAGCTGAAAGAACTGAAGTCGAAGGAGGAAATGTTGCAGAACTTCGAATTAATTCATGAAATGTATCCCACCATAACATTGGAGGAATACAGCAACGAACTAGATATCATGTTGCCACATAATTACGGACAAGTTGCTATTTACGATGGTGATATTTGTGCGGGATTGACAGGGTATTGGATTGGTTCGAAACTTTGGTGCGGAAAATATATGGAGTTGGATAATGTTGTTGTTTCTTCAAAATACAGACGGCAAGGAATTGGACAACGCTTGTTTGAGCACATGGAAAATTGGGCGAAAGAACTTGGCTGTACAATGCTAGCTTTGGACTCGTACACGGATAATTTTGAAGCACACCGTTTCTTCTACGAACAACATTTCGTTCCGAGAGGATTTCACTTCATCAACATTTTAGATAAGAGTAAAGTCCGGTAAGCGAGGATTTGAACATTTGGATAAAAATATTGTTTACGGTTCCCGTGCTAATTCAGGTATTTTATGCCATTGCCAACGCCTATCCTACTGAATTTCGTTGGCTTTTCCCGAGTATGGAGGTTTACTATATTCACGTAGTTGCTTATCTCCTGCTTCGTATAGTAGTTGCTACAGTCCTTATTCGTAGAATATGGCAATACATTCATATTAATCGCAAAAGAAAGTGGAATTGGACGTGGTTCCTGGTTTTCATGGGCAATATCGCGGTGCTGTTTTATGCGTGGAGTCAGGATGCTATTTTTCAGAAGGAAAATATCTCTTCTCCAACTATCGATAAGGACAATATTTAAGGTGTGTGTCCTACTAGTTCGGAGATACAATCTTTGCTCAGCGATCGCTTAAAACTTTGAACCTTTTTCTATCGTGAATGTACTATTGAAAAACATTCATGATGAAGTCAACTTTATTACTCATTGCGCTCCTTCTGTTTACAACAACTTCATTCGCTGAAGAAAAACGCATTGCCGCAAGTTTCATTTTCGAAAAAACAGAACCAGCAACCCATTTATCGGGTGATGACGGCCTGTATCATTTCAAATTCAGCGACTTGGATCCGGAAGATCAATCCGCGACGATCACCCTCAGTTGTGACTCGGGTGAAAACGAATTCATACAACTTAAAAAGGGCGCATTTGAATACAAAGCTCCAGAAGGATCGCACCAATTCACTATCTATGTGAATGATAACTATTTTGAGGTGTACTCACACAACTTGCCACTCACTAAGAAAGAAAAGCACTTCTACTCTATCCGTACTATCCGAACAAACGGATTGCAGATTGAAGTAGACAAACCTGTCATCTATTTGTATCCCGAAACGACTTCAACCTTTGAAATTACGGTAGAGCCTACAGGGGAAATGCAATTTACTTATCCAGAATACACAGAAAAATGGACAGGAACCATGCACCCTAAAGGGAAATTAGAAATGCGAGGTGAGCAATTCAACTACTTGTTTTGGGAGTCTAAACAGGAAATGGACGCTTTAAACCCTCAAGAAACAGCTGGTTTTATCGTGACGGGAAAAGAAATTAAGAACTTCTTGGAAGAAAAGTTAAATACCGTGGGATTCACCGCTAGCGAACGTGCCGACTTTATCACCTATTGGGGACCTCAAATACAGCAACACGATCAGGTTTATATCACCTTTCACCAAGACTCCGAATGCGATCAATTCGCGGCGTTGAATATTTCACCAACTCCAGATAATTTGCATCGATTTTATATGTCGTGGGGGGCTTATGATAGAGCTCACATTCCTAACCCACAACATTTAACTCCAATGAACCGAGAAGGGTTTACTGTTTTGGAATGGGGAGGTCAGGAAGTTCCAACAATTTCTAATACTTTAACGCTATGAAAGTTATATTACTTCTCGTTGCCGGGTTTTGCGCACAAATGACGTCTGCCCAACCCGGTCCCGACACCCTGGATCCAATTCTTCAAGCTCAGATAGATAGCTTAAACAAACCAATTTATCGAGGTATACAAGCGTTTGACTTAACAGACTCCACTTACAATGCAGGTTTGCGCGCCGATCAAGCGGTGTATCATTTCGATTTCACCAATTTATTGCCCGAAGACTCCAATGCCATGGTGCATTACAGTGTTGATTCCAGCGAATATCGACAAGCGTTACAGAAAGGAAGACTGTCTGTTGCTACCACTCCTGGCACCCATCGGTTTCAAATGTATATCAACTCGAATTACACCGAAACGTTCAGCCCTTTTCTCAGAATTGAACCGCAAGTGGAACTCACATATTCCGTTGGTTTAGCCCAACTGATTCCAGGAGACAGAATAATTACGTTCAAACCCGTCATTTATCTGTACCCTGAACAAACAACTAATGTGAGTGTAGCATTGAATATTCACCATGGGAAAAGTCCGTTTTATTATCCCGAGTACAAAGGCAAGTGGGAATGCACAGCAAATCCCGAAGGAAATTTAGAGGTAGATGGAAACGATTACCGTTACTTGTTTTGGGAAGCCGAACAGGCCGACCACTTAAGTGAAATCGATGTTAACGAAGGCTTTGTAGTACCAGGAAGCGACGCTGTTTCCTTTCTGGAGGAAAAATTAAAGCATGTGGGATTCACGTCTGAAGAGCGCGCCGATTTCATCACCTTTTGGGGGCCGAAGTTGGCTGCAAACGAAAACAATCTCGTACATTTCGAATGGAACGAAAGCTGCAACAAGTTTGCAGACTTAAACATCTCTCCCGAGCCTGATCACATTTATCGCTTTTACATATTCCTTACTGCCCTTGACTCAAAAATTGCCATTTCACCACAAACACTTCCCGTTTTCAACCGAGAAGGTTTCGTTGCTCTGGAATGGGGCGGGCAAATATCTAATTATCAACCTACAAAATCACTATGAAACAGCTGCTCATTTTAATACTGTTACTCATGTCTCCCCTCACGTACGCAGGGCAGATGGAAATCGTAATAACTATCCTACAAGCGGATTCAGTAGTCGCGGACCCAACATTGGACAGTACAGCGATTTTGCATTTTAATTTCCCCAATGCCAACGATCTTTCAAGCGTCAGTATCCACTATAGTTTGGATGGCGTTGCGGGTGAATACTCGTTGGTTACGAATCAAAAAGACTTGACCTTGGAAACAACCGAAGGATATCATGATTTACAATTCTTCTACTCTTCCCAATATAACGAGGAGTACACTTCCGCGGTTGTGGAGGCTGGAAACCATTACTATTATACTGTTCAGTTTACGCCCGCCGAAACAATTATTCTAACCGAAAAACCGGTGATTTACCTTTATCCACAAAAAGAGCAAAACGTTCATGTTGAGGTCGACCCTGCCGGTGAATTTACTTTTACCTACCCGAAATACGATAATGGCTGGGAGGTTTTGGCCTCACCCAATGGAAAATTGACTGTTAATGATGAAACTTACAATTACTTGTTCTGGGAAGCTACGAAACAACTGACATTGGAGGATATCAATTTCAACGTTGGATTTACGGTGCCTGGTTCGGATATCACTTCTTTTTTAGAGGAGAAACTCCGCGATGCTGGACTGAATGGCAAAGAGAGCGCAGACTTTATCACTTTTTGGGGACCAAGAATGGCTGCTCATGATGACGTATTCCTTCAATTTCATTTTAATGAAGAATGCAATCAGTTTGGTGCATTGAATATAACGCCAAACCCTGATAATATTTATCGTATTTATATGGTTTGGCAACCAGTAGACCAATTGCGTATTGCTCCCAAAGAACAACATATACCGAAAATGAATCGTAACGGGTTCACCGTGCTGGAATGGGGCGGACAAGAATTACCTTCATCAACTATGGTTCGTACATTATGAAAAATTGGATCATTTTACTACTCTTTTCATTCCCGTTCAGTTCATTAGCTTCAGAGGAAATGAAGGCCAAGCCATTCACACTGGTATACGATAGCTTGGACACAAGTTTACAAAAAGACCAGGCCGTTTTTTTATTCGATGTCTCTCAAGCGAATCAATATTATCGAGACAGAGAATTGATCTATTCAATTGATAACGGTGAAAACCTTTCATATGATTACTCGAACGGTGACACACTTGAAATTGTCACACAACCAGGAAAACATAGTTTCCAGTTTTATGCAGGGTCTCGCTACAACGAAACACCCGTTGGTTCGTTTAAAATAGAAGAGCAGCACCGCCAGATGTACATGATCAACTTCACACGCAGCGAACAGATTATGCACGTGAGAAAACCAGTCATTTATTTGTATCCGGAAGAAAAGACAGATATTTCTATTACAGTTCATCCAACAGGAGAACTCATTTTTACGTATCCAGAGCTTGAGGATACATGGCATGTTACTGGTAATCCTGATGGTACTATTCAAAATGGTGCAAACGAATTCCGGTTCTTATTTTGGGAATCGAATCAAGCTCTCGCTTCAGACCTTATCCGTAAAGATGAAGGAGCAATCGTTTCAGGAACTGAAGCAGTCGCTTATTTAGAAAAGCAAATGCAAAAATTTGGAATGACCAGTGAAGAACGTGCCGATTTTATTACGTACTGGGGTCCCATCCTACGAACAAAAAGTAATTTGTATATTTACCTGCTTTTCGATGAGGCGTGTGACGCGTTTGCTTCATTAGAGATCAGCCCGAAACCTTCTCAAATAGGACGATTTTATCTTATTTGGGTGGCGGTACCTGACGACTACAATCCTTCGCTGGAATCTCAAGAAGTTCCAGAATTGCAAAGAGATGGTTTTACGGTACTAGAATGGGGCGGCACAGAAGTAAATGCTTCACAAATCTTATTTGAGGATTTGTAAAGAGATGAAATTTAAGTTGCTGACATTGTTTTCGATTATTCTAGCGTTGGTCATAAAGACTTATTCGCTCAGTGCACGTGATGGTGTAATCGATGATGAGGAAGTAGAACTGCTGGCAGAGTGGGAGCTTAAAAATGCAGACGATTCTTTGCGTCATCAGCAGCACATTGAAATTCTAGCCGAAGAACTGGCAACCTCTGGACAAGTCACGGAAGAGTACACAGGGGCTGGCGCTTTGGTAAGATGTGAAACCTATCACTACTACTCACGGCTCCGAAAGGCGGCGAACGAATATGAGCTCAATGCACTTCTTACGCATGAATCTCCTGTAATTCGCGTTTACGCACATCGTGCCTTGATGGAACGACGTCTCAGTCCAGATCCTGATATTGTGGCCGAAATGGCTGCAGATACCACAGAAATTGAATGGTTAAATGGTGATGTATTAGTTCACACCACTGTCATGGACATGATTTCTTCAAACATGTTCCACGTAGAAGAACCAGATTCACTTGTAGCAATCACAAACATTTAATTGTTCTTGGCCAATTTTAGTTTCCGCTTCCAGGAGAAGTAAGATGCCAGTATAAGAACCAAACCGATAAGTGGAGCAAAAATTTGAGTGTCCCCCGAATCTATATGAACACCTATTGCTAATATCGAGTTATAGACCAATCCCGCATAAGCCCATTCGGTCAGTGTTTTGCTAAACTTGGATATTAACATGAAAACTGCACAAAGTTTCGCAAGTGCCATTGGGTACACGAGCCACGCAGGGAAACCTAGAACCAATTCAAACGTTTCGCAAACTTCTTCGTGTTGAAAAATGTAGGTCAACGCTGAGGCTGTGAACAATAAGCAAACGAGACCGGTTGTCAACCAATGGGTAAATTTCAATCCTCTATTCATAGCAATCGAGCTTAACTATCGTTTGGCACGTGGACATCTGTACACAAATTGAAAAGGTAACGACTTACGATTTCCCTGGGTTTGCGAACATTTTCACTTCCTCTCCAGATATTTCGTCTCCGCAAAGAATAATCAATCGCTCTACAATATTTCGCAATTCACGGATGTTTCCGGTCCAGTCGATTTTTTGTAATTCTTCCAAAGCTTTCGGTTCAAATGATTTTCTCGAAACGCCATGCTCCGCGCAAATCATCGTCATAAAATGATCTGCCAACAAAGGAATATCATCTCGACGCTCGTTGAGCGATGGCACATGAATGAGAATCACGGCCAGTCGATGGTACAAATCTTCACGGAAATTTCCTTCTTCGATTTCTTTGCGTAAGTCTTTGTTTGTCGCTGCTACCACGCGGGCATTTACCTTGATATCCTTCTCGCCTCCAACACGCTGAATCACATTTTCTTGAAGTGCACGCAGTACTTTCGCTTGGGCACTTGCTGACATATCTCCAATT
Source organism: Fluviicola sp. (assembly GCA_047947105.1). Taxonomy (GTDB): domain Bacteria; phylum Bacteroidota; class Bacteroidia; order Flavobacteriales_D; family Crocinitomicaceae; genus UBA4466. The sequence continues at coordinate 3,934,500 of CP170456.1, read as the reverse complement.
TCATCAAGAAATAGTGTTCCACCGGATGCCAATTCAAACTTTCCTTTCTTTTGTTTTACTGCTGAAGTAAAAGCTCCCTTCTCATGTCCGAATAGTTCGCTCTCAATCAACTCTGAAGGAATGGCAGCACAATTCACTTCAATAAAAGGGTTTCCTTTTCGATCACTTAAATCGTGTAGGGAGCGCGCCACCAACTCTTTACCAGTACCGTTCTGTCCGGTAACCAACACGCGTGCATCCGAAGGCGCAACCTTCTCAATCATTTCACGAATATTGTTGATCTCTTCCGTTTCTCCGATGATGGATGAACCCTTAAACTTCCGTACCGTTTTCTTGAGTACCTTCTTCTCTTCAATCAACACATTTCGGTCTTTTGCGTTGCGAATAGTTACCAAAATACGATTTAGGTCCAGCGGTTTTTCGATAAAATCAAAGGCACCCTTTTTAATGGCTTGCACGGCAGTCTCGATATTACCGTGCCCACTAATCATGATTACCGGTGCATCTACCTTCGCTTTCAACAACCCATCAAGAACTTCCATACCGTCCATTTCCGGCATTTTTATGTCACAGAAAATCACGTCATATTGCTCTGAAGTTGCTTTGTCAAGCCCTTGCTTTCCGTTTTCTGCTTCGTCTACTTCAAATTCTTCGAATTCAAGAATTTCACGTAATGCTCTTCGAATGGCTCTTTCATCGTCAACTACAAGTATTTTGCTCATGTTGGGTTGTATTTTTTAAGAGAATAAATATAAGGAGAATTGAGTGTTTGATTGTGTGATTGTTTGATAAATTGGTGGAGGCTTGAATGCTAACGGGATATGGCTGAAACATGGGTTGAGCGAGCGATCTAATTTAGTTGGTATCAATCACCACCACTACCCGGCCTTGACCAACTGAGATCTATCGTGAAGGCTCCTTCCTTTAGAGAGTAAGGACAAATTGACAACTTTTCTGTTTTTAATTTCTTCATAACCCAGAGAATAGAATATGCGGCAAAAGGAAGCATTCGCTTACGCATGGGGATAATCCAGGGGTTATCCATTCGCTCTTGCAAGGAAGCTGATAATGACCAATTGATCACTCCCTGAACTTTGTACATTGGCAATTCAATCATCTCGGGCTTTTCAGGATATCGTTCTTCGTAAATCATTTCGTACAAGGTCTCGAAACTGCCCGAGGCTCCAATGAGGTGCGCGACCTTTTTGTCATTAAAAAACCCATCTGTTTCTCGTTCAAAAAAATCGTCTACTTTTTTTCGAATTTCAGGAGTCAAGACTTCTGGCTCTCCCATCATTTGGTATAAACGGGATACCCCGATATTGAAACTTTGAGCTTCGTTTACACCAGAACTATCGGCAAGAATAAATTCATTGCTTCCTCCTCCGATATCCATGATCATTCCTGTTTCATCAAAAGGATGTAGGAGTCGGACACCTGCATAAATCAGTTGTGCTTCGACTTCTCCTGAAATTACACGGACATCAAGGTCTTGCTCGTACTCTGCCCAATTCAATATTTCCTCAACATTCTCTGCGCCGCGCATTGCCGAAGTCCCGAAACCAATAATGTTCTCTACCCCGTGATCATTGGCTATTTCTTTAAATCTTAGTAAGGTATTTTTGGCACGTAACATAGCATCATCAGCAATTTTGTTATGAGTAATGCCGCCCATACCGAGCATCACTGCCTCTTTGGAGGAATGCGCAACACAAAGTTTTCCGTCAACAATTTCTCCAATCAATAGATTGAATGTATTCGTCCCGAGGTCAATAATTGCCTGTTTCATGCTATGTCTTTCGCAACCATTTTAGTAAATGAACGAGACGCAATCGATGTCCAAATTGAAGAATTCCGTTCTTGTAAATGCGGGAGGCAATTAGAAGCATACCTATTGCACTAGCATAAAGTACAGTCATCGAAATATAGATTTGATATCCATTTTCGCCGTAGCCCTGCGCCAATTTAACCATGGCAACCACTGGAGATGTAAACGGTAGGTATTGCAGCCAACTCACCAAGGTGCTACCTGGATAATTCATTGTGTAATACCCAGTATACAACGAAATCAAAAGGATAAACACCAAAGGAAGCACAAATTGTTGTCCGTCACTTTCGGTTCCCATGGAGGCTCCCAGCGCTGCAAAAAACGCCGCATAGAATAAATATCCTCCAATGAAAAAACCAATGAAATATGACAGCATTAAGCTGAAGTTGATCTTATTGTACACCAGATCCACAAAGCGATTGTACTCTATTGAGGAAAACTGTTTGGCTGCGTAGGATTGACTTTGCAATTGTTGCGCCGCTTGATCAAAATTTCCGCTCCTGGGATCAAAAAGATCTACAAAAAGTGTTTCGCGCATCCAGTAGAGACCAAGAGCAATGATGACCATCCAGATGATAAATTGTAGCATCGCACTGAGTCCAACCCCGAGTATCTTTCCCGACATCAACTGACGTGGAGAACATGAGCCCATCATCACCTCTACAATACGATTGCTTTTTTCTCTTGCTACACTGCGCAGAATCGTCATTCCGAAAAGCCCAATAAAGAGAATGATGACACCTCCCATGAAGAATCCGACCCACGCATTATCGCTGTTCCCTTCTCCATACGGATCATATACATCGACGAACGACATCGTAAGCGGCTTCTTAATCCTACGATACTTCTGGACAGAAATTCCGTGTTTTTCCTGGGCAAAGACTTCCTCCATTCTTCGTTCAATTTGATATTGAACTTTTGTCCGTAATCGTGTTGACGGAGCTTCTCGAAAAAAGACGTGACTTACCTTATTCTCGAGTACTTTTTCATTAATCTCGATTACTGCATCGTACTCTTGATAGCGCGCCCCTTCGCGAAACACTTCGTGATCAATCGAACTGTTCGCAAAAGAATAAGTTACGGACTTGTCCTCCCCAGGCATAATTTTACCCTGCATATAGTTGGTCGGGTCTGCAATCAGAACGTTCCACTTTTGCTCCCCTTCGTCACCAAAAGCAAATATCAGGTACGTGAAAATTAGAACAGCTAATGGACCTAAAACTGACATCGCTAAAAACGATCGGGACCATACTCTAGCGCGCCATTCCCGCATGGCAATTAAAAAACTATTCTTCATGGCTAACGGGTTGAACTAGATTAATAAATACATCTTGCATGGTAGGTAAAACTTCCCACGCAGATTCAATACTCACTTGACCAATCAGCACTTTCAAAAGGTCTTCAAACGAACTTTCATTTCGCATCGAAACGCGTACAGTAAATCTGTTGTCGCCATGTTCAATTTTATCGTACACTTCAAAACCGGTCCACAACGCATTGACGAATGTGAGCATGTTGCCTCGAAAACGGACTGCGTATAGCCCTGTTTTTTGCGCGCCCTGCAATTCTGATATTGTTCCTTCAGCTATTTTCTTGGCTTCATGAATTAGTGCCGCCCGATCACAAATTTCCTCCACGTTTTTCATGTTATGAGTGGAAAGAATGATGGTTTTTCCATCGGCGCGCATTGCCATCAGTTGTTTTTTGATCAACTCAACATTCACAGGGTCAAATCCACTAAACGGTTCGTCAAGAATGAGTAAATCTGGTTCGTGCAGTACAGCACACATAAACTGAACCTTTTGAGCCATTCCTTTGGATAGTTGCTCGATTCGCTTTTTACGCCAATCATTCATTTTAAAGGTATCAAACCAGAACTCCATTTTACTTTGGATATCCTTTGTTTGCAATCCTCTCAATTTCCCTAGAAAAAGTGCGTGACTTTCAACCGTCATATCCTTAAACAACCCACGTTCTTCGGGTAAATATCCAACTCTTCGCAAATCATTGGCTTCCATCAAATGACCATCAAATTTCACGGCCCCTTCATCAGCTTCAATGATTCTATTAATAATACGTATTAAAGTTGTTTTTCCAGCTCCGTTGGGACCAAGTAAGCCGAAAACTTCTCCTTTTTTCACACTCAAAGAGACATTATTAAGCGCCTCTTTCCGAAAAAAACTTTTACGGATGTTTCGAACTTCTAACAGGGTTTCGTTCATAGGGTGAAGATAATAAACTGTGCGGATATAACGCAGACCAGAAAGAAGGTCACGGTTTGGACCAACTTTTAGACTTTTGGATGGACTCGATGGGTTTGACTGTTAGATTGTTAAATCGATTCAACTAATCAGGTTATCAGATCACCGGGTGCTGTCAGGTATGCGAAATGTTCTGAATTGCTTCATATACAAATTCCAATAAGCAAAACCTATTATCCTAGTGAGCCGAATTTTGGCTTTCAATAACCTCCAATTGACGTTTACGATTTCGTAGGGTGCGCAAATACTCACTCGCAATCTTCGATCCTCCCTCCATGGCGGCTCTTTCAGCAAACAAAATAGCATTGTCTAACTCTCCCTGTCCTTCATTTGCTAGTGCAAGATTAAACAGTACGCGAGCTCGCTTGTTTCTTTTGTGATATTCTTCATCCTGAAGTAATGTTTTCTCAGCCAGGTCCCAATTTCCTTCACGCAGCATGTGGCGCGCATTTCGAATTGCAGGCGTACCTCTCGTGAAATACTTTCGCCCGACCCAAACCCAGTTTGGATATATCATAGACCCCACTTCGAAACCAAGTTGAAACCCAAGTGCGCGGTAAAACTCACGCCTGCGTTGCAAATCATTCATTAAGTCAATGATATTTGTGGAACCAGAAGTAGGAATGTTATAGGTACGTGTAGCAGAAAAGCGTTCAAAATTTTCACCGGTAGCCACCACGTGTACATTCATAAAAACGGTTCCCGTCAAACGATATCTATTTTGCCCCGTAGCATTCGCAACGATTGCTCCACCGACAGGCGAAACCGTTCTTATTTCATTCAACTCCACAAAACCGTCTATACCTCGTTCGTTGGCGATGCTATCCAGAATATCCCAATCCAAATTGCCGTTAGAGTCAAAATGCGAAGAATCAATTTCAAACGATTCACCACGCATATCTCTGGAGTTTGTCAACGCACGAAGCACTCCGTCCACAGCTCTTTCTGCTGCAGCTACATTCCCATTCAATTCGGCAGAATTCAGGATTGCCGCTACGGGCTTTTGAGGACTATTGATATCAGTAACATTGTTGATTACACCAATCACCTTGGTTTCTGAAGGCAATGGAATTATTGCAGGCTCTTTCACTGTGATGCGGTAAGAGTTCTTACAACTAGAGATCATCAGAATTGATGCCGATACGGCAAGTAGTAACAGGAGTCGCATACGTATAGTTTTTTTGGTTTCTACGAAAATACCAAAAGTTGTGCCACATGGCAAAAAGCAGATGAGGGCTGGGGAAAGGTTTTTAATCGAATATGAACGTACGATTTACAAAAGCCTACGAACCTATTTTAAATCTCTTTCAATTTTCAATATTTCCTCTTACCTCCTATTCTAGGCATGTCTGAAAAACAAAAGTCGATCTCCGCAAGCGAAGACCGACTTTTCCATTTTCTAGTTCAATTTTATCTAGCAGCAGCCTCCGCCGTCATAAAAGTACGTGGATTCCGAGATGAAAATGTCATCGCGATTCAAAGCTGCAAGTGCTCCAGCCGTTTTATCACAAATTGCAAGCGGTTGATTTGGCAATAACGTGTGACCCTTGTGATCGTCAAAAAACTCTTCGTCGCCAAAGTATATGCCTGTTTTTCCAGTAAAAATACACGGACCATCCTCTGGCATAGGATCTTTAATAGCACACACCTCAACACTCTCCAAATAAATCATTTTATCTGTATCATAATGTTTCGGATCCAGCACGCGATAAGGGCGTTTGGCGCGAACCTCAATCGTACCAAAGCCAGCATCTGTTAACATTTTGATGTATTCCTTTAGCGGTAATGAGCCACTTAAGCAAAGCGCACGTAAACGCTCATCATTTCGTAAAGAATCGGGCATAGGATCTTCCGTAACAGGGTCAGACAAAACCAACCTTCCATGTGGTTTCAATACGCGATACATCTCTGCAATGGCTTTTTCTAAATCATCCTTTTCGAAAATATTAAACAGACAGTTCTGCGCTGCAACGTCGATGGAATTGTCTTCTACAGGTAAGTTTAAAGCGTCTCCTTTTCGCACATCCACAAAATCAGATTGGAACCAAGGATTCGTTTTTTCGGCAGTTTTTAAGTTTTCACGACACGCGTCGATCATTTCATCTACTACGTCAACTCCTATAACACCGTGCTTTTTACGGCTGAAATATGAGAATTGAAAAACTTCCATGCCGCCGCCAACTCCAACATAGAGAACGGTTGGTTCGTTGACCAAATCACGCGGATTGACTGTACTCCCACAGCCATAATTCATCTCCAGCATAATGCTCGGCATATCCAATCCAGGTAATGCCCAAACAGGTGTTGTAGTACAGCAAAGCCCAACGTCAGGGGTCAAAGCTGCCTCACGGTATACATCTACGGTTGTATCAAGGTATGATTTCATGGTAATTTAGGTTGTTGAACCGCCACAACTAGAACCGGCACCCGCCGTACAGCCGTAACAGTGTTGATTAACAATTATGGTTCGACTTTGCAAGTCTTGCGCGTTGAAGTCCTTTAAATGCTGTCCTTTTGCTGCTACTTTTAAATCAAGCATTTGATTAAAATCACAATCATAGATATAACCATCCCAGCTAATTGACAGCGTGTTTCGACACATGACATTCGCCGCTGCTACAGGATTGTATGCGTTGACTAATTTCTCCATGTAATCGTTATAGTTACCACTAGCAACTAGGTACTGTAAGTATCTACTGATGGGAATATTCGTAATGGCAAAAAGTTCGTTAAATACGACATCGTATCGATCCTTCAGTTTCGAATGGAACGTTTCGGATAGTTCAGATTGATCTGGTGGTAAAAAGGCACCCGATGGGTTGTACACCAAGTTGAGCGTAAGTCCTGTACCTTCTACACCATATCCAACAGCATTTAGCATTTGAAGTGCTCGGATACTTTGCTCGAAAACTCCATCTCCACGCTGCGCATCTGTTTTGGCAGAACTGAAGTACGGCAAGCTGGAAACCACTTCAATGTTGTGTTTTTTGTAGAATTCTGGCAAATCGTAGTATTTCTTGTTGGCAACTATGATCGTTAGATTGCAACGAACGATAATGTGCTTTCCTTTGGCAGAAAGTTGCTCTACAAACCATCTGAAATCTGGGTTCATTTCCGGAGCTCCTCCTGTCAAATCAACCGTTGAACAACCAGACTTTTCAATCGCTTCCAAACATTCCATCATTGTTTCGCGCGTCATGATCTCTTTTCGATCTGGCCCAGCATCCACATGACAATGCTTACAAACTTGGTTACACATTTTCCCCATGTTGATTTGAAAAATATCAAGATCAATGGGTTTCAATGGGAATAAGTCCGAATTCGATAATTTTTCTTGAAAAGGCGTTAAACCTGCTTCGTGTAATAACTTTAATTGCTTGTCAGTTTCCGATAACTCATGATCTTGTGCTGCAAGTGATTTGTGTGTAAGTACTCCCATTACATTGATAAGTCTTTGTATTTATTCATCATTTGTACGCCGTGAACCAATGAAGCTCCTCCTCGGATGGCCCCAGCTACATGGACAGCTTCCATCATTTGTTCTTCGTCGTAACCACGCTCCATTGAGTCTTGTGTGTACGCATCAATACAATAAGGACACTGAATTGCATGTGCTACTGCCAGAGCGATTAAAGATTTTTCACGTTTCGAAAGAGCACCATCGGCAAAAACGTTTCCGTAGTAGTCAAAGAATTTCTTGCCCAATTCGGGTTGGAAATCACTAATGTTGCCAAATTTTTTTAAGTCTTCCGGATCGTAGTACGTTTTCATAAAAAGTAGATGTTTCTTAAAAATTTTCATCTAATATACGAAGACGAAACTCATTTGGATTTCTTACAGGCTATTCTAATAATCTTCTCAAAGGATTTTTCCATCGATAGATCCGATAAAAAACATAAAGTAACAAGGGTTGCAATACGAATAATGGCAACAGCAATTCCCAGCCTACAGCGGGATTGGAGTGATCGGTGAAAATTGCCTTGGTTTGAAATACTTGATACGTATTTGTGACAATAAAAGCTCCAAAGAAATTATTGGCGAAGTGATACCCCATTCCCAATTCCAGTCCATCATCAAAATGTGCAAGAAGTCCAAGAAACAGTCCCGATACGGTGTAATAAACCAACGCAACATTACCTAAAACCTTTACTTCAGGATTTCCCGCATGCATGAGTCCGAAGAGCACAGCAATGGCCAGAACTGAAAGTCCTGCTTTCCCCGTGGCACGTGAAAACCCTTGAAAAAGCACCCCGCGATAGAATACGTCCTCGAACGCCGTTTGTATGGGTAATAGCGTAATACTTACCAGAAATAATGGAAGTAAGTTTCCGAGCGAAAGATCAAAAGTGATATACGCTCCCGATGCATTCGCAAGGATTAGAAACACAATTTGGAAGGTTAGCCATAGACCAAACGAAAAAAAGAATCTCCGCCAATCAATGGATTTCCGGGAAGTTATTACCGAAATTACAGAACGGCCCAGAAATAATTTCACCGCAAAAAGTAAAGCTCCAAAACTGCACAAATATGGCAACAATTGGATAGCAAAGCGAAGTGCTGACCATCCTCCAGAATCAATCTCTGGGATTGCTTGCATAGCATTCGCTGCAACCACAAGCCCAAGAAAAAATGCCGCAAAAGTGGTGATGACGGTGAGGAGGTATTTCTCCCATGACCCACCCTTTTCTCCCGAACCTTTTGCGAAACTCATGCTAGTGGAACATGTCTTTCATGCGCTGAAAGAATCCTTTGTCGTTGTGGTCTGGTTGCGGATCGAAGTTCTCACTGTCTCGCAATTTTTCTAACAACTCTTTTTCCGATTTCGACACTTTTTTCGGCGTCCAAACATTGATGTGTACAAACAAATCTCCTGTTCCATAACCCTGAAGAACTGGTAGTCCTTTTCCTTTCAGGCGAAGTGTTTTCCCACTCTGTGTACCTGGCTCAACTTTAATTTTCGCTTTTCCAGTAACGGTTGGAATTTCAATGGAAGCTCCTAAAACGGCGTCCACAAAATTGATGTATGCTTCGTAATGAAGATGTTGTCCATCACGTCGCAACTCTTCGTGTTCTACTTCTTCGATGACCACGATTAAATCACCCGGAATTCCATCAAATGGCCCCGCATTTCCTTTTCCGGTAACGCTTAACTGGATTCCTTCTTCAACACCTGCTGGAATGTCGATTTCCACAACATCCTCTTCACGTTTCAGTCCTTGTTCATCCGCACCATTTGGACGCTTGTCAATCATTTTTCCTGCCCCGCGACATGTATTACAGGTGGTTTGCGTTTGCATTGCACCAAGGAAAGTTTGCTGCACGCGAGTGATGCGCCCAGTTCCGTTACACGTCTGACAGTCTTTATAGGTAACGCCCTCAACGTTAACCAATTTGTTGACCTTAATTTTTTTAGTAACCCCTTCAGCGATTTCCTGAAGTGTTAGTTTCATTTTTACGCGAAGGTTAGAACCTTTGACGACTCGGGCACCACCCCGTGGCCCACCGAATCCGCCGCCGCCACCGAAAGCACTTCCGAAAATATCCCCAAACTGAGAGAATATGTCGTCCATATTCATACCGCCACCGAAGCCGCCAGCTCCTCCCATTCCAGCATGACCGAATTGATCGTAGCGCTGCTTTTTCTCCGGGTTACTGAGCACCTCATACGCCTCGGCAGCTTCTTTAAACTTTGCCTCGGCTTCAGCATCATCTGGATTTTTATCTGGATGATACTTTAGTGCCAATTTTCGGTAGGCCTTTTTGATTTCAGCATCAGAAGCGCTTTTAGAAACGCCCAATACTTCGTAATAATCTCTTTTTTCGCTCATACTATCTATTACTGTCCTACCACCACTTTTGCGTAGCGAATTACTTTATCGTTGAGGTAATATCCTTTTTCTACGGCTTCTACTACCTTTCCTTTCAGTTTCTTCTTTGGAGCAGGGATATTCGCGATTGCTTCATGCAATTCACTATCAAATGCTTCGCCTACTACCGGCATCTCTTTCAAACCTTTCGCATGAAGGATGGATGAAAATTTGTTGAAGATCAAATTGAAACCTTCTTTAACGCTTTCGATGTCGGTTGCGTTCGCATTGTTGGCGATCGCACGCTCAAAATCATCCAAAACAGGGAGGAGATCCTTCAATACACCAGCATTCGCTGTGCTAATGAGGTCTACCTTTTCCTTGTTTGTGCGTTTGCGGTAGTTATCGAACTCCGCGTGAATGCGAAGGTATTTGTTATTCAATTCGTTGTACTTATCCTCCAATGTAGGCTCTTTCGGAGTTTCTTGGGACGATTCATTTGCCTCCGCTTCCGCAGACGCATTTTGAGCAGTTTCAGTCGATTGATCCTGAACGTTCTCTTGCTCTTCGTTTTGTACTTTATTTTCTTCTGTCATTTTTGCCTTTTTTCCGATCCGAGAATGGCAAAGATACTGCCAAGGACGAAAAACAGACAGTATGTCAGCAGAATTGTCATTAGACGTGAAAAGTTGGCATATTTCGACATGCATTTCCACAGTTTTTGTACGAAATGCGTTACAAATGTCGTAAAGCGGGAATTCTATGTCGTGAACGTTTTGGTTTGAGCACAACATGCAATTTAACTTTGTAGTGTACTTAAAACCGTACCATGAAAAAATTATTCGTCCTTCAAATAGTGATCTTGATTGCCCTTTGGGTATCAGCCTCTTATTAAAGCCCTGTTAAGCTTTCTTAATTACTAATTTCTCATATCCGTTTTGTTTATCTCCACTGGACCACATCAACCGAATTATGAGAAAAATATTGGTGCTTGTTTTGAGTATTTATTCATTCATGGGAATCGCTCAAGACATTGATAATGGAGCTTATCGATTTGGAGTTCAAGTTTCTGCGGATGACCCAATTAGGTTTGCTAATTGGATGGACTTGAAAATGCTGTTCTCGCTACAGGGAACGTATTCCAACAATAAACACCAGTTCGATGCAGGAGTAATGTTCGCACCTTTAAGAAACCCTCAATACGAACAAAAGCTTGGTATGCGTTTCGGTTATACCTTTTATCCAAATGGAAGAGGTCAACTTTTTAGTAGCTACTTGAGGTTCTCGCTACCCTTTCATTTTGTTAAGGATGTTCCTGTTACTTATGCTCCTTTTGGCGCCGACCCATCTTATGGAATTGAACATCGGTATTGGAATGTTCATATTCAAGGGGGGTATGGTATACAATTAAACCTAGGAAATAAGGTGTATTTAGGTAGTGATATTTCTATGCTCTTTGGAAGCTATGTTCGTAAATATGAGTACTACGATTGGTACAATGATGAAAATAGAAGGCTTGATGAATGGGGACTGTCGCTTTATCCACAATTCGGCGTCAATTTAGGCTACAGATTTTAATACTCAATAGGCGTTCCGTCCAGTTTGAAGTAGAAAAACTCTCCGTTCTTAACAGCCTGAATTACGTCACCGTGTAACACTTCTAGTCTTTCGTATTCAGTATCCAAAATGACCTTTCCGTGATGATCAATTAAGCCAAGCAACGACGCACTCTGCGTGGTAAACAAGCCGTTACCATGCACTTGAATTTCACCAAACGAGTCGAGGGATTTTGCTCTCCCGCTGGCATCGATGATGGTCCAACCTCTACGCATTTTTACGGCTGCATACCCCTGACAAAAAGGTGTTGCCTCGGAGAATTTTTGCTCAAAAATATTTTTCCCTTCCGGAGAGAGGTACACAAATTTATCCCCATTGGCATGTTCGCACAGTATGTAACCCGAGTCGAAATTTTTCTTCGGACTGCCCTTGATGGGATGCTTTCCATACTTTTTTGAAAAGAACCATTTTCCAGGTCGGTTCAGGTAAACAACCCCTTCTCCAACGTATTCACATCTTCGGAAAAGTTTGTCTCCTAATTCTGCATGAAAATTCCAGTTACGATCAACCACCATCCAGCCTTCTGCTGTTTCTAATATAAAACCTGTTTCCCCGGCACTTTCTATGGTTTTTATACCCACCTTAGGCGCAATTACCTTTTCATCCACAGCCAATGCGATTCCTTTCGGCCCTAACTTGATGAGCATTCCGTTTATAAAAACATCCGGTGTAATGCCTTTAAGCTTATTGACCTTCGTTCCATCCGCTTCGTATACTTTCACTTTATCCCCTTCACAAACGGCAATCCTGTTGTTTATCGAATCGATCAAAACTTTCTCTGTTGGAAATACAAAAAGCTCCTCTCCTTGATCGTTGTAAACACGTGTATCCTTTCCTTCAGCCAATAGTAAATCTCCACAAACTTTTATGCTTTTGTATTCACAAGGAATAAGCGTATCGCCTTGCTCGTTCGCAATTCCATAACGGCTGCCATCACGATAGAGAATAAACCGATCGAAAAACACGTCTTGCGATTTTGCTCCAATATTCGCAAGCAACTGTCCTTCTGAGTCATAAACATACGACCTCCGTTTTATTCTGGTTAAAAAGTAACGATCGTTCAGAACGCGAAATCGCTCTCCTTCTGAAGAAATAACTTCATGCTTTCCGTTAATTACCATTTCTTTTCTTCCTGCTGTGACAATGGCATATTCTGTAGTTGCTTTTTTCACATCAGTGATGTTGTGTCCCAGTTCGTTTGCACTACGGTCCAACACCCGATTTCCTGTTTGCGTTTTACGAACCAGGAAAACCGTATCGTTGAACTCCTTTAATCGTTCAATAGAATTGTACATGGTTGAAATGATCAGAGAGTCTTTATTCACCACCCCCCATTTGCCATTCTTTTTCACAACAGCTGAATGCTTGTAGAAGCGATCAGCAAAATCGAAAGGTTCGTCAAACAGCGGTTTACCAGAAGGTGTCAAAAAATTCCATTTGCCTTCTTCTAAAACAACGTGATCGTAAACATCTTGATTAAATCGCCAAGACTGATAATTTGGATTTTCCGGATTGTTCAAATCAACAGAAGTCAACTTAAATGATTCGCGATGATCGTCTCCGATTTTCTTTTCAAACTTGCCGGTATTGGAGGTACTAAATCGAAGGTACTTATCATTTTCTCTGTCAAAATGGAAGACTTTATGCACTTTATTGTCCTGCGTAATGTAGCCAAACCCTTGTTTCGATGAAAACCGCAAATATTCTCTTGTGAGCGCATCCGTTGTATCAATATCCAGAAAATCTCCTGGAATAATGTTTCCCGTATTTAAGTCAATCGCATTGTAGATCTTTCTTTTGTTTGATCGAGAGCCCAGAGATTCCAATGTTTGCGTTCCCATCGGAATCAAACTAAACCCAGCAGAAGGAATAAATCTAGGAGTTGTATATCGCGGTCTGGCAATGACACTATCGGCTGCATCTTTGATCCCCCATTTCTGAATCGTTCCGATATTAAATCCTTCGTCATCAAACCTCGGTTTTTCTTCGAAGAACCAACCAATGGCTAATAGTCTTGGATCGTAACCATCGGCTGAGTTAGCAGCCAATTTATAGCGACTCACGGTATTGTTCAAAGTGATTTTCTTATCTATTCCGTGATCTTCATTGTAAAACAAAATTTGCAATGTTTCACCGAACCATCCACGAATTCGGTCTTTGGAAATTGTGATTTTCTTGAATTTTGCTGGAACAATCATGTCCTTCGCCTTAGAAGAATACACTCCGAACAAGCGCGCCCGAGACTGTAAGATATACATATCGCCTTGTTTCTTGATGGATTCAAATTTACAGGGTACTTCCACGGCTCCAGATTTATTCAAGAGTCCAGTGCCATCCATTTTTGTGGCGTAGTATCCCTCTCGCGTCGGAGAAATAAATAGATACTCTGCAGGCACGAGAATCTTTCCGCTACCATCCAGAATTCCCGATTTCCCATTCTCCGTAAAAATGAACCGATTGAATCCTGCATCTTTCAATCCTCCGTACGGAACATCCATCAACACTTCTCCAAAGAGATCCGTACGCACTGTTCTGTTGGCTTGAGAGTATTGAAAATAATTGCCGTCAAACTTAAAATCAGTTGTGTTCATTGGCAATTCAAACGTGACTGAATTATCCAGAATGAGTGTGTGTGCTTCCGTGGTTTTCAACCGAACATAAGAATTCTGAATAACTATGAATCCTCCGGATAGGTCTACGGTATCTCCCTTCGGACTGAACACAATTTCTTTACCATCCCGATAAATGGATGTATACCCAAAACGCATCTTGTTCAAGGTGGTCGTACTATCCAGATGAACTATTCGTCCAGAAGCATAATTAAGCAACATTTTCTGTCCATCTTCAAAAAAGTACGTCCAGGATTTATCGATCGCATCCCAGCGTTTACAGGTGTCTACTGACAGACCATTTTTGAGATTGATGAGTAGGTTGGCACCCTCTCCAATACCCCCAAACATCCCCCAACCAAAGGATTCTATGCGGCTACATTGCGGAGGAAATACTTCTTCACCATTGGCATCAATAATACCATAAAAGCCATTTTGGGCGAAGTACGTATATCCTAACTGATCGAAATTGCCTACGTCGTAGTAATCCTTTGGGAGTTTTTTCTGGGCAGCACCATTAATGATCACCCAGTCTCCATTTTTGATTCCAATTAGCGGCTGTTGCGACGAGCAAAGGTATGCACCTGCGACAAGAAGTAGCGTTAAGAGTATGCGCACATTAAATCAATTGATTCATATATTTCATGATGTCTTTGGGTGATTTCAGTTTGAGTCCCGTTTTCTCAAATTTGAACGTATGCTCCGAACCTTTAGCTTTCCCTCGTGCACTATTGAATCCATTATTGGAGATGGCAACAATCTCATTATTTGGCAGAATTCCGATTAATAGATTTCGCTTTTCTGGATCGAAAGAAAACTTGCTGTCCTCAGTTGAATTGTAGGATACAACGAAGTTCTCATCGGGTGAAATCAAACGCACAGTTACCAATTCTGCATTCACACCTTTCGGGTAGGAAAACTTCGCAAATAACGGTAGAGAGTTCTCGCGTTTGTTAATGACATCCCAATTGTATGTCCCAAATCCAGTAATTTCTATACTTCTGATTACTTTTCCTGCGGCTACCCTCGCCTGATACGCAATTAATTCGTCCGCTGCCGCATTTAAGGCTTTCTCATTTTCCTCACTATCAATTATGGCTTGTTCTTCGGTATATGGCGTAACATCATACGTTTTAGACGATTTTTTGTCTTTTGCCTCCAATTGGTACGTACCGTCCGGGTTTTTCTGTTTAATTCTTACGCGAGTAGATGATTGCCGTATCCATCCACGTTCTTTTGTATCGAGGTTCTTTGTTGCTTTCCAACCTATAATATTCTCATCTGCTAACTCGGGAAAACTGTGCGTATTCAAATCCATTTCGAAAATGGTCCCTTTTTCGGACAAGGCCTGATCCTTTTCCTTTTTTTCCTCTTCTACTTTTTCACCATTCTTAGTGGTTTTGTAGTCCCAGTCACCCGTTTTTTCATCCAATTCATAAAAGTTGTAGCAGGGTGTATCTTGTAAAGAAGCCAAATTGACCTGAACAGATTTTCCTGGAGCGATTTCTGCTGGATTTCCTTTATGACTTGCGGAAATTGTAAACATTCCCCCGGATTCAAAATCGTGTGCTACTCCGGCAGAATCGTACTTCATAGGAATCCCTGATGCGATGATATCACCGAGTGAATGAAACTCTTGCCACTCCACATTTACTTCTCCTGTGATAGGCTTTCCATTAGCGTCGACAAAAGAGTTGGGTTCAAAAAGTATGGTACTTCCTGTTGGAGTAAAAATGGTGTCCGCCTTAATAGCACTAACAGCGTAGTATTGAGCACCTTGATCAAAACTCATCGGCTCGATCACAGATGCTACTTTTTCGTCATTGTTTTTCGCTTTCTTTTCTTTTTGGGCTACTTCGCTGGTGGTACAACCGAAAAGAATGGAGCTTCCCAGAAGAATGGAATAGTAAATTTTCATGGTTTGATTTTTTTGGTCTCATTTATATAATGTGACAGGTAGTAAAAGGTAACGGATCAGAATGAAAAATTTGAAATTGAAAATTGAAAAAAGCACTACCTATCAACACTTTGTGAAAAGAAAAAATTATGCATTCATAGATTCTTGGAAAGAATGTATCAGCGGAGTTTCATTAATTCGGACAAGTAGAACAGAACATCTGTTTGATTTCATGATCGCGCATAATTTGGAACTCATACCCCACCCATTCGCACCAGCGCTCTTGATCCAATTCTAATGCTTTGCGCATAATTTCCATGTATTGATCCTTGTATTTTTCTCGTTGGTATCGGGTTAAAGTATGAGCCAGAACAAATGTATTCTCCTCACTAAGGACGCCTTTTTCCCAGGACTTCATCAAATATTCGTTGGTTAAATCATAGCGTGACCAATCATTGAAGAACCATACCAATTTTGTCAGCTTCTCTTCTGACAACGAGCGCTCATCCATGTACGATTTCACAAATTCAAATGATCGATCCAATCCTTCTCGTTCCAAAGTATGTCCATAATAGTACACAAAGGTCAAGTTAGCATTCAGCATGATCTCCTCTGGCAAAGAATTATTGATCAGCCCTTCCAAACGACTCGGGTGAATTACGTTGGAAAGTCGTTTGGCAGAAACATCCCATTCTTGCACCAAGTCGTAGCCGAGAATGCTGTACAAATGGAGCACATTTTCTCTGGCCTCGGTAGAAAGTTCATTCAGGCGTGATGCCCACGCATGTACAAACATTACTGCTTTTGACCAGTCCTGGTAATAGTCTCTGCTAATTACAGCCGCTGCATTTTGCACCAGATCTTTTCTCTTGAGGAGCGCATCAAATACTTGCTCATCGAAGATGAAACGAATCACATCCTCATCATGGTACATTTCATACATGGCTTTATTTGCTAGATCGTCGTTTTCTTGAACAATTGCCGTAACCAAATTGGTATACGGTAAATAATCTCGATGAAAGATGGGATCCAAAGTCATGGTGTAGTTGATAAATGCGCGCGAACTTCTTTGTTCGAAAAGCAATTTATCCCAGGGTAAAGATGTATCGCCAGAAGCAATGAACTGCTTTAATTCCTCATGTGATAATTCCAGTAGACTGTCAGCAAAATTATAACGCAACTGAAAGTCCATCTTGCGCCAATTTTCCTGCGCATCAACTTCCACATCATACCTGTACCCTTTTGTTTTTTGGCGGATGTATGCTTCGATAAACTTTGCTCTGTTTTGATGGAGTCCAATGTTTCTTTCGGTGCTCCCCTCCACAGAACTGTAACTTAAAATTTTCACAGAATGAATTCCAGATACATCCTCTGGAATTTCAAAGTTGGGTTTCTCAGTGGATTCTAAAGCCCCACGCTGGAAGTCGAACTCTAATTCTTCTGTTTGACCAATTACCTCGTTTTGCAAAGAGATTTCCGGTTCAATCATTTTGGGTTCGAACGGTTCCAAGACATACGGTCTACTCGGCGCATAGGCTGGAATCATGTATTCGCACATGCTCCCGTTCTTGATGTATATCATGCCGACAGCAAGCTCTTTGCCTCGAAGCGATTCTGGCACTACCCCCAAACATGTGATGATTCGATTCATTCCTTCGGCAATATTTCCTTGAATGAGTTCATCCCGATATACGGGCTCCAGCATAATTCCATCATATATTTTGGAAGCATCTAGTAGATTTGGTCCGCCGCAGGGCATTTGACTTTTATCGATGAGGTCCACGGCGAAACCATCCTTGACCCCAGTAACGTATTGTCTTACTCGTGCTATGTCGTGGTAATACATGAAAATGGAATCGTTTCGAATTTCTATGCCACTGCACATATTCGTCAAAATATTGGTGTGCGGAGCTTCACATTCTTGTCTTGTTGCTCGGACTCCCCAAGCACTTCGGGAAAGCTGACCTTCAACTTTATATCCTTTCGTGCCGAAAACTTGTGTTGCATAAATCCTCCCATTTTTTGAGTCGGCTGCGATGCCAATATCCCCGAAAACGTATGCCTGCTGACTCATATTTCTGAAATGACCAGGAGAGTTACGCCATTGCAAGTACATTTCCCGGGCGAGTGCCTCTAACTTTTTACGATTCAGTTTGAAATTTGCAACTTCTGTGTAAAGGATGTTTTCTCCTACCAATTGAAAATCTCGTGACCCAGCACGACGAACCCGCTTTGCAACAGTTCTGCCAGGACCTTTCTCTTCGTGGGAAAGCTCTTTATTCTTCGCCATATACTTGCTATGATCGAATGCAGCCTTTTGTAAGCTTTCATCCTCTAACAACGCTGGCAAACCAAGAGAGTCGCGCAATTGATTCACCTCAACCAACAATAGTTTTCTAAGTTCTATGGCATCTTTTGCTGAAAGTTGCGCTTGGGAGGGTTGGAGGAAAAGTAAAAAGAATATGGCTGTAATGATTCTCATGAGCTCTGTAAGAAAGTAAAGGTAGCCACGAAAGAGACTCAAGAGCGTTAAAGGATATTAAAATCGTGAAGATAAGATTGTTCCAATCGTTGATTGCATCCGATTAGTCCTCTAAAAGATCGTCAAGCGTAAGGTGTAGATCCATTCCGCGCAATTCATCACCTGAAGCAACAATTTTTCCATTTCCATCAACTAAGAATGCTTTAGGAATGGAGGAAACACTGTACAGTTTAGAAACTTCTCCATCTTTATCCCAGCCGTGATTCTTCCAAACAAGACCATCTGCCTCAATGGCTTGAATCCATTGATCCTCGCTGCGATCCAAAGAAACGCTGATGACTTCGAATCCCTTTCCGTTCTTGAATTTTTGCGTTCGATACTTCTCGTACGCTTGTACTACGTTTGGGTTCTCACCTCGACATGGACGACACCATGACGCCCAAAAATCGATAAGGACCATTTTACCTTTCAATTTGGATAGTTTGACCTTTTTTCCTTTTGGCGACTTCAATTCGAAATCAGGCGCATCTGCTCCTTTCAATGGAGATGCTTGTTTCATTCCGCTAAGAACAAACATCGCTGGGATAAGCAAGAATAGGGACAATTTAAGCATAGCTGCAATTTACAAAAAAGGCTCGGATTTCCCCGAGCCCTTCATTTATCTGTTTTCTAGTTTACCCAATTCTACGAATATCCGCTCCGAGATTGTTCAGACGAATATCGATGTCCTGATACCCACGATCGATTTGCTCAATATTGTGGATGGTTGATTTTCCTTTCGCTGAGAGAGCCGCAATTAACAAGGAAACCCCTGCACGAATATCCGGTGATGTCATTTGAATACCGCGTAGTTGTGTTTGTCTGTCCATTCCAATGACTGTTGCTCTGTGCGGATCACACAAAATAATTTGCGCTCCCATATCAATCAGCTTATCGACAAAGAACAAGCGCGATTCAAACATTTTCTGATGGACTAAAACGCTACCCTTCGCTTGAATTGCCGTTACAAGAATAATGGAAAGTAAATCAGGTGTAAATCCTGGCCAAGGCGCATCTGCAATGGTCATGATAGAACCATCAATAAACGTTTCAATTTCGTACGATTCCTGTTTGGGAATGAACATATCATCTCCCTTCTTCTCAATCTGGATTCCCAATCGGCGGAAAATGGTAGGAATGATTCCAAGGTTTTCCCAGGAAACATCTTTGATAGTAATTTCTGAGTTCGTCATGGCAGCCAAACCGATGAAAGAGCCAATTTCAATCATATCAGGCAAAATTCTATGGTAGCATCCGCCTAATTTCTTAACCCCTTTAATGGTAAGCATGTTGGAGCTAATTCCAGATATCTTCGCTCCCATACTATTCAGCATTTTACACAGCTGCTGTAAGTACGGTTCACAAGCTGCATTGTAAATAGTTGTTTCGCCATCTGCCATTACAGCTGCCATGATGATATTGGCAGTACCGGTTACAGAAGCTTCATCCATATGGATATATGTTCCTTTCAGTTTTTCTCCTTCCACAGCGTAGAAGTGTTCGCCCGCATCGTAGTTGAATTTCGCGCCCAGCTGCATCATTCCAGCAAAGTGAGTATCCAACCTGCGACGTCCAATTTTGTCCCCACCTGGTTTTGGCAAATACCCAACTCCGAAACGCGCCAACATCGGACCAACAATCATCACGGAACCACGCAATGAACTCGCGCGCTTTTTGAAGTCTGCCGTTTGCATGTATTCCAAATCAATATCCTTCGCCTGGAATATATAGGTTCCCTTTTCTACTTTTTCGATTTTCACTCCCATGGCTTGTAGCAAACCAATTAGTTTGTTGACATCAACGATGTCGGGAATGTTCGAAATAGTTACTTTTTCAGGGGTTAGCAGCGGTGCACAGAGTACTTGAAGTGCTTCGTTTTTTGCTCCTTGCGGAATCAATTCGCCTTTTAGTGGTTTGCCTCCGTGAATTTCAAATGATGCCATTTAAATCGTTGATTATTGTTCTTCTGTGAAGCTAGTTAATGCTTGCGGACGTCTGGTTTCATTGGCGAAAAGTTTTCCACTACCGAATGTGAGAGGGTTTCGAATGTTTTACAATGGTAGTAAGAAGAAGGCGGAAAGCTGAAGGACGACTTTCCTGGCCTTTTAGAACCTACTTCAGATTCGTAGCATCCTTCATTGGGAATACATAGAAGGAATGTGTGAATTACGGCTTCTCAACGAGCTAGAAGACCTTCACCTTTGAAATACTACATATTTGGGACTTCGAGCCTGTCGAGAAGCACCAACATTAGACTACCAGCTTGGAGTCTTATGCTTTCAGTTACTATTTTCCCATCAAACTAACGTTCTAACGACGACGCTTGTGAGACTTCTTCTTGCGGTTGTTGTTATTGTTGCTGCGGCGATTGTTGTTCTGTGGGGTGATCGTTTTAAGCATTTGCTTTGTTGTCACCAGCTCATCAGGATTCTCAATTTCTAGCGACCCTTTGGAAAGCTCTTTCAACTGCTCGGCTATGACGTTATTCTCTACCGCGCTATTATTGTGCGATAAGAACTGGCGCTTCATAAAGTTGCCCATTTGGTTCGTCAGGTATTCTTTCTCCTCTTCAGATGTCATTTCCTGCGCCGACTCCAAAATCTTCTGTGTATACTGACCGTAATGTCCGTAGCGAATCCGGCTTTTTGGATACTCCATTTCGTCGGGCTTTTCGTCCAACATTTCCTTTTTCGGAATTTCGTAAGGAGAATCTACATCCAGTTTAAAATCGGACATAATGAACAGGTGCGTCCACAACTTGTGCCGGAAGTCGTCCACATCACGAAGGTGTGGATTCAATTGGCCCATCACTTCAATGATTGCTTGCGCGGCGCGTTGGCGCTCGTCACGATCTTCAATCTCCATCGCATGACGGATCATATTCTGAACATTACGTCCATATTCGGGAAGTAGAAGTCTTCCTCTTGTTGTGTTATACTGCATAATCTTATTTCCGCTGGCGCGAATTACGCGACCAAGCTACTAATTTTCAAGATGCTTCGCAAGTCCGTTTTCGTAAAGCTTGCGCGCTTCTTCAATAAATCCGAAATGCTCGTCGTCTACCATCATCTTTCCTTTGGTAACATGTCCGAGCAAGGTAAAGCTAATTCCAGAATTCATCATGAACTCCAAAAATTCATCTTCTTGATCCTCATTAACGGTTACCACAACGCGACCCTGACCTTCTCCGAAAAGGAAAGCATCTTCACGTACTTCTGAATCTGTAACAATATCAAAACCAAGTCCGTTAGGCATAGCCATTTCCGTCAAGGCTACGAAAAGTCCACCGTCTGAAACATCGTGTGCAGCATTAATGTGTTGGTTCTGAATCAAACCTTTCACCACTTGATGCAAAGCATATTCTTCCTCCAGATTAAAGTATGGAGCTGGCGTTTCCTTAATTCCGTGATACGATGCTACATATTCTGAAGAACCAATATCGTCGTGGGATTGTCCAAGGATAAAAATTAAGTCACCTTTATACTTGAAATCCAATGTCATGATTTTTGACTTGTCGTTTACCACACCTATCATTCCAATTGTTGGCGTCGGGAATACAGGTACCTCTACCCCCTCAGTAACTGTTTGGTTATAGAAGGACACGTTTCCTCCTGTTACAGGTGTTTCAAACTTGCGGCATGCATCAGACATTCCTTTAATAGCACCTACAAATTGCCAGTATGATTCTGGATTGTATGGATTTCCGAAGTTCAAGCAGTTAGTTATTGCACTTGGCTCACCTCCAGCAACCGTGATGTTTCGGGCCGCTTCAGAAACCGCAATCATGGTACCTACATGCGGATCTGCGTTCACGTAGCGTGAGTTACAATCCACAGTCATAGCCAATGCTCTATCTGTTCCTTTGATGTTCACAATTCCTGCATCAGCTGGACGGTTGGTTGCCATATTTTTTGTTCCTACCATGGAGTCATACTGCTCGTACACCCATCTTTTAGAAGCAATGTTCGGATGCTGCAATAAGCTGAATGCAACTTCACGCAAATCGTCTGGTTGCTTTACATCGTCAATATTGAATTTCTTGTACTCTTGATAGTAGGCTGGCTCTTTGTATTCACGCTCGTAGACTGGAGCTCCACCACCGAGAACCAAAGATTCTGCAGGAACATCGCCTACAATTTCTCCGTTCATAAAGTAACGAACCTGACCTCCTTCTGTCACCACACCAATTTCTTCGGCGTGTAGGTCCCACTTATCAAAAATATCTTTAACAACTTGCTCTTTACCTTTGTGCACTACCACCAGCATTCGCTCTTGAGATTCGGAAAGCAAAATCTCGTAAGGAAGCATGTTTTCCTGACGCGTAGGTACTTTATCCAGGTGAATATCCATACCAACGTTGTCACCCGCAGCACTCATTTCACACGAAGAACAGGTTATTCCTGCCGCTCCCATGTCCTGCATTCCGACAACAGCATCTGTTTCTGCAAGTTCCATAGTTGCCTCTAGAAGCAGTTTCTCCATAAACGGATCTCCTACCTGAACCGATGGAAGATCGTCTGCTGAATCTTCCGTAATATCTTTGGATGCAAATGCCGCACCTGCAATTCCGTCTTTACCTGTAGATGACCCAACAATAAACACAGGGTTTCCTGGTCCTGCCGATGTTGCAGAAATCATTTTAGAAGGATCGATGATCCCAGCTGAGAATGCATTTACCAATGGATTTGTATTATACGAGTCGTCAAAGAAAACTTCTCCACCTACAATTGGAATACCGAAGGAGTTACCGTAATCTCCAATACCTTTTACCACACCTTTCACAAGCCATTTCGTACGATCTCGCTCAATGTTTCCAAAACGGAGCGAGTTTAGCTGAGCAATTGGGCGCGCTCCCATCGTGAAGATGTCGCGGTTAATACCTCCAACTCCAGTTGCCGCACCTTGATACGGTTCCAGAGCACTTGGGTGATTGTGTGATTCGATTTTGAATACACATCCAATTCCTTCTCCCAAATCAACAAGTCCAGCGTTTTCCTCTCCCGCTTTCACGAGCATGTGAGGCCCATCTTTTGGCAATTGTTTTAACCAAAAAATGGAATTTTTGTACGAACAATGCTCAGACCACATCACGGAGTAAACCGCTGTTTCAGTGAAATTTGGAGTACGCCCCAAAATTCCTTTGATCATTTCAAATTCGTCTTCTCGCAATCCCAATTCGACTGCCTGTTCTACTGTTGCCACTTGTTGTGTTGTACTTTCCATAAACTGTGAATGATGCTGCAAATTTAAGGATTAATCCGCTGCTAAAACGCGATTTCAGGCTAGTTATCCACCAGTTTTTCACACAAAAAAAGTGCTCGCTTCAAACGAACACTTTTTTATCTTGGATTTCTAATTGTTAGAAGTCAGTGCGACTTTTAACAGAAATAACTTTCTTGCCTTTCCAAAATTGCATGGTCACAAACGCCACTACCGCAGCTCCTGCCATACCCTCCAAGAAAAGAGCAATTAGAGTTTGTGACACATTTGCCGATTCTACCATTAATATCCCCGTGGACGCAGAGTCCAGGAAGGTAAATCCAACAATTGCATCAAACGCTAGTAAGCCTACCATACTGAGCACCACATTTAAACTATTCGCGGCGAATATGGACCCTAGGTTTCTAACATAGGAATTTGGTCCAAACCTTTCGACGTTATGCTGTCCCAGTTTGAATGAGAAATACAAGATTATGGCCAGATTAAAAAATCTGAGTTCTGAATATTTTGTTAATCCGAGGGAGTAGAGAGTAAGAAAAAATAATCCGGTTGCTAAAAACATCTTAACACCGTATTCCATACTCCTCGACTTCAACCTCACTTTTGGTAATTGATTATGTTTTTCCATACATATAACATATGAAATTTATATCGGAATGTCAAGTAATTACCGTAAAAACTAAAAAAGCACCGCGGTCTTCGAACGAAGTCGAGATGCGGTGCTTTTGCGTACAAACTATCTAATTATGCACTTTAGCATCTTATTCAATTACAGCTGTTGCAATAGAGGTTTCGTTATAAATGGTAGTGATTCGCACTAAATATTTACCCGATGTCAAGCTGGAGGCGTCAACAGATCCCGAATGAAGATCTACCGGCACATTCAAAACCCGTCCCGTCATATCGAGTAGTTCGATTGACTGCAACGCGCCGTCAAAATCAATCTGAAATTGCCCATTTGACGGGTTCGGATACAATTGAAGCGACTCACTTGTCAATTCATTGGCATTAACGACAGCCACAGTTTTACATTCTGATACAGCTGAACATTGTCCTTCGGTAATTCTTACAGCGTAGTCTCCATTTGCAGTAGCTGTATACGTGGCTTGTGTTGCTCCAGGAATTTCAATCATATCTCCTGCGCACTCCATCCACTGATACTGCGCGCCAGAAGCCAAGGCCGTCAGGATATTACCATTCACGTCTACATCCGTATCTACCTGATTAAGCGTTAAATTCAATGTAACTACGGAGTCACATCCTGCCGCATTGGTTAACACATAAGTTGCTGTATTATTCGATGCGGTATAGGTGTTTCCATCAATCCACGTGACAGGCACACAAGAAGTAATCACGTCTTCACTAAATGATGGATTTAGTACTGTCAAATCAAGTGTTTTGATAAATTGACATCCTTGTGAAGTCGTAAGTGTATGCTGAGGTCCGGTGATGCTGGAAGTGTATGTTACCCCATCAATCCATGTAAACGGACCGCACGAAACCACGGACTCTACTGCCGTCTGTGTATAGTACATATTTAAATCCAGTGTTACGATAGAGTCACACCCAGCTGCATTAGTCAATGTGTAAGTAGCCGTATTATTTGAGGATGTGTAGGTATTCCCATCGATCCATGTGTAGGCATCACACGCTACCACAACATCCGTTCCGGTAGTGGCATGGTTGATAGTGAGGTTTAGTATATGAACAGAGTCACATCCATTTACAGTGGTGAATGTTTCTGTATATACACCAGAGGCTGTATAGGTGTTTGAATTAACTCCCCAAGTGTAAGAATCACATGCGATTTCTTCCTCGATCATCTCATAGCTATTATGAATGGTTAGGTTCAATGTTACAATCGAATCACAACCTGAAGTATTCGTAAACAAACTCATAAAAGTTCCTGATTGAGAATACGTAATACCATTCGTTGGCCACGTATAGCTATCACAAGCCACCACCGTTTGTGAACTTCCGTTGGAATATCCAATGGTCAAATCCAATGTAGCAATTGAATCGCAGCCCTGAGTAGAAGTTAAAGTATCCGTGTAAATGCCACTTGCCGTGTACGTTGTTCCGTTGAATGGCCAGGTATAGCTATCGCACGTTGAAACCGTTTCTGTGTTTTCATATGAATGATTGATGGTGAGGTCCAACTTAACAGTCGAGTCACAGCCATTTTGATCCGTAAGAACCTCCGTGAAAATTCCAGACGAAGCATAGTTTATGCCATTGGCTGGCCATACGTAGTTGTCACACGCGGTCACATACTCCCAGTTTGTGGAAGGCTGCCCTACTGTTAGGTCTATCGTAAGCACACTATCACAACCGTTTACGTTGGAAATGGTGTCTTGATAAATTCCACTGGTCGTCCATGTATAGTTTCCGCTTGGCGAAGTATACGATTGACACGCGAACTCTGTCAAGTTTGCAAAAGTACTTCCAGAATTAACGTCACCATCAATTCGAAAAGCAATATTGAATCCCCAGGCACCAGTTACCTGGTACGGATCGGGGCAAGTTGGGTATGTTGTGGTTGTATTAAAGAAGGAAAATCCATTGGCAAATCCTGTAACTCCCTGATGCACGGGAGCATTGGAAGTCTTTAAGTAAATGTATCCGGATGTTGTCATTGAGATAATCCCTACACGATACATCGTATTCGCCTGCATTGTAACTCCTGGAATGTGATTTTGACCGACTAATTCATCAATTCCCCCGGTCACTTGCAATGGTCCTGTTTGATAAATTAATTGGTTTCCTTCATACAATCCGAGAACGATATTCCCAGAATTTGAGCTTGCATCTACCTCGACCCCAATAAATGAAACATTTGCAGAATTACATCCCAGATTTTCGACATCTGTTGCGGCGAAGACATCTACTGAAGGGGCAATGGTGCCTGTGAAGGACGATGGATCTACAGAAAGAATTTCTGTTTGGGCGCTGGAAATGCTTCCAAAGCATAGAATGCATAGAAACAAAAATGTTCCCAGTATTGATTCATGTTGTAATAACTTTTTCATTAGAGGATGTTTTAAAATTCTTTCGCAAGGTCTTTATTCGTTGTGCCATGAGAGGACTACAACTTTCGATGTTCGTACCTGCATTTCCCAACGTTGCAATTAGCATTACAAACGACTTTGAACAAAAAACGCCGCTGAGACATTTCTCAACGGCGCGGTAGTTAACGGTTATCAGCTTACTTTCTTATGATTCCGAAACCATTAATTCATGTATTATTTTTTTGAAGTATATTGAAAGTTACTCTCATTTTGATGCAATACTTCAGATGCCACTTCATGATACGAAGATCGGTTAAGCAATGGCAAAACTTACCACACATGTAATGAAAAGTAGCAGCATAATTGCCCATCTAACTTGTAAACTTTTTGAATTCATCTCTTTGAATTTCTGAATGGATATCCTAAAAGGAATGAATATTTCTGCAGCTTAATTATGACAACTTTCCCATGCCTCTATTTAATTTCCGAATGTTGATTACACACAAATTTCAGGGAAGAAATGAGTTCAAATTGTTGAACAAACAACTTCTAAAACCAGCCATTGGTATGCACCCGCTAAACCCAAAAAATGTTTAACTTCGCGATGCTTAAGTTTAGAACAGAATTACATTTCAATAGTATGAGTTACGATATTATAGTTGTTGGTAGTGGTCCCGGAGGTTACGTAGCAGCCATTCGCGCATCACAGCTAGGGCTGAAAACAGCCATTGTAGAACGTGAAAACCTTGGTGGGATTTGTTTGAACTGGGGATGTATCCCAACGAAAGCACTTTTAAAAAGTGCCAACGTGTTCGAATATATCAACCACGCATCAGATTACGGAATTAGCGTAAAGGATGGAAAAGCCGATTTCGGTGCCATGGTAAAACGTAGCCGTGACGTCGCTGGTGGAATGAGTAAAGGGGTTCAGTTCTTAATGAAGAAGAACAAGATCGATGTGATCATGGGCTCTGGTGTTATTAAAGCTGGAAAGAAAGTTGAAGTTACCGATGAAGATGGTAAGAAAACTGAGTATGCTGCCGACAAAGGCGTAATCATCGCTACTGGAGCACGTTCGCGTGAATTGCCAAACTTGCCGCAAGATGGCAAGAAGGTAATTGGATACCGCCAGGCAATGACATTGGACAAGCAACCAAAGAAAATGGTTGTAGTAGGTTCTGGTGCCATTGGTGTTGAGTTTGCCTACTTCTACAATGCGATTGGAACAGAAGTAACCATTGTAGAGTACCTACCGAACATTGTTCCTATTGAGGATCAAGATGTTTCGAAAGAGTTGGCTAAAAACTTTAAAAAGGCAGGAATCAAAATAATGACTGAGTCTTCTGTGGAGTCTGTCGATACAAAAGGTTCAGGCTGTAAGGTGAAGGTTAAAACGAAAAAAGGTGAAGAAACGATAGAATGTGATGTAGTTCTTTCCGCAGTTGGAATTGAAGCCAACATTCAAAACATCGGATTGGAAGATGTTGGGATTGTTACGGATGGCGGTCGTATTCTCGTGAACGATTATTATCAAACAAACATTCCAGGTTACTACGCAATTGGTGATGTTCTTCCAAATGCTGCATTGGCGCACGTAGCCTCTGCAGAAGGAATCATTTGTGTTGAAAAAATTGCTGGACACAATCCTGAACCATTGGATTACAATAACATACCAGGATGTACGTACTGCTCACCTGAAGTTGCTTCCGTTGGAATGACAGAAGAAAAAGCGAAGGAAGCAGGATACGAAGTAAAAGTTGGTAAGTTCCCATTCTCCGCTTCTGGTAAAGCAAGTGCAGCTGGAGCGAAAGAAGGGTTTGTAAAATTAATTTTCGATTCGAAGTACGGCGAATTACTAGGAGGTCATATGATTGGAGCGAACGTTACCGAAATGATCGCTGAAATCGTGGCAATTCGCAAGCTCGAAGTTACTGGACACGAATTGATCAAAACAGTGCACCCTCACCCAACAATGTCAGAAGCGGTGATGGAAGCGGCAGCGGCTGCTTACGATGAAGTGATTCACCTGTAAGAAGTCCTAGAACGATATAAAACCCTGACATCCACAAGATCGTCAGGGTTTTTCTTTTCCACAAATGCCGTTACTCTTGCAATACTTAAGAGAATTAGTACTTTCGGATGTATGAAATTTCTTTTTATTCTCTTACTCAGTTTTACAACCTCATCATTTGCACAAGAGGTCAGTAAATTTAGTATTGGTGATAGAATCACCATGCATTCGGAGGTCTTGGATGAAGAACGTATTCTAAATGTATACTTACCTCAAAATTACGCCGCTGACTCATCAAAAACCTATCCTGTAATTTACTTATTGGATGGTTCTGCTAATGAGGACTTCATTCACATTGCTGGCCTGGTTCAATTTGGATCTTTCTCATGGATCAATATGGTTCCGGAAAGCATCGTAGTGGGTATTGAAAATGTAGACAGAACGAGAGACTTCACAGGTGAAACAAGAGATTCACTTCACAAAGCAGAGTATCCACAAATGGGAGGATCGACGCAGTTCACCCATTTTCTCAACACTGAAGTATTTGCGTATATCGAATCGAATTACCGAACAACTCGAGAGCGCACCATCATTGGACAATCTCTGGGCGGATTGTTGGCAACAGAAATACTGATGAAGCATCCAGAGATGTTCAGCAATTACATAATTATCAGTCCAAGTCTTTGGTTTGACTACGAATCTTATTTGGATCTGGAAATGAAAGACTCGGACGCCAATTTAAAGGTCTACGTGGGAGTTGGAGAGGAAGGAAAGGTGATGAAAATGGGTGCAAAAAAACTCAGAAAGAAGTTAAAAAAGGACCTAAAGGAAAGCGACCAACTCTATTGGGGATTCTTCAAAGAAAATGATCATGGTGATGTCTTGCACCTTGCCGTATATGACGCTTTTGAAAACATGTTTGGAGCGGAAGATTGAAACCAGGTATGAAAATTTCCATCCTTCTGCCCTACCGAAACGCTGCCAAGTGGATTGAGGATACCATCAAATCGATTTTAGGTCAAAGCCATGATGAATGGGAATTGATTGCAGTCGACGATCATTCTGAGGATGAGACGACGGAAATACTTCAGCGATTTCAAGATTCAAGGATACAGATAACAAAGAACTACGGAGAAGGAATAATCCCAGCTCTGCAAACGGCTCTCCAACGAGCAACGGGAGATTTTATAACTCGAATGGATGCCGACGATTTGATGCCCAAAAAGAAATTAGAGGTGCTTCTTCAAAATGTTTCTACGGGAAGATGTATCGTCACTGGAAAAGTCCAATATTTCGCTGAAAATACGGTTTCCGAGGGGTATAAAAAGTATGAAAGCTGGCTCAACGAGCGCGTCAATAAAACCGATCACTACGACCATATTTATCGTGAGTGCGTGATAGCTTCTCCTAACTGGCTAGCTCCGATAGAGCTAATTCGCACGGATCGTATATTCGAACAATTACAATATCCCGAAGATTACGATATGACTTTCCAGTGGAGAAAACTCGGATACGAAATAATCTCCTTAAATGAAATTACCCATCTATGGCGTGAGCATCCCGAACGCACCTCGAGAAATTCTGAAGTTTACGATCAACCCTCTTTTTTTCAGCTAAAGCTTGACTGGTTTCGCAAAACAGAAAAGGGCAAAACGTTGGGCGTTTTTGGGACGGGGCCGAAAGGGAAACAAGTGGTGGAGTTATTGCAAAACGATTTCGAAGTCTCTTGGTATGATCATGAGTTCGAACGGTTCAACACAAAGCTCAATGGTTTTGAAATTCAAAATCCAAAGGAGTGTGACTGCGATCTTCTGCTAATTGCTGTGTACCCAGAAAACAAAACGCGCCTCGAAAATCTCGTGACGCGTTTGAAGTATACTTTAGGTAAAAATGCGTGGTATGTCTGATTTACCTCGAACCGATTCCTACTTTAATTCCTGCGTTTAAAACATAGCGAGCTCCGGAAACTGTTTCTTCTCTCCATTCGTACTCCCAGTCTGTACCATTATAAAATGACTCTACTCTGTAATCACGACTCGTATAGTTTCCGATCCCCATTCCGAAATAGAAATCTAGTGATGCGGTTTCTGAAAGCCACGTTTGATATCCGAAGTTAAAGAAGAAATTTGCCATGGTTTCGTTACCACGTTGAACGCCATCAACAAAATTCGAGTAGTCCTGTACGGAATGAGTGTACAGTTTGTAGCGAAATTGTGGTGAAAAATAAAAACGATTCAATGCCTCCGTTTCATCTAATGGGTAGTAGCGATAAGCTGCTCCTAAGACTATTCCCATTCCACTTGTTTCTCCTACAGCGGGTTCAAACGAGTTTCCAATATGTCCTGGCACACCGAAAGATACTTTAGAAAGCGTTGGTCCTAATTCAACATCAAAACTCCCTTTGGAAGTCATCTGACGCTCGTAACCAAACAAGATTTCCCCATCAAACAAACTCAGCGGGGCGAATTTTATGACTTGTATGTTTTCATTTTTCTTGATTTCGCGCTCCGTTTTTACGCGAGTTTTCGAACGGTCAATAATAATGATTTCTTCCTGCGAGAAAGCAGAAGTGCTAATCAAAACAGCGGATAGGTAAGCAATTATTTTCATGTGTTTGAGTGTTTACGACCAAGACGTCAGCCTAATTGAATTGGTTGGAAAAATACCATTATTAAGGTAGTGATTTAACATTTTCTTCGCGCTGATAAGTAAAAAGTTAAGAGCATTCTTTCTGCTTTACGACTTCTGACTAAACTACTGCACCAAAATCAATTCCTCTTTTTCAAACTTAGATTTCTCGAAATGAAAATCGATTCTCCCCAAATTGATACCAGCCCAACCTACTTGATTTATCAAAACGGTTTTGCCTTCTGAATTCATTTCTTCAACTGGTTTTTCAAGAAAAGTATGCGTATGCCCGCCAATAATGAGATGAATACCATTCGTTTTTCGTGCGAGATTAATATCCGACATGCGATTTTTGTCCTCATATGAATAACCGAGATGAGACAAGCAAATAATTAAGTCGCACCCCTCTTCTTTCAGTTTTTCCGCGCAATCCGTAGCTTGCTCCACGGGGTCCAAATAAACTGTTTCTCCGTATTTGTTGTCTGGAACCAAACCATCTAGTTCTACACCTACTCCAAACACACCTACCTTGTATTTTCCTTTAGAAAATGTGGTGTATGGCTGCGTAAGTCCATCCAATTCAGTATTCGAAAAGTCGTAGTTGGAGCATAAAAACGGAAAATCAGCATACTCCTTCGCCGATTTAAAGCCATTCATACCGCCATCAAAATCGTGGTTCCCCATAGTTGCGGCGTCATAACCGAGTTGGGTCATTAGTTTCATCTCTAGAACACCACCAAACATATTGAAATACGGTGTTCCCTGAAAGATATCGCCCGCGTCCAGAAGCAAAACGTTTTCTTCCTCCGATCGAATTTTTTGAATCATCTCATAGCGACGTGATACACCTCCTTGACCTGGATATCTCGCATGATTTTCGGGAAACGGATCAATATTCGAATGCGTATCGTTCGTGTGAAGAATGGTGATTTTGTCACTTTCCGACGATTTTGACCCGAGAATATCACGAGAAAATAAGGAAGGAGCAATCATCGTTCCTCCGGAAATCAACGCTGTATTTCGTAAAAACTCTCTTCTGTTCATTACAAATGAATTCGTTCTGAGTTGTCAATGTACAACGTATCTTGAATTTTAACCGCTTCAATAAATACATCGCGCATTAGCATTCCACTGCCATAATTGAAATCAACTTGTTCCTGAAAGAAATCCATATGATCTCCGCCATTCATCAAATAATCTGATGTAATCACCCAGAATGTCTTAGCCGGTTCGGTCACATCGTCAAAAATCAAACTATCCCCTTGAAGCGTAGCTCCAGAAATTGGTTCTCCTCCTGAAGATTTAAGGTATTCCGCAATAGACACATTCGAACTCCAAGGTAACTCAACCCAAACAATTTGATTATCAAATGGCATTAATTTGTAGATGTCACCAACAGTCACATCCCCCTGACTAATTGGGTTGCGCAATCCACCAACATTCAAAAGACAAATTATCGGTGGATGATTTCGAATAGTAGGTCCTTGCTTAATCCTCTCCACCTCCATTATCGCATCAGCCGCCCAATTGTTTAGTGCTGCGTTTGGACGTCCTTTTAAGAAATCCTGAGGAGCATATGCAATAACCTCATCCATAATTGTCGACATCGAGTCTTGGTACGGCGCAATCATGGAATCAATGGAGGCATTCAACTGAATTTCATCATCGATGGTTACCGAATGGCTCTCAGCGGAAAGGTTATAAACGTCAGAGCAGGCCCATAAGCCTGCTCCGAGTAATAATATTATGACAACGTTGCGAATCACTCAACGATCATTTTACGTTGTGCCTCGCCGAATGGTGTAACCACTTTCACAAGGTAGCTTCCTGATTCAAATTCATTCGTATCGAAAACTACCACATCTAGGTTTGCATTTTCAACAGATTGTACCACGCGTCCTTGCATGTCGATAACTTCGTAATTGGTAATCTCCGTTCCATTAACCTGAACGTACACTTTTTCGTTTGCCGGTACCGGATATACAACCATACTATTCTGAACTTGTTCTTCTACGTTCAAGTTACAGTTTGTTGCATCGTATCCAAAAGAATCGAAATCAATGAAACATGCCCATTGAACTGAATCAATGTATGGGTTACGGTTTCCTTGCTGGTTGTAGATGAATTCATGACGTGCAATTTCGCGGTTGTCTGGCAAATCGTTGAAGTGCCAATCTTTCAATAATTGCTGATCTTGTTCATCAGAGTTAATATTTCCGTTCAATGGGAAGTCGTAGCACGTTACCATATAGAAAATAGCGCGCGCTGCGTTTCCTTTATGACTGTCTCTTGGCTCGTATACCAATTGCGAC
Organism: Fluviicola sp.; assembly: GCA_047947105.1. Taxonomy (GTDB): domain Bacteria; phylum Bacteroidota; class Bacteroidia; order Flavobacteriales_D; family Crocinitomicaceae; genus UBA4466. The sequence goes on along the minus strand of CP170456.1, from coordinate 3,900,781 downwards.
CCGCTGTAACCAGTAGCACCATCTAAATAAGAGTCCACAACAGTTCCATCAATCTCTCCTAGAGGCAAATTACTACGTGGAGAGTTCGCTTCTGCAAGATTGGCAGGATACAAGTTGTGCTGGTCGTTATACTCAGGCTCCTCTGGCTGATCAGCTGGGAATGTTGGCATCCATGAGTGCGCAAACGTGTGCTCACGGCTATACCCAGTTGCTGTCCAATCAAATGGATCATCAAAAACATAACGCTCTCCTGTGTACACACACTCAACAAACGACTGGCCTCCTGTGGTATCACGTACCTCAAACTGGTCCATCAGGGTCAATTTGTACAAGAAGTAAGTTACTTCTGTGTGTGGATTGATTAAAGTGTTCAAATCTGTATGCAATGTAGGCGTCGCAGAAGTAAGACTTCCATAATAGTTTCCGATGTTCGCTCCACTACTTGTTACATTTGCTGTTGCTGGAGAAGTAGATAAGTAATTCTCAAAACCAGCTTGCCCGTTAAATGCGTATACAGCAAAGTGATAATCTTGATTGGCAACCACACCACGCGGCGTAAAAGTTGTTCCCGATCCCATGTAGGCTACTTTGGCGTCACCAACAACATCTCCTCTTAAATACGTATTTCCGTCTTGTGGAACTCCTGTAATTGGGCTACCTGTTTTCCAAAGAACCAAATATTTCGTTGCACCAGAACCTGCCGCATAGGTACCATTCAAGGTATACGCTTCAACAGTAGGAAATGATAGACCTGTAGGATTAGTCGTTGGCTCGGAAGCTAAATTATCTGTTCCAACTCCTTCAAAGTTGATAATGTACGGGTTTTCATCTGCATCGTTCGAAGCAATTTCCAACGTAGCAAAGTGTGAGCCGATGTTCGACGGCGAATAATTTACCGTAAACGTTTGTGAGGATCCTCCGGCAATTGTAGGTGTTCCAATATTTGAACTAAAATCAGCAGCATCTGGCCCTGTAAAAGTAGCTCCTGAAACAATCAAATCTTGTGTTCCATAATTTTCAATTTCTATGGACACTGAAGAAGTATTTCCAATGAAGTAATCAGACGTATGCAATACTGTTGAACCGTCCAATAATACGTTGATCTCGTACAAAGGGGCTACGTACGTAACTACATCATTTGTGGAACGAGGAATGATCTGGTAATTTGCGTTGAATTGTCCCAATGGACCTGTAACAGTTACAGGACCTGATGGAATTGCAGTCCCTACGAGATTGGTTCCGTTATTCACACGAACATCCAGTTGGTTGGTACCATCAGTGATTTGATATGTAGTATTCCCAGAGAAGTTCCCTGATTGAACAAATGTCACATTTTCAATTTCAACCAATTGTGACTCCAATGATTCCCCTGCTGAAGTAATAGGGATTTGCAATGGCGTGGGCTGAACAACAGCCTGACCATGGTTAATCACATTGTCTACAATGGAAATCTCTAAAAGTCCCGAAAACTCAATTAATGGACCTGTAACGGTAACAGAATCTCCAATGTTCACCCCGGTAATGGGTCCACCATAGCAAGCCAAACCTGCCGTTCCATCCTGCACATAGCGTATCGGTCCTAACTCACCACCATTTGTGGCAATACCTGTAATCGTCACGTCTGAACCGATACCGTAGGTACGTGCGTCAGCGATGTTTTGTTGGGCAAACGAAAAGAAGCTTCCCGTCAACACCGCAATGATTAATCCTATATTTCTCATACTCATGTTTTTGTTCTTTAATCTGTATTAAAATTCGAATCCAACGGATACATTAAAGCGAATTCCTTGTCCAAAGAATACGGACGCGGATTGTGCGTTAAAGTTATCTTCATCTTCATCGAAGTTTCTATTATTAGTTCCGTCAAGAATGTACGTAGTGTTTAACAAGTTAATCACATTCGCTCGGAAATTTAATGTTGTTTCTTTCAGTGGTAATCGATATCCCGCGTGCAAACTCATCAAACCATAATCTGGCATTTGCCAAGAGTCTCTTCCAGCCGTTTCACCAGTTAGTGAGATCGGGTCGAAATCGGTGTAATAACGATCAAAGTAGGTGTATTTCAATTTCAAGTACCCTCCTTTGATTGGTGCCCATCGAACAGAAGCTGCATACGTGGATTGTGCTGCATCTCCGACGTGAACTCCTCGTGCATCAAAGGTAATTGTGTCTTCATACACCACAATTTCTTCGGCGGAATTCCAGATCCAATCTCCAATACTTACCATTCCTTCGAAGGTTAGTTTTTTGTTTATGTTATACGCACCATCGAGCTCAATCCCCATGTGACGCGCATCCATACCCGGAATATTCACAATAATAACCTCCAATGGGTCCAGCGGGTCTTGTACCGACAAACCGAACGGCAACGGACGGTTAGACCAGTTGGTGAAGTAACCGTTCACATTTAAGCTCAGTTTTTTCGAGCGGAATCCATATCCAAATTCGAATGCTAAGATGTTCTCGTTTACCAGGGTATCGAAAACACGATTGTTTTGGTTATCAATAACATTGTTGAACATCGGTGTTCTTGAAAGGTATCCTACGTTTACAAAAACATTCTGCTTTTCTGTAAGGTTGTAGTTGGCCCCTGTCTTGAAAGTAAATCCGTTCTTGTTCACCCAATCCGTTTGATGATCGCGAAGGCCTGGAGAATTTCTGTCGTATGTTTCACCGTTATAGGTCACCTCATCGTCATATCCGATTTCCAAAGTTGTATCTGCCAATACCAATTGCTTCCCTCGGAAGTAATCAATGCCTTTGTAAAAATTAGCAACTACGGAGGCGTTCACAAATGCAGTCCATGCCCCTTTCGAGTATTCCATTTGTCCGAAAGCACCAGCCCACTGAACCAAACCATCTCGGTGATTGTGCCATGGTTGACGACCGATTTTGTCTCCAACTTGCTTCATGTCTGATTCGGAGTTTCGATCCTGTGTATTAACAAAGTAATCTCCCCCTAAAAGATCCAAAACTTCATTGTAGTGCTCTCCCTTGTAGTAACGATAATCCAATCCTCCCGCAAATGAAAGGTATGGTGAATAATCATAATCGAACTGAGACAAACCTCCTAACCAGAAGTGATTGTTGATCGATGCTGATAAAATTTGTGATGACTTCAGCATTTCTGGATCATAGAAAGGGTCAACTGTTGGTAGCTGTTGTCCTCCAAATACAGTGTATTGGTTGTTTTGAACAATTTGGTCCCAATCTATCAATCCCTGTTCGTCCGTTACAATGGTTGAACTAGAATTAAAGTAGCGCTGTCCTCCACCGCGTCCGATCGATGTGTAGACCATATTGGAGATGGAAAGTTTGTCATTTACCTTCCAGAAATCCTTCAAAGTAATCTGAGGCTTGTGGTAAAAATTGCGACGTTCGTTTTGTACAATTCGTTCACCATTCACAGTTCTATATCCCCAATGCTCATTGAATCGCAATCCACGGTCTTCTGCTCCCGTCGTATCCACATAGTTAGTCATGTATTGCTGAACCGAATTTTCGTCCAGTCCTTGTGATTCCAAACCTTGGATGTAAGCATTGTAATCTCCGTCGCTTCTATAACGGGTAATGATATTATACAACTCATCGCTACCTTCAAACATCGCTCTTCCATATTCTGCGTCCCAGTATGAGATTCCTTGCTGAAAAGCACGTTGCCCATGCTGCTGAGGTGCGCCAAAGCCACTTAAGGAGATTACGTGTTTGTTTAATTTCTTTTGGACTTTCAAATAATAGAAAGCTCCTTGTGTGTTGAGTGCATCAACCCAACCGTTTCCTTGTTTGTATGAACCAGAGAATAAAACTCCCCATCCATTTTTTAACGTCCCTGATTTGTATGAAACCGAAGTTCGCAGGAAGTTTCCTGTTCCGTATTCTTGACGTGCAGTAATTTCTCGCTTCCCCCCCGTATTTTGCGTGAGGATATTCATGGTACCTCCTACCGATGGCATTGCCAATTTCGTTGCTCCCAATCCACGTTGTACTTGAATTTGTGATGTAATGTTATCCAAACCGAACCAGTTCGACCAATACACCCATCCGTTTTCCATGTCGTTTACGGGAACACCATCAATCATTACCCCAACATTTCGTTGGTTGAACCCACGTATCGTAATACGCGCGTCTCCATCTCCTCCACCTTGTTCTGTAGCATGAACTCCAGGAGTAGAATTCAAAATCATCGGTAAATCTTGCGACGCTAATTCCTCGCGAATTTCTTTGGCGTCCAATGTTGTCTTTGCAACGGGTGTTTTACGATCTTCTGCAATGTTTCCGATTACTCGTACTTCTTCCAATTCCTGGCTTCCGCCCAGAAGTATATCGTTCGAAACTTGCGGTTGATCAATCTGAACAGATACGGATAAGGTATCGAATCCGATCATTGTCACTGTACCATCGTACGAGCCGTATGGCATATCAGCAATGGTATAATTACCATCATAATCTGTTATCGCACGAAATTGTGAAGAGAACACAACCTTCGCTCCTACGACAGGTTGCTTTGACACATTGTCTGTTATGGTTCCAGTTAACGTTCCTTTTTGAGCATAAGACGCCATCGTCAGAAACGAAGCAAGAACAACAAGAATTGCTTTCATCACCTATGAATAAAAATGGTCCCCAATCGATATTGAGGACCAATGAAAAATACTTACTTGATAATTACACGGCGCGTAACCGCTTCTCCGTCTCCACTGAGTCTTACGAAGTAAACACCTCGACGCTCAGATAGATCAATCGTCATTGAAGACTTCCCGTTGTTTGAAACAGCATAAACCTCTTGTCCAAGAGAGTTTATCACTTGTACGTTTGTAAAAGTGTTGATATTGTTAACTGTAAAAGAACCGTTCGAAGGGTTTGGAGCGATAGTAACGTTTGCTACAGCAGCAACTTCGTTCACACTTCCCTGAGCACAGTCACATGCGTGTGACCCCAAAGACCCCCAGTTTCCAGTCGTGTTTCCACCCACTTCAATCAAAGCAGGAATTGAATCCCACTCCGCTAAAGGATCAAAGAAAGAAGGGAAAGGATTCACTTGCCCTGTCATTACAGTAGCTTTACGAATCAATGAGTGATCCTGAGAAACGATTACACCAGATTCATCATTGTAAGGGAAACCAGTAGACCATCCTGAACCTGGCCCTGGATCTTCACCTACCTTACCAAAAACGTCAATGACTTGTTGGTTGCCTATATCATTGATGTCTCCCTTGTAAAGAATCAATGCATCGTTTCCGTTGAAATAAAACGCGTATGAATCGTCGTATACCGGACAGTAGAATTCATCCGCTACTGCTTGCAACTCATCCCAAACTGGAGCATTTTGACCTGTACCTGCAGTGTCACGCTTATCAATTACACCTACATGAACATCATACGGCTGAAGTGTACCTGATAATTGTACTGCAATCGACCCTGGAGAGTTCGCGGTGTGTGAAGTACCTCCATTACTGTAACGAGCGACGAAGTACTGTGACAAATCAATTGGCTGATCTGTTGGGTTATAAATTTCAAGTGCTTTGTTGTTACTCACTCCCTCCACGTACTCGGAAATGAATAGGTCGGAACATTGAGCGCTAGCAGACAAGCTCAAGAATACGGTTCCTAAAAAAAGTAATGTTCTTTTCATAGCTGAAAACATTTAATATAAGTGTTACGAATTAACTGTAGTTTCAACGAAAGAATGCACCAGACCGTTGAGTGCGATCTTTGGTAGTAGTTTACATCTTTGAATCTCGATATCCACCGATGTTGGCAAATGCATTAGTTCATTGTCTCTGTGTTTCACGACTTTGTGGTTTCAATCGATTATCGATATCAAGGAGAACACAAGGTCGATACGGTGCAAAGGTATGACAAAAACCCCGTGCGAACACTAATTAAATATTAACAATGGGTTAATGTTTTCCAGCTAATGCGGTTTAGTAGAAAAAAGTATCCTTATTTTTAGTCGGAATTTTAAAATTGACTATGAAACACATTATTCTTCTCATCTCTATTTGTACGCTTACTGTCGCTTTTGGACAAGACAAGAAAATAACTGTTGAAAAAATTTGGAAATACTACTCGTTTAATTCGGCTGGAGTTGCTGGATTTCGATCCATGAATGACGGAAACTATTTTTCAAAAACAACACAAACGTCTGAAGGAATATCCGTAACAAAACACAAATTCTCGGACTACGAAGGCGAAGGCGAAACCATCATTCCTGCAAGTTTGTTAAAAGAAATCGGGATGGATGATTACAGTTTCAACGCAGATGAATCGAAGGCATTGATTACTACTCAAACACAGCCGATTTACAGAAGAAGTTATAGCGCTGTCCATTATCTCATCGATTTAAAAGAACAAACAGTGCAGCCTTTAGATGAAGAACGGCAACCACAAACCCTGGCAGAATACTCACCCGACGGAACCAAAGTGTCGTACATTTATGAGAACAATATCTATGTGAAAGATATCGCCACAGGAGAGATTCGACAGTTAACGCACGATGGTGAGAAGAATAAAGTGATCAATGGTACTACCGATTGGGTGTACGAAGAAGAATTTGCTATCACCAAAGCTTACGGATGGTCGCCAGACAGCGAATATATTGCTTTTCTTAGGTTCGATGAATCTGATGTACGGGAGTATACCATGAAGTATTTCTACGACTTGTATCCGAACATGTACACCTTTAAATACCCCAAAGCTGGAGAAGACAACTCCAAGGTAACGGCGCATCTCGTTAGCTTTTACGGCAAGATCCGAAATATAGAATTGGGCGAGTACGAGTACATTCCGCGCCTTAAGTGGTCGTCTACAGAAAACAAATTGGTATTGCAGACGCTAAACCGTCATCAAAACGAACTAAAGTATCACCTGATGACTCTGGAGGGTACGGAGATGTCGGTGAAAACATTTTACACGGAAAAATCTGATACGTATGTTGAGATCGACGACAACTTACTCATTCTGGATGACGGCAAAACGATACTTCGAACCAGTGAAAAAGATGGATACAATCATATTTACGCTTTAACCTTTGATGGGAAGTCACGAGCCGTAACATCAGGAAATTGGGATGTGATTGACTGTTATGGAATAGATGCCAAAGATATGGTGTATTATTCTTCAGCGGAAGCAGGTGCGATACATCAATCTATCCACAAAATAAGACTGGACGGAAAGAAGAAAACGTGTATCAGTGAGATGAAAGGTACAAGCGAGGCCGACTTCTCAAACGGCATGAAGTACTTTATCAAAACGTATTCCACGGCGAACACACCTCCCATTTACACACTTTGTGATAGCAATGGAAAAGAGATAGTTGTAATGGAAGACAATCAGGCCCTTGTGGAAAAACTAGCTTCCTACAACCTTAGTAAAAAGGATTTTGTGAAGTTTAAAGGTCATGAAATGGAACTGAACGGGTGGATGATTAAACCAGCGGATTTCGACCCAAATAAAAAATATCCGGTTTATATACACATTTATGGAGGACCTGGTTCGAACACTGTTTCGGACTCGTGGGGTGGATTTAATTTGATGTACTAACAGCTGCTCGCTCAAAGCGGTTATATCGTGGTTTCGGTTGATCCAAGAGGAACGATGCGACGTGGAGCAGATTTCAAGAAAAGTACGTATTTGGAACTGGGAAAACTGGAAACAGAAGATTTTATTGCGGTGGCAAAAGAACTTCAATCAATGTCTTTTGTTGACCCTGAACGAATTGGAATTATGGGATGGAGTTATGGAGGGTTCATGACATCATTAGCCATGACCAAAGGAGCAGATTACTTTAAAATGGGAATCGCCGTTGCACCCGTTACCAATTGGCGTTATTATGACAACATTTACACGGAACGATTCATGCGTACACCGGAAGAAAATGCATCTGGCTATGATGAAAACTCTCCGATCAATCACGTGAGCAAATTGAAAGGAAAGTATTTGTTAATTCACGGATCTGGAGACGACAATGTACATTATCAAAACACTATGGAAATGGTAAATGCTCTGGTTGCAGCAGATAAGGACTTCGATTTGTTCATTTACCCTAACAAAAACCACGGTATTTTCGGTGGAAACACTCGCAATCATCTCTTTAGAATGATGTATGAATATACCATGGAAAATTTATAGAGGGTAACTTATTTATAGGAAGTCTTGATAGATATCATTTTGTGTATTATCTTAGGCGACCGAACTGAATTAACAGAAAAGATTTAGACAGAAAAATGAGTGAGATCGCGAAGATAGAATTAGGAGGGCAGTCGTATGAACTACCAGTAATTGAAGGAACAGAACAAGAAAAAGGTGTTGACATTGGGAAGCTACGTGCTGCCACAGGTGGATACATAACCTTAGACTCTGGTTTTAAGAATACGGGAAGTTGTCAAAGTGCGATTACGTACTTAGATGGAGAGAATGGAATTCTTCGATACCGCGGTTATCCTATCGAGCAACTTGCAGACAAAGCAAGCTTCCTTGAAGTCGCTTTTCTTTTGATTTACGGAGAACTTCCAACGCAAGCACAGTTGGATCATTTCCAAGAAAGCATTACAAATCATACGTTGGTACACGAAGACATGAAACAATTCTTCGAGGCTTATCCAGCAAAGGCGCATCCAATGGGAATTTTGGCGTCGATGGTATGTTCACTTTCTACTTTCTATCCTGAATCTTTAGATCCGAATAGAACACCGGAGGCAAAAGACCTGACCATTCAACGCTTGATTGCAAAGCTGCCGACACTTGCTGCATGGTCTTACAAAAACGCAATGCGTCACCCGTTCATGTATCCAAAGAATGATTTGGATTATGGAGCGAACTTCCTATACATGATGTTCGGAATGCCAACAGGTGAATATGAGCCAGATCCAGTTGTTGTATCAGCATTGAATAAATTGTTGATTCTTCACGCGGATCACGAACAAAACTGTTCAACTTCAACAGTACGTATCGTAGGTTCATCGCATGCCAACTTGTACGCTTCAATCTCAGCAGGTATTTCTGCACTTTGGGGGCCACTTCACGGTGGAGCGAATCAAGCCGTAATTGAAATGTTGCAAACGATTCATGAAGACGGTGGCGATCTTGACAAATGGGTAGCGAAAGCAAAAGACAAAGACGATCCGTTCCGTTTGATGGGCTTCGGACACCGTGTATACAAAAACTTCGATCCTCGTGCTACAATTATCAAAAAAGCATGCGACGATGTTTTAGAGAAATTAGGGGTGGACGATCCATTATTGGATATCGCGAAGAAGTTGGAGAAAGTAGCGTTGGAAGATGAGTACTTCAAAGCGCGTAACTTGTATCCAAACGTAGATTTCTATTCAGGAATCATTTACAAAGCAATTGGAATTCCAACAGAGATGTTTACAGTGATGTTCGCAATCGGACGTTTACCAGGATGGATTGCACAATGGAAAGAAATGATTGAAAACGGCGAGCCAATTGGGCGTCCTCGTCAGATTTACACTGGTTCGAATGCCCGTGACTACGTGGATGTTGCGAATCGCAAATAAAACGAACTGATAAATGGAAAGGGAATCACTAGTGGTTCCCTTTTTTATTTCTTGAATAACCACAATATCTCTGAAGAAACTTTGCTCTCCGCATTTTACAAAACAACATCTTTCTCGCTGCTCAACACAAGCGAGTGACATCATCTTTGAATCGAGAGGAACTTGCGCCAGCATACATTAGAAACTATCATCCAAAGTGTCAGCTGTTTCCTGAACCAATTTCTTCTCGGTTTTGGAGGTCCAGAAGTAAATTTGTTCCCCGAGCATTCCCAGTGATGCTAGAATAGCTATGTAACATCCATACCCAACGGAGACCGTCATATAGTTCTGACTGAGAAGGTCGGACCGCAAACCAATAAGCAAATATATGCTGATGCATAGTGTTACAGAGAATAATAGTAATAGAGAGGAAAGCACGAAAGTTGTGGCGCCACGCACACGTTTTCGAAACATTTGGGTAATTGAGACAATGAACAAGCCGTGTAAGGCCACCCAAACCACAAATATGAGGATGTTTCTTGTCGTTTTTTTGCTGGTGTCTTCTAATACGGCGTCCTTAATTTCTGCACGTCTCATATCAACTTCTGCCTGTTTGATCTCATCAATTAGGTGTGTATAGGCATAATGACTGCTAATTGGGGCATTTCTAACGGTTCGTTCGTTCAGCTCCTTTTTATTGTAAAAGCTACTCGATGAAAGGCCAAAAGCTTTTCGGTAATTCTCTGAATCAATATTTGTTTCTCCTATTCCGATGCCTTGATGTACGAGTGCGATCATGATCACAAAAGGCAACCAAAATGTAAAACTTAAAGTGGTCCATTTTCGACTAAAGCCAGGACGCCACAATCCATTTCGCGTAGAAAGTAAAACCAATAAAACCCCAAAAGCGCATAACCAGAATCCGATTCCAGTGAACTCAATAAAAATACGAGACTCAGAAACCCCAACTCCTGAAAGCATGCGGCTAACCAACATATTGTTTTCTCCATCTAGCCAATACCAGACATATCGCAAGAACTGAAAAACAAAATTAACTCCGTACAGAATGAGAACGGCTTGGGATAAGCGCCTTATTCCTAAAAGATTCTTCGGTCTCCAAGCTTTAAAAGCAATGAGAAAATAACACAGCATTGCCGTAAACACATGCAGGATCAGAAGCATATTGATTCCGAACAGGGCTATATAAATAAAAGGAGCTCCAGAGATATCAGCTTCCAGCATTTCGATAAAAGTCTCGATGGCCGACATGGCCTCGTACTTCTCATTGATGAAAAATGAAGCATTAGAAGGATAAGACCATGAGAACCAGGGCAGCACCAAAGACAAAAGCATGATAGAAGCAATCACGAGCATCCAAATACGCTGCAAACGCGGTCGATTCTTGGTAAACTGGAGACTGTAAACGAATTTTTTGATTCCTGTTAAGCCAGATAATACAGCTTCCTGTTCCGCATCGTTGAATTGACGGATTTCCTCGGGTTCTCCGTCATCTACTCCCGAGTCAAGCTCTGCGCCGTCTTGCTGCGTCTTCAACATTTCTGGATAATGCTCTTCGAAGGGAAAAACGTGGTCACCAAAACTTAGAATGTCTCCTGACTTTAGAATTTTCTTGCCTTTGATTTTACGATTGTTAATGAACGTACCAGAGGGAGAATTTAAATCTTCCACCATCATCAAATACCCCGATGCGTAGGTTATTTCAGCGTGAAACTCGGCAATTCCGGGCTTGTTTATTACAATTTTATTTCTCAGTCCACTCCCAATGGTCCTAACGATTTCCATCTTTTCAGCTTTGGGATTGAAAGATAGGGAAATCTTTTTGGGAAAAGTTCATGAGAAGTAAATCAAGCAAGTGAAATCAATCGTTCTGGCGCCCGTTCAAGTCAATCCTCTGCAGACTGATGTTTCGCTTTCTTCGATCCAGAATAGATTTGATACTTTCGGAAAGAACATTCCAAACTTCCATTGAACACCTTCACCTTCTTGTCTGGTCGCAATCCAACGAATTTAAAGGCCTCCATATTTGAAGAAACGATCCAACAACTGAAGCCTTGCATTTCCGTTTTCATCCAATCACCCAACTGTTCGTAAAGTTCCTCTATTTCATCCCCCATCCGCTCACCATAGGGAGGGTTTGAGATCATCACTCCAGAGTCAGCCGGTCGCTTCGATTCCTGAAAACTATCGGCATTTACCTGTACAAAACGCCCCACGGGTAGCCTTCGGAGATTTCTTCGGGCCTTCATGACCATTTCCGCGTTCTTATCAGAACCTACAATCACACACGGTAGTTCGGTGATTCGTTTCGGAATGGCATCTTGAATTTCATCCCAGACCGCTGCATCAAAGTTGGCGAAGTTTTTAAAAGCATAATGATGGCGCTCTAACGTTGCTGGAAGATTTGCTGCCATAAGTGCCGCCTCGATCAAAAAAGTTCCTGAGCCACAAAATGGATCAACAAAGGCTGACTTTTTATCCCATCCAGACATTCGAATCAATCCGGCTGCGGCCACTTCATTCATCGGTGCAATTCCTGTTTCATCACGGTAGCCTCTCTGAAATAAGGGAGCTCCAGATGTGTTCAGGGAAATCGTTACTTCTCTATTATTGATGTACACATCAAACATCACCTGCGGTTTCTTGGTGTTCACATCCGGTCTGTCGTTCAACTTCTTTCGGAATGTATCGACAATGGCATCTTTCACAAGCAGGAAAGGATATTGCGAGTGTTTGAAAAAATCCGAAAAAACAGCCCCTTTTACTGCAAAGGTTTTACGCACATCAAAATATTCGGTCCAATCAATCTTCATCGCTTGCGTGTACAAGTCGTCTTCATTGCGGATTCGAAATTTTTTAACCTCTACCAATACAGAAAGCGCACATCGAAGGTGAACATTTAAATAATAAACATCGCGCCAATTTCCTGTAACCTGCACTGCACGATTTAATTTTATGGCATCAGGAAAACCTAACTCTGCCAATTCTTCCTTTAAAACATCTTCAAATCCATAAAATGTCTTCAAGGTAATTACCAATGACTTCTTAGAACCGCTTACTTCCTTCATACCAAACCTTTTCTCGGAATATCCGTATTTTCGTACAAAAGAACGAAATTGGGCGCAAACAAGCTACACCTGGTCATTCTATCTTTATTCCTGACAACCGCCACATTGGCTCAGGAGAAGGTAGGTGTCGTGTTAAGCGGCGGTGGCGCCACTGGTTTGGCACACATAGGTGTCTTGAAGGCATTGGAAGAGCGCAACGTTCCTATCGACTACATTACTGGAACATCAGCTGGAGCGCTCGTCGGAAGTTTGTATGCTGCTGGGTATAGCCCCGCAGAAATAGAAGCACTTGTACTTAGCGAGAGTTTCGAAATGATGGCAAGCGGTAACCTGCCCAGTAGAGATCGTTTTTTATTGCGTGAGGAAGAAGCACACGCTGGAATGGTTAGTCTGTCCTTTTCTAAAGATAGTTTGCTCAAACGATCGCTTCCAACAAACTTTACCTCATCAGCATTTTTAGATTTTGAGATGATGCGGCTCCTTGGGAGCATTTCAGCCGTGCATGGTAATAATTTCGACAGCCTATTTGTCCCATTCCGATGTGTAGCCTCGGACATTGAAATGAAAAGTCCGGTGGTATTTGAAGACGGAAACCTAAATGCTGCCGTGCGTGCCTCGATGACGTACCCTTTCTACTTCTACCCCATTCGTGTAGATGACATTCTCCTTTTTGACGGTGGCTTGTATAATAACTTTCCCGCCGATGTTATGTATACTGATTTCAATCCTGACTTTATTATTGGTAGTAATGTTTCCTATAATGCAGATCCGCCAACGGAGGATGATTTAATTGGTCAGGTAACGAACATGTTGGTTAGTCACACCAAGTTTGAACTTCCGTGCGAACAAGGAATAATTATTGAGCCACAGTCAGATGTTTCTTCCTTTGCCTTCGATGAAAAAAGTGCTCGAGAAGCGATACAAAGCGGGTATGATGCTACGATGGCGTACATCGATTCCATTCGACTATATGTATCCACTACCGTTGATGGCGACAGCATTCGTAAACAACGCAATGCTTTTAGAAATGAGTCGATTGAATTGAAAGTTTCAGAAGTAGAAAGTGATTTTGAGAACCGAAAAGTTGGTTTTGCCCAACGATCTTTGATTCGTCCAAAGAAAAATGAAATACTTACCGCCGCTCAATTGGAAAAAAGATACTACCGCTTGTATGCTGCGCCACAAGTAGATTTTTTGTATCCGACGCTGACTAAAAACTCGGATAGCACCTTTAAAATGAAGGTAAATGTGAGAAAGGCACGGGACTTCAAGTTGGATATTGGTGGACATATCTCATCGCGCCCCGTAAATACAGGTTACGCCGGACTTAGTTTTCAATCCATCGGTAAGATCAGCACAAAAACGAAAGTCGAAACGTATTTTGGTAAGTTCTACGGTTCAGCCAAAGCACAATCTACAATAGATCTTCCCGCCGTTTTCCCAACATCGATTTCGGGCTACTTTGTCTTAAACCGATGGGATTACTTCAGAAGTTTTGCCACTTTCTTTGAGGAATCGAAGCCTTCTTTTTTGGTACAGAATGAAATTTACCTGGGAGGAAATGTGAGCATACCCGTTACAAATACGTTTAAGGCAACAGCCGGGATCCGTATGTTCCAATTGGACGATAATTATTATCAGATAGAAGACTTCACGAGCGCCGATACTGCGGACATCACCAATTTCGATGGATACTCGGCATACTTCAAGTTTACACACAATACCCTGAACCGAAAGCAGTTTGCCTCGTCTGGAAATTATCTTGATTTCACCTTTCGGTATGTGAATGGTAAAGAGCGAACACTTTCGGGGTCCACATCCCTCCTCCCCTTCGATATAGAGGGATTCCACGAATGGATTAACATGAAGCTCGATTTTCAATCCTTCGTTGTGGATGAACCTTACTTTCACTTAGGAATTCATGGACAGTTGGTATCCAATAGTCAGACTGTTTTTGCCAATTACACCGCGTCATTGCTTGCATTGACAGAATTTTCTTTGGTTCCAGATGCCAAAACGTATTTTTTACCCGAGTACAGATCACCTCAGTATGCCGCTATCGGAGCCAACACCATTTTCACCATCAAAAAAGTGATAGACCTGCGTTTAGACGCCTACTTCTATCAACCTTTTACACAACTCCGATTAAACGATGAAGGGCAGCAACAATTGGTAAGCAGTTTGGAAAACGCAACGCTCATGGCATCAGCTTCCGCAATTTTTCACAGTTTTATTGGTCCGATTCGATTCACCACCAATTATTTCCCGCAACAAGAAACACCTTTTTCATTTCAGTTCTCAATGGGATATGTCCTATTCAATGAGCGCGCGATTCGTTGAGGAAACGTATATTTGCCCCTCAAAAGTAAGCTATGGAAAAAATCATCTGTGGAATTCAGCAAATGGGTATTGGCGTTCCTGATGTACAGGAAATCTGGAAATGGTATCGAAAGTTTTTTGGTGTGAATGTCCGTGTTTTTGAAGAAGCAGCTGAGGCCCCACTCATGATTGACTATACAGGTGGAAAGGTTCACTCAAGAACCGCGACCATGGCACTGAGTATGGATGGAGGTGCTGGATTTGAAATTTGGCAATTCACTTCACGTCCTACTGAAAAAGCTACGTTTGATATACAACTAGGCGATTATGGCTTGTATGCGTGCCGAATTAAATCGCGTGATGTAGAAGCAACCTTTACTTATTTCAAAGAAAACGGTGCCGCTATTCAAGGGGAACTGGAGACAGCTCCTAACGGCGAAAAATCATTCTTTGTAAAAGACCCGAATGGAAATATCTTTAATGTGGTAGAGGGAAAAGGCTGGTTTCAAAACACGGGACACCCTTCTCGTTGTGGAGGGCCTGCTGGAGCATTGATTGGTGTGAGTGATATCGACAAAGCTTTGGCCGTTTATCAGGATATTTTAGAATATGAAACAGTGGTTTATGATGAAACTGGAGTTTTTGATGACTTGAAAGGCCTACCGGCTGGTAATAAAAAAGTTCGCAGAGTTTTGTTGAGTCATAAAAATGCACGCCGCGGACCCTTTGCCCGTTTATTAGGACCATCGCAAATTGAATTGGTACAGTCTTTAGAACGCGATGATGCACTGTCAATCTTTGCAAATAGATTTTGGGGAGACTGGGGATTCATTCACCTGTGTTTTGATGTTCAGGGAATGGACAAATTGAAAGAAGAATGTGCACAAAAAGGGTTTCCGTTCACCGTAGATAGCGATAACACCTTCGATATGGGAGAAGCTGGTGGAAGGTTCTCATACATTGAAGATCCAGATGGTACTTTGATCGAATTTGTGGAAACACACAAAGTCCCAATCATGAAGAAACTTGGCTGGTATATTCATTTGAAAAACCGCAAGCCGGGCAAGCATCTACCGAATTGGATGCTGAGAACCATGGGCATGAATAAGGTGAAAGACTAACAATTGATTAAACAAGGATATTGATTGATTGAACGGAAAAACGCATCAACTTCTTTTTCGTAACTTTGGCGTTATCTCTTATGAAAAAAATGAAACAAACTCTCTTACTCCTGGTTGCCGCTGTGGCAATGCTTTTCGGATTCAATTCGTGCAACGAAGACATTACTACTTCAGGTAATTTTCAAGAAACTGCAGTTGTCTATGGATTGTTAGATCGTACAGACTCGATCCATATTGTAAAGATTACAAGAGCATTTATTGGTCCTGGAAACTCTTTGGAGATCTCTCAAATTCCTGATTCAAATTACTTTCAAAGTGTAACAGCTACGGTAACAGAACAACTGCCTGGTGGAGTTACAGGAAGAACATGGAATCTTTACGACACCTTAGTGGATACCAAAGAAACAAACGGTGTATTCTATGCGCCAGAACAAATTGTTTATGCATTCAAATCCGGGAGTTTAGACGACAGTGACAACCCTACTTTTGCTTCATTGAATACAGATGCGACCTATAACTTGCGCATTCTGATCAACGAAGGAACATCTTCTGAGTTTGAAGTGTTTGGTTCAACACAAATCATTTCTGGAATCTCTACTTCCACAGACTCTCCTAACTACCAGTTTAAGTTTGCTACAAACTCTGTTTCCACTGGAGAATATACTTCATCACCGATGTTCGTTACGCATGGGAACGCAACCGTTGTCAATACTAAATTAGCTATCGACTACAAAGAATACGTTGGTGGCGATTCTACGGAGCAACGAATCAATTGGACTTGGGGAGAGATTCCAACAGGCTCCGGTTCTACCACGAATTTTACTGGGCAAGGAGAAACATTCTACAATTTGATTGCTAATGCGTGTGCTGCGGGAAATCCAGCTGTAACACGTCGTAATCTTACGGGAATTACTGTTGAAATTGTTGGCGGTTCTGAAGACTTGTACAATTACATATTGGTAAACCAACCAAGTTCATCTTTGGCGCAAAATAAGCCAACTTTTACAAACTTGACAGCAACCAACGAGCACCCGGTTATAGGTCTGTTCTCGTCACGATTTACGCACCGCGTCTACCACCCAATGGTAGGGCCAAATCAAAACCAACGTTGTATTGACAGAAATTCTACGATGGAACTGTGTGTCGGTCCAATTACAGGTCCTTACCTTTTCTGTAGTCAGCAAACGTTGGATATCGCACAAGGTCAACCTTGGGCTTGTAACTAAAAGCTTTATTTGCTTTCATCATTTTTTGTTCGGCTATTGAGTTTGCGGTGTTGATTGCCTAGTGAATGGGTCGGGATTTTAAAACCTATCCTATAACTTAGCGGAAAACGCTATTTATGAAAAGCTTCTTTAAAGTGCTTCCCTTTCTCGGGGTGCTTCTCCTTTCTTTGAACGCTTGCAATGATAAAGTCGATGTAATTGGTGACTTTCAAGAAACGGCGGTAGTTTATGGTCTTCTTGATCAATCTGATTCAATTCATTTTATCAAAATAACCAGAGCTTTCGTAGGCCCAGGAAACGCACTCGAGATCTCCAAAATACCCGATTCCAATTACTTTCAAAATATTTCGGTCTCCATTACCGAAGAACTTCCGGGAGGTGCAATAGGTAGAACATGGACTTTATTTGATACGCTTGTGGATACAAAGGAAACCAATGGTGTGTTTTACGCTCCTGAGCAAAAAGTTTATGCATTTTATACCCATGAAAAAGACAATAGCGACTCACCTACTTTTGCTCCTTTGAATACACTCGCGAAATACAATCTACATATAATGATCGATGAAGGACAAGAGTCGCAATTTGAAGTATATGGATCAACACAAATAGTTTCGGGCATAACAACGTCAACAGATGCTCCTCACTATCAATTTAAATTTGCTGAGGACGCCAATGTAACAGGAGAATATCGAGCGTCAGTTATGTTTGTGAATACAGGGAACGCTGCCCTCATTAATTCCACCTTATTTATTGATGTCAAAAGTTTTCACGGCAATGATTCACTCGTAAAACGTATTAAATGGAAGTTGGGTGAAAATGCAACGGATAATGGCACTACGGCTGTATTCAGTGTCAACGGAGAATCATTTTTCGAATTAATTGATCAAGCCCTGGAAGATGAAAGCATAAACGTCACTCGTCGGGTTATTGAAGGAATAACCGTAGAAGTCGTTGGTGGTTCAGAAGATCTATACACATACATCCTCGTGAACAAACCCAACAATTCACTTACTCAAAACAAACCTACATTTACCAACCTATCTGCTACCAATGAACATCCAGCAATTGGTTTATTCTCTTCACGTTATACCCGCCGCGTATACCATCCGATGGTCGGGAACAACCAAAGCACGCGTTGTATTGATTACCTCTCTTCTATGGAACTGTGCATCGGACCTATCACAGGTTCTTACTCATTTTGTAGTCAACAACCCTTGGATATTGCACAAGGTCAGCCTTGGGCTTGTAACTGATCGGTTCAATTTCTACCTTTAGCGCATGCCCGAAAGGAAAACACTTTTTGTCGACCTCATTCTACCCGTACCCATTCGTAAGGAATTTACGTATCGCGTGCCTTTTGAGATGAACGACGCCATTTTCAATGGTGCTCGTGTGGTGGTTCCTTTTGGTCGTTCGAAACGTATTACGGGAATCGTTACCCGCATTCACGAAACGGTTCCTGAAGATTATCAGGCAAAACTTGTTGAGTACATTTTAGACGAACGTCCAATTATTCACCCCAATCAATATACTTTCTGGAAATGGATTTCGAGTTATTACATGGCGCCCATAGGAGATGTCATGAACGCTGCCCTTCCCTCCAATTTCAAGTTGGCTAGTGAAACGAAAATTGTACTTCATCCCGACTTCCAAAAGGATCCTCGATTTTTCACAGAACGCGAATTAGACATTCTGGATGCTCTGGAAATGCGTGAAGTTCTCGACCTTAAAGAGATATCGGAAATCGTTGGAATCAAGACGATTCAACCTGTGATTAAGGCGTTGATTGACAAAAAAGCAGTATTATCCTTAGAGGAGCTCAATGAGAAGTTTGTGCCCAAAACAAAAATGTTCGTTGGACTTACGGAAGATTTCCACAACGAAGAACTTTTGGAGGCTTTCATTTCCGAATTGGATGGAATCAAAAGCAAAGAAAAACAGTTGAACGCATTGCTCGCAGTGCTGCGGCACATTCAAGTCGGAAATGAAGAAAACGAAGTAGTACTTCGAAAAACATTGGTCGAAGAAGGAGTTTCGCAATCGTCGCTGAACACACTCGAAAAGCAAGGGGTTATTTTTCAAGAGAAATTAGAAGTCTCACGACTAGAAGAGAACCCTTATGAAGGACAAGCATTCAAGGAATTATCTCCTTCTCAGAAAGAAGCCCTGGAAGAAACGCGTACTGGTTTTGACAATGAGAAAGTAGTATTGCTTCACGGTGTTACAGGCTCTGGAAAAACGGAAATATATGTGCAATTGATTCAGGAGCACCTGGACAGAGGAAAGCAAGTATTATTTTTATTGCCAGAAATTGCCCTTACCACGCAGCTCATACAGCGATTGTCGGCGTACTTTGGAGATCAAGTAGGTGTGTATCATTCCAAATTCAACCAGAACGAACGCGTTGAAATCTGGAACCACGTTTTAGACGATGACCCAAATAGGTTCAGAATTATCTTGGGAGCACGTTCTTCCATCTTTCTACCTTTTAGCAATCTTGGGTTGATCATTGTGGATGAAGAACATGAATCTTCTTTCAAACAATACGATCCCTCGCCACGCTACAATGCACGTGATAGTGCCATCGTTTTGAGCAAAATCCACCAAGCAAATATTGTTTTGGGATCTGCTACACCATCTATTGAGAGTTATCACAATGCCAAGTCGGGAAAATATCACCTGGTTTCTCTTACCGATCGTTTTGGAGCAAATCTTCTGCCTGAAATTTTAATCGCGAACGTGCGAAAAGAACGCAAACAGAAAAGTATGCAATCGCATTTCACCAACTATCTAATGGAACACATGCGCACACATTTGAATGATGGAGAACAGATCATTCTTTTCCAAAACCGTCGCGGGTATACCCCGATGTGGATGTGTGAAGTTTGCAATTGGACACCGAAGTGCGTTCGTTGTGACGTATCTCTTACGTATCATAAGCATAGCAACAACCTGAAATGTCATTATTGCGGATACACGACACCGCCAGTTGGATCTTGCAAAGCGTGCGGAAGTAATAAGATTAAAATGCTCGGTTTCGGTACGGAGAAAATCGAAGATGATTTGGCGTTGCTCTTTCCGGACAAAGTAATCAAGCGACTAGATTTGGATACCACACGATCTAAAAATGCCTACGCTAATATTCTGGATGATTTTGATAACGGTAGAATCGATATTCTTATCGGAACTCAAATGGTAACCAAAGGCCTCGACTTTGATAATGTAAATCTTGTAGGTATTCTGGATGCAGATATGCTTTTAAATCGAGCCGACTTTAGAGCCTTTGAACGTTCTTTCCAATTGATGACGCAGGTTGCAGGTCGATCGGGACGTAGAGATAAACGCGGTAAAGTGGTTGTGCAAACTGGAGATCCAGACCATTGGGTAATTGACAAAGTCACGCAACACGATTTTATTGGCTTCTACGATGCGGAAATTATCGAGCGGAAGAATTATTTCTACCCTCCTTACTTCAAAGTGATTGATATTACCTTGAAACATCGGGATGAAAATGAATTGAATCGTGCGGCACAGGAATTGGCGAACAAACTCAAGGAAACATTTAAGGAGCGCGTTCTTGGACCTGAATTTCCAACGGTGAAAAAGATATACAATCAGTATATCAAGGTGATAAAGTTAAAGGTGGAGAAAGAAGCGAATGATAAAAAAGTGAAGGAGCGCATAGCTTTCATCATGGATGAGTTCTTTAGCGCTCCCAATAATAAGTCAACTCGCTCGATTATTGATGTTGACCCCGCTTAACCAAGGTATGATTGCAGCATCCGGCTGCGGGATGTATGTTTCAATCGACGAATCGCTTTTTCTTTGATTTGTCTCACGCGCTCTCGCGTCAGTTCAAACCTATCACCTATTTCTTCAAGTGTCATTGGATGTTTCCCATTCAACCCGAAGTACAAACGAACCACATCACCTTCACGCGATGTCAAAGTTGACAAGGAGCGTTCAATGTCCTTACGTAATGACTCCAAAACCAGATTCTTCTCTGGGCTAGGCAATGCATCGTTAGGTAAAATATCGTACATGCTTGACGACGATTCATCGTCAGCAACAAGCGGTGCATCCATGGAGACATGTCGTCCATTATTCTTCAAAGAATTTCGAATATCACTTACAGAAACTTCGAGTTCCTCGGCAAGTTCCTCAGCTGATGGAGGACGCTCCAATCGTTGTTCAAGTTCCGAATACGCACGGTTAATCTTGTTGATTGTACCAATTTTATTCAATGGCAATCGGACAATTCTCGCTTGCTCTGCCAAAGCTTGTAAAATGGATTGACGAATCCACCAAACTGCGTATGAAATAAATTTGAACCCACGTGTTTCATCGAAACGTTCCGCCGCTTTAATCAATCCCATGTTGCCCTCGTTGATCAAGTCTGGCAAAGACATACCCTGGTTTTGATATTGTTTTGCAACGGAAACCACAAATCGTAAGTTTGCTTTTGTTAATCGCTCCAACGCCTCTTTATCTCCCTCTCTAATGCGCTGCGCGAGACGTACCTCTTCATCAGCCGTGATCAATTCTACACGCCCGATCTCCTGAAGGTATTTGTCAAGTGACGCCGTTTCACGGTTGGTCACTTGTTTGGCTATTTTTAGTTGTCTCATAAAATCGCTTAGTTGCTACTCTGTATATAATAAAACGATAGTCAATCGGTTACGGTTGGAATAATCTGGCACTTTTCCATGGAATAATGAATATTTCACTAGAATGATTGAACATTTTTAGGCGTTCAGTGAAGGGAATTGTAGATTTACATTATGAAAATATTGATGGTTTGTTTGGGAAACATTTGTCGTTCACCCATGGCAGATGGTTTACTGAGAGCAAAAGTTGCGCAAGAAGGATTAAATGTTGAAGTGGATTCCGCTGGAACTTCAGGATATCATAGCGGCGAAGCTCCAGATCCTCGAATGCGTGCTACTGCCAAAAGCAAGGGCGTTGATATTGATGATTTGACGTCGCGTCAGTTTGTGCAGGAGGATTACGATCGTTTTGATTTGATTTATGCCATGGATGATAGCAATCGCAACAATATGCTAAAATTGGCTCGCAACGAAACTGATGAACAAAAAGTCAAACTGATTTTGAACGAGATTTATCCAGGTGAAAACATGTCTGTTCCGGATCCTTACTATGGAGGAGACCAAGGATTTCAAGACGTTTTTGATTTGTTGGATAGAGCAACGGATAAAATCATAGCAGATTTAAAGTCATGAGCAAAGGAAAGATTTACATGCTCCCCACACTTTTGGGAGGAGAAAGCGCAACAGACGTAATTCCAGCGGAGGTGATTCGTCAAACGATCGAACTGCGCTGCTTTATCGTAGAAAACATCAAATCGGCGCGGCGTTATTTGCGGAAATTGGATCGTGAGTTTCCAATTGATGATTCTACCTTCTTCATTCTAAATAAAAAAACCGACCCGTCCGAGTATCGTAAATTCATTCAACCCGCTTTGAAAGGAGAAAACATCGGTATATTATCGGAAGCAGGATGCCCTGGGGTTGCTGACCCAGGTGCTGGCATCGTTGCTACAGCGCATGCCAATGGAATTCACGTAAAACCATTAGTGGGGCCGTCATCGATATTGTTAGCGCTTATGGGAAGTGGTTTTTCTGGACAAGAATTCGCCTTTCATGGATATTTACCAAAAGATAGAAAAGATCGGATTCGCAGATTGAGGGATTTTGAAGCCGATACGCGCAGAACGGGAATGACGCACCTGTTTATGGATACGCCCTTTCGAAATATGAATGTCTTGGATGATTTGCTGAACGAATTAAATGACGCCACCATGCTCTGTATCGCATCGAACATTACCATGAGTGATGAGAATATTCAAACAATGTCTGTACTTCACTGGCGCGAAAAGGCATATGATTTAAGTAAGAAGCCAACCATTTTCGCTGTTGGGAGGATACAATAGCTGAATAGAATACAAGAAAAGTAATAGCCTTTAGTGGTTCAGCATTGCCCTTCATCATGGAGGAACAGCCTTGAAAAAGTGAAATATTTATCATAGGAATCTAATTTTGTTAATATCCTCATTTCATTAAGTAACAAAGCTTTAGTATTTTGTCCTTCTAAACCAAAAACTAAAGCTTACGATGAAAACCTCTCTCATTGGCCGATTTCCGGCTATGCTCTTGGTATTTCTTGTTTTCAGTCTTCATTCACTTGCTCAGAGCAATGGCTCTAATTTAACTGCAACTGGACCATGGACGAACATGAAAGAATCAAGTATTCCGATCACAGGAACGCGTTATATTGTTCCTACTTCCTACCGAACAGTGCATCTGGATGAAACAGAACTTGAACTGACGCTTGATCAGGCACCGTTGGAGTTTACTCCTCAGGCACAAGCCAAGATGGTGACAATCGACTTGCCGCTTCCTGATGGAACCATGGAAACTTTTCGCATTCTGAACTCTCCTATCATGGAAGAACCTTTGCAGTCTCAGTTTCCTGATATCCGAACTTTTTCAGGGGTAAGTACTTCAGATCCTGGAAAAACAGTTCGCTTCGATCATACACCGCAAGGCTTCCACGCGATGATTTTAGTGGCTGGAGAAAGCACCATCTTTATAGATCCCTACTCGTTTGGTGGCGGTGACACCCAACATTATATTGTATACGAAAGAGCGAACTTTGTTTCGTCCGCTTCAAAATTGATGGATTGTAGCGTTTCATCCTCTGTAACCACTACACCAGTTGATCCGCAAGCATTATCCTATAACTCATGTGAGTTGCGTGAATACCGATTGGCACTGGCTTGTACGGGCGAGTACGCTCAATTTCACGGAGGGACGACAGCTGGCACTTTGTCTGCTCAGGTAACCACTATGAACCGTGTGAATGGAATTTACGAACGTGACTTCGCAGTTCGAATGAATATAATAGGTAACAACAATCTTTTGATTTTCCTGAATGCAGGAACCGATCCCTATACCAATAATAATGGAGGAGCGATGCTAGGCGAAAATCAAGCTGAAGTTGACGCTACAATTGGTTCGGCAAACTACGACATCGGTCACGTATTCTCCACTGGTGGTGGAGGTATCGCTGGACTTGGTGTAGTTTGTGCAGGCGGGAACAAAGCGCGTGGTGTGACAGGTAGTGGAGCTCCCATTGGAGATCCATTCGATGTTGACTATGTCGCTCACGAGATGGGACACCAATTCGGAGCTAACCACACACAAAACAACAACTGTAACAGAAACAATGCCACGGCTATGGAGCCTGGAAGTGCGAGCACCATTATGGGGTATGCAGGAATTTGTGCTCCAAACGTTCAGAATAATAGCGACGACCATTTTCATGCTATATCCATGCAAGAAATTGGTGCTGAACTGGGAACACACAATTGTGAGTTAGAAACTGCTCTTACCAATTCGGCTCCAACCATTACAGGAACAAACGGAAATGTTTCTGTACCAGCAAATACACCCTTCATGCTAACGGCAACCGCCACCGATCCTGATGGGGATGTTTTGACGTACAATTGGGAGCAAATGGACAATCAAGTGAGTACACAACCACCCGTTGCCACTTCCACAGGCGGACCAAATTTCAGAAGCTTTTCTTCGACGACAAGTCCTACGCGTCACTTTCCGAATTTGACTGCCTTGGCGAACGGTGGCCCATTTACATGGGAGGTACTACCGAGTGTTACAAGAACGATGAATTTTCGCGTGACTGCGAGAGATAATGCGGCTGGTGGATCTTGTACCGATTACGTTGATGTTACCGTTGATGTTGACGGAGGATCAGGACCATTCATAGTTACGTATCCATCGGCAACAGGAATTGTATGGACCGGCTTAACTTCAGAGACAGTGACTTGGGATGTTGCAGGAACCGATCAAGCACCAGTTTCATGTTCCAACGTTGATATTTTACTATCAACAGACGGCGGTCTGACGTACCCAACAGTTCTAGCTTCAAATACTCCAAACGACGGTACGCAATTAATCTCTGTACCGAACACTCCTACTACAACGGCGCGTGTTATGGTCGTAAATTCGGCGGGAACTTTCTTTGATATCTCGGATAACGATTTTGAAATCACTGGAGCAACATTCGATTATACCATGACAACACCAAATAATGTTGCAACGGTTTGTTCACCGAATGATGCTGTTTATACCATAGACATTGGTGAAGTAGGCGGATATTCTGACCCGGTTACGCTTTCCGTAACGGGCTTACCGGCTGGTGCGACCTCTAGTTTCAGCGTAAATCCAGTAACTCCGGTTGGAAGCAGTGTTTTAACCATTTCAAACATTGGTGCCGTAACACCTGGAGCTTATACGTTTAGCGTCGATGCGAACAGCACTTCTGGATCGAAATCTTTGTCGATGGACTTGAACATTAACAACGGTTCACCGGCTGCTGTAACCTTAACAGCTCCAGCTGACGCAGCTACCGGAGTTGCCACCAATACGACATTCACATGGACAGCTTCACCCGACAATGGAGCGACGTATGAAATTGACATCGCGACGGACGCAGGATTTTCAGCAATTGTTGATCAAGCTACTGGGCTTGGAACAAACTCTTTTGTGTCTGCAAGTTTGAGCAACCTGACAACGTACTTTTGGCGCGTTCGAGTTGTTACTGGATGTGGAACTTCTCCGTATTCAACTACTTTCTCGTTCACAACAAGCTCTTGTAATACTTACACATCAACGAATGTTCCTGTGACAATTTCTGCTAGTGGTACGCCAACGGTTACCTCTACACTGAATGTTTCCACGACGGGAACTATCAGTGATCTGAATGTAATTCAACTGGTTGGTAACCATACATACATTAGTGACCTTGTCTTCACTCTGACGAGTCCAACAGGTACTAATGTCGTGATAATGAATTCAGTTTGTAATAACGAAAACGATTTTGACATTGCATTTGATGACGAGGCCGCACAAGGCTACGGGACAATTCCTTGTCCACCAGTTGGTGGGGGTGTCTATCAACCCAATGAAGCCTTAAGTGCTTTTGATGGCGAAGACCCTAACGGAACCTGGACTTTGACCATTGATGACGTTTTCAATCAAGATGGCGGAGCTTTAACAGGATGGGCCCTAGAAATCTGTACCGCACCGCCTGCATGTACAGATCCAGATGTGCCAACGGTAACAGCTACTGCAGGAACATACTGCGAAGGAGATGTAGTAACCTTGAACATTACAGGCAATTTGAATGATGCAACACAATGGTCAGTTTATTCAGGTTCTTGCGGAGGGACACTTATTGGAACTACCACATCAAGTACTTTTGATGTTGCCCTGGCAGCAGGTACAAACGATTATTTCGTACGCGGAGAAGGTGGATGCGTTGTTCCTGGAACCTGTGGGACGGTATCTATTTCCGCAGGAGCTACACCGACTGCACCTACGGTAACCGTGGTGGATAACTGCGGATCATCGACATTGACAGCAACAGGATCTAACTTGTTATGGTCAACTGGCGAAACGACTTCCTCAATTACTGTGACCACAGGTGGTGTTTACACCGTTACTCAAACTGTAGGTGGATGTACAAGTTCGAATGGATCAGGAACGGCAAATCCAACTCCAATTCCTGCAGCGCCAACAGTAACCGTGGTGGATAACTGTGGGTCATCCACATTGACAGCCACAGGATCTAACTTGTTATGGTCAACGGGTGAAACGACTTCATCAATTACTGTGATCACAGGTGGTGTTTATACCGTTACGCAAACTGTGGGCGGATGTACAAGTTCCAATGGATCTGGAACGGCAAATCCAACTCCAATTCCTGCAGCGCCTACAGTAACCGTGGTGGACAACTGCGGGTCATCCACATTGACAGCAACAGGATCCAACTTGTTATGGTCAACGGGTGAAACGACTTCATCAATTACTGTTACCACAGGTGGTGTTTATACCGTTACGCAAACTGTAGGTGGATGTACAAGTTCCAATGGATCTGGAACGGCAAATCCAACTCCAATTCCTGCAGCACCAACAGTAACCGTGGTGGACAACTGCGGGGCATCGACTTTGACAGCAACAGGATCCAACTTGTTATGGTCAACTGGTGAAACGACTTCATCAATTACAGTCACTACCGGTGGTGTTTACACTGTTACACAAACTGTGGGTGGATGTACAAGTTCCAATGGGTCTGGAACGGCGAGTCCGTTACCAACTCCTACAATAACCTCTGGCACTTTAACAAACCCATCTACTTGTGGAAATAATGACGGCTCAATCGTTGTCAACGGAAGTGGAACTGGAACAGTTTCCTGGTCTGGAACATCCTCTGGAAGCAGTGGTTCGGTTTCGTTACCGTATACAATCACAGGGCTGACAGCTGGTTCATACACCATCACATTTGACAATGGATGTACTTCTAACTCATTGAATGAAAATCTTGCTGACCCGTCGGCTCCATCCGCACCAACGGTAACCGTGGTTGATAACTGCGGATCGTCGACACTAACAGCAACAGGATCTAACCTTCTTTGGTCAACTGGAGAAACCACCGCTTCCATTACAGTAACCACTGGAGGCGTATACACTGTTACGCAAACTGTTGGAGGTTGTACCAGTTCTAATGGATCTGGCACGGCAAGTCCTTTGATTATTCCTGCACCAACGAGTGAAACCGCAGCGGCTTGTGGTTCATATACATGGCCCGCAAACAATCAAACGTATACCACAAGTGGTAACTATTCTGTTACGCTTACGGCGGCAAATGGATGTGATTCGGTAGTAAACTTAAGCTTAACGATCAACAATGCTACTACCAGCACGGATGTTCAGGCTGCTTGTGGACCATTTACATGGATTGACGGTAATACATACACTAGTTCCACGAGCACACCGACGTTTACCATTGCAGGTGGTGCTTCGAATGGATGTGACTCTGTTGTGACCCTGGACTTGACAATTACCGTCATTGATAATGGTGTGACACAATTGGATTACAACCTTATTGAAGCGAACGCAACAGTAGGTTCGTACCAATGGATCGATTGTGACAACGGAAATACACCTATTGCCGGGGCAACAAGTCAGCAATTCACAGCAACGTCGAACGGAAATTATGCTGTCATCATTACCGACGGTGCATGTTCCGATACATCTGCCTGCGTTCCGATTACAACCATTGGCACGGATGAGTTGGAAAATGGGTTATTCTCCATTTATCCGAACCCTACAGATGGTGCCTTGACTGTTGAGTTGGGAGAATTGGAAGCAAAAGAATTCACTATGTACGACGCTACTGGACGTGTAGTAATGAAAGGAAGCCTTGAGAAAGGAACAAACCACATTACCATTGAATCCTTAGCTAGAGGAACATACACATTTGAAATTAATGGGTATACCCTTGTTCGGTCGATAGTAAAATTATAAGCATCACCAATGCTAGCCGTAACATTTAGTTGCGGTTTGAGAGGACGAAATGTCTGAATGAAGCCTCGGTAGGAATTTTCCTGCTGAGGCTTCTTTTATTTAATTCTTGTGATACGCATTCAACTCTATATTCAAAGATTTATTCGTTCAATTTCGAACGAAGTATTGTAAACGTCAGAATAGCGATCTTTCATTATTGTCATGAAACTGCGTCAATTGGTGCAATTAGTAAAACGCTTCTATCAATTCATAAACTCACGACTTTTTTTTTAAAAATGTGCCTCTACTTTCATGTGCCAAACAAAAACATTGATACATGAATGCACGAATTTTAATTTTTATTGGGATGCTCTTAGGCGCCCAAACAACTTATGCTCAAGAAGGATTTTTTCAGACATTGAGTAAACACGGAGAAGATGCCAACTATAAAGAATATTACTCACTTTACGATCCAGAAAAAGACGGAACATACGAAATTTCAAGTAAGCGCTATGAAATGACCATACGTCCCAAAAGAATTGAGGGCGGATTGGATAAAATTGGGTTTGAAAGCGAAACAAGCGAAACCAAAGCTAGTCCGTATGCAGCAGATGTAATTGTCTGGGATGATTCTTTAATTGGGTTCCCGCACACCTATATGATCTACAACCAAGAATCAGAAGGCGCCTATGTGTTTATCGAGGATTACATTTTCAAGTTGGAAGAAATAAACCTGGAAAACTTCAGCTACAAAACAATTGACGTTGTTCTGATACGAGAAGGGAGTGGTCAATCGGAAGAAGAACCTAAAACCGAAGAGGGCAAGGGAAAGTTAAAAGGCAAACTGGGTGCTCTGAAAAATAAAGTGGCTTCATCGCTTGTGGATCCCGACGTAGCGAAATTGCAAGAGAAAAATTTGGATGAATACATTTCTACGTACTTAAATCAAATGAAGGCTAAAAATGACGCGTATCAAATGACTGCTTCGGAGCAAGCTGAACTCGACCGTATAAATCTTGCAGCTCTTGAATACGACATTGAGGTGAATGAGTTAAACAATGCTTATTGGGCTTCTCCCGCAGGACAGGAAACTCTGAGAAGAATGCGCGAAAATAGTGGAGAGTCAGCATGCGAATACGTCGTAATTGACAATCGATTTGATACAAACGAGTATGTGATGCAAGATGGCAACTCCTGGACTTTTTCTCAAGGAGAGAATCGTTTTCCATGCGGCAGAGCCATATATTTTAAGAACAGTGACGGCTCAAAAGGCAGCCTCATTGGAGGAGGTGATTCTTCTTATGCAGGTCAGGTAATAGTGCTCGATTAATAACACTTCAAACTGATTTTATCCATCAATTCACAATCTTAAAAAAGAAGCGATCGCACTTGTTATAAGTGTAGATCAACAACCACTGTCGTTACTAAAAAAAACTACGCAGTTACTCAATTTTAATTGCCCGAATTCGTCGGTCGATCTACATTTAGTTCGAATGTAAGCGACCAAGTAGGTCAACAAAAACTACGATATAATGAACAAACGTATTTTATTTGAAAAACGAACGTTCAACTCTCTACTGCTTCAATACCAAAAGCTTGTCTCTCGATTAGCAAGATTGAAGAACGCAGAAAAGAATGAACCTCGCCAAAATTTACTGCAAAAGAGAATTTCTCGATTGTACGCTCTATTGAAAAACTCCTTATTCACCCTTCGCAAAATGGGAGTTGCAGGGGCTACATCCATTGCTTTAATGCTTAGTAACAACGCCGAGGCTCAATTCGAGTTTCGTGCCGGACTTGGAGTCCAAACCAATGTTACTAGCTATGTTGGGCATGCTGTACTTGCCGATATGGACAATGACGGAGATCTTGATATTATGCAGTGTACGGGCAATCAAAATATTGACTATTCTGAAAATATTGGTTCCAGCACCGACTTCTACTTCGAAGACGTTGCAACGCCATCATTTGGTGCTTCAGCTCCCGCTGGAACCTTTCTAACCTCTTGCGCAGTAGTCGACATGGATGGAGACGGTGATTTAGATGTCATGGCCGCTGAGTATTACGGCGGATTGTACTACTTCGAAAATACGGGTACAGCGAATAATCCTGACTTCCCAAATAATGTAAGTGCTCCATTTGGTGTTTCTGGAATTGGTTATTACTCGCGCATGGGAATGGCAGATATTGACAGCGACGGCGATTACGATTTATTCGTGAGTAATTACGGTAACATTCAGTTTTACGAGAATATAGGAACTACCTCAGCAGCTGCATTTGCAGCGCCCGTCACCAACCCATTTAACATTGCAATCACTACCTCATACGGGATTCCAAGTTTTTCTGACATGGACAACGACGGAGATCTTGATATGATACTCGGAGCGAATTCTTTCGAGTATTTGGAAAATGTGGGTAATTCAACGACACCAAATTTCGGAACTTCTCAATCCAACTATTTCCCAATTACAAATGGCGTTTCCGCTTTGGGAGACCTAGATGGAGATAATGATTTGGATGCCGTAATTGTGAAATCGGTTGGATTCCGTAAATATTCGTTCCTCAGAAATATTGGCTCAGTCAGTAATCCTAGCTGGCAACCTGAAACCAACGAAGATCCTTTCGGAATTGGTTATGTGATCGGAGGAGGAAACCCATTTGCCAATCCAACTTTTACCGATTTGGACAACGACGGTGACTTGGATATGCTTTCGGGGCGTCAAAACGGTGATTTTGAGTACAACGAGAATTTAGGATCGAACACAAACCCTAATTTTGCGGGTGCCATTCTAACCAACCCATTCGGGTTGGCAGACTTGGGGACAGACAACACGCCTGTTTTCGTGGATTTAGATGGTGATGGTGATATGGATATTTGGTCGTCGTTGGATCACGATTCGAACTCACAAGACTTTTGGTTTCACGAAAATATTGGTGACGCGACAAATCCAAGTTACGCACCAGCAGTGAGCGGGATTAATTTCAATATTCCAAGTATTGGATCCCTTTGTGGTGGCGACCCGCAAGGAAATTTCGTCGATTTGGACAATGATGGCGATCAAGACTTTGTGTACATCATTTGCGGTCCAAGTTTGGGATATTTCGAAAACTTTGGATCTGCTACTAGTCCCAACTTCACAGGTCAGGTAATATCCCCGTTCAATATTGACGTTTCCGGATTGCCAGCCTCTAGCCTGTACAACTTGGACTTTAGCGACATTGATAACGACGGTGATTTTGATATGATTGTAACAGCTGGCAATAGTTCGTTCGGATATGCCATTTTCGAAAATATTGGTACCCCAAATGCACCTGACTTTGCAGCGCCTGTTTACGATGACTTCGGCTTAAAAAATCTAGTGCCAAGTGTTTCGTCAAACAACTGGAATACTTCGTCATTTGTTGATTTTGATGGTGATGGCGATGAAGATTTATTCACATGGCTGAGCGATCGTGGTTATTACTTTGAGAATAGCACTTCGAATGTTCCACCGCCGTGTACCATTTCCATTCCCGACGCAACTTTCAAGGCATATTTAGTAGGCCAGCCTGGCATTAACACCAACGGCAACGGTGAGATTGAATGTTCGGAGGCAATTGCATTTACTGGACAAATTAATTGTACTGGTTTAGGCATTGCAGACTTGACGGGGATTGAAGAGTTTGTGAATATCACCTCGCTTTGGTGTTTCAATAACCCAATTAATGCGCTAGACGTAAGCAATAATGTCGCGCTAACAGACCTGGCTTGCTCGGATAACAACCTCATCAGCCTGGATGTTAGTAACAATACCAACTTGATTGAATTGCAATGTTCTTCGAATCAACTAGGTACTCTTGATGTAAGTGCACTGACCAACCTAGAAATTCTGCGTTGTTCTGACAACCCGTTGGGTAGTATTGATGTCAGTAACAACACATCCCTTCACACGCTTTGGTGCTGGAATACACAACTTACCACTTTAAATCTTTCATCAAATACCAATATGGATGATTTAAGCGTTTCCGAAAATCAGCTCACCACTTTGGATTTTAGCATGTTAAGCAATTTAACGCGACTGTATTGTAACGACATGACTACACTTACAGAGCTAAATGTGACCAACGGAAACAATACGAATGTGGTAGTTTTTGAACTTACAGATGTTCCAAATCTTACGTGCGTTGAAGTAGATGACGCTGCGTATAGCACAACAAACTGGACCAATATTGACGGACAAGTTCAATTCAGTGAGGATTGTGCTTCCATTGGATTGGAAGAGCTCAATACGATTACTTTGTCTGCTGTACCGAATCCGACCTCAAACAAGGTGACAGTTTCTGGTAATGGTGCAATATCCAGATTGGAGCTGATGGACATGTCAGGAAAGCACATTTATTCAGTTGGTGGCAGCACCGCTTCCCTATCTGAAGTCACTCCAGGAATCTACCTTTTGAAGGTTCTTTACGAAGGTGGATCTAAAACTATGCGTATCGTGAAAGAGTAATTAAAACCTAACAATTATTGAAGAAATCCTACCAAGCTTGGTGGGATTTCTTTTTCTTTGAAAACAATTGAAGTACATAAGTACATATATTCTATTTTTTTGGTTTCTATCGAGTGGATCACTCATCGCCCAATCTTCAAGCGTGCCATTCTATTATCGCATCGGAGAGGAGGAGTTTGCGAATGTGAATGTATTTTCCTTACTATTTGATTCAAACGAAGAAATACTATATGCCGCAACCAATTCAGGTGTATACTATTACGCTCAAAGTAAATTCCATCGCATCCCTGCGGATAAAGTCGCAAAAGGCAACTCCTATTTTTCATTACAGCAAGACTCTCAGGGACGCATCTACTGCATGAACCTTCAAGGTCAGATATTCCAAGTTCAAATTGAAGGATTAAAACATTGCTTTAACTATCCGAAAGACGCACTTAATGAACACTTCCGGTACATTCTTAACAAGGACGATCACATCGTTTGTTTGGGGAACAAAATAATCGAATACCAAAAAAACGAAACAAGTTTTTCTTCAAAAGTTCTGGCGGAAAACACCTACGTAGTAAGCAACATCAAACAACTCCAATCAGGCAGATATATTCTTGGAAGGTACTCGAAACATGGTAGTAATAAATTCGACATTCAATACAATGGAACAAAAGATCAGTTTATAGAGTTGAATGGCCGCATCGCGATGCAAATTTCTGACAACATTTATTCTTTCATTCCTGGCACCATAAATGGTGAAAAAGGGGTTCTGAACCGATATGATGAACATGGGACAATAATTGAACAAGCACCACTCTTAATAGGCGATGAAAACTACAAACAAATTAGTGATTCCAGTTATGTAATTATGAACCGTAGAAGCGGACTAATTTTCGGTTCTCATGATGGACAACATCACAGTCAATCTGAAACTTTTTTTAACACCGAGTTCATCTCTGACGTGTATCAATCGGATAGAGGTGCCGTTTTTTTAGGAACATTCAAAGAAGGTGTGATAGTTATTCCTAGCATGTCCTTTCGCGGCTATGAATCGCAGGACTTGCATACAGCAATTCGTGATTATGACGAAGATTATTTTCTGGTTTCCAATCGGAATGGAAGAATTTTGGCCTACGCAAAAGACGGCAGTGGTACGGAACTCGTGTTTGAATCTAAAAGAAATCAGGACGCCATGGTGTTGAGTAGTACTTTCACGAAAACTGATGACCCCTGGTGGAAACTTGCTAAAATTTCCGATTTGAGCGCATCAGGTGCTATTAGCTTGGGGCAAGGTGATATTGCTATGCTGGCGAGGAATGGAATCCTGGTTCGAAGTTACAACCCAACGGAAAGCTACTATCGAGAATTAGTTGAAGAAAAAAACAAAAAAGGGGATTTATTTATTCGGGTAGATGGTCGGTACAACGCGTTGGCAGCCGATAAAAAAAATAAAGTTATTTACGCCTCCAAACTTGGTGAACTTTTTCGTTTTGATTACTTCGGAAATAATTTGAAACGGATGGCAAAGGATACAGAGATGAACGTCTGGTCCCTTCATTATGCCGATAATCGTTTGTATTGTGGTACAGAAACTCGCGGTATTTATGTTTTCGAAAACGATGTGTTGATCGATACGATTAATTACCGTGACGGTCTTTATAAAACTCAGGTACGAAAAATGCAAAAGTCTGGGGACTTTCTGTACATATCAACAACCAGTGGATTTCAAATTTTCAATCTTTCAACACATCAATTTATTCCTTTCGGAATCGCTAAAAACCTTCTCGACCGAAAGGTAATTGACTTCGATGCTACAAAGCATGACTTGTTTATTCTACGAAAGAAAGACCACTATATCGTACCGTTGAACAAACTGAATGAGAAAATTGCGCCTTCACGCATTTACGTGGACTCGGTCATAATTAATGGTCGAAAAATTGACTACAAAAACCATGAGTTTTCCTACGACGAGAACTCAGTGGTATTCTTTGTCGATTATCGAGATTTCCTCACGAAAGAAAAAACGGCCATTCAATACAAACTAGATGGCTTCTATGATGATTGGAGAAGCCTACCGAATGGTGCTCACGAGATAGAGTTTCAGTCCTTACCCGTTGGAACCTACACATTCCGAGTTCGCGCAGCATTTCAAGGAGAATATTCCAAAGAATTCGTTTATACGTTTACGATTTCACCACCTTTTTGGCAAACCTGGTGGTTTTATGCCTTAATTGTGGTGGTGACCATACTACTCATTGGAAGCATAGCCATACTCGGTGTACGACGCATTCGAACCAAATCGAGACAGAAATTAGAACTGGAAAGCAGTAAGTCAGTCGCTTTGAATGCACAACTAAAGGCAATCCGAGCTCAAATGAATCCACATTTTGTTTTCAACTCCATAAACTCCATTCAAGATTTAGTACTGAAAAAAGAAACGCTCAAATCCTATGACTATTTGGAGTCATTCTCTCGTCTCGTCCGCATGACTTTGGAACATTCAGAACGAGAGTTCGTGCTTCTCAACGAGGAACGCGAGTTTTTACAGTTATATCTTGACTTAGAATCTCTTAGATTTAGTGATGAATTTGAGTATAATCTTGCTTTCCAGCCCGAACTTGGGGGGCAAAAGGTGCCATCACTCATGATCCAGCCTTTCGTAGAAAATGCGATCAAACATGGGCTGTTGCATAAGCAAGGAATGAAAAAATTGACGATCAATTTTGAGCGTATTGATGAAAGTTATATTCGCTGTACGATTACCGATAATGGGATCGGAAGAAAACGGTCGAAGGAGATTTTAAGTCGAAGGAATCAAGAACACAAGTCGTTTTCCACAGAGGCCATCGCCACAAGAATAACAATGCTTAGTAATCAATTCAAAGATAATTTTCATTTCGAAGTGATCGATTTACAGGATGAAAATGGAAATGTACAAGGCACTCAGGTAATTTTGCAATTTCCCTTTGTTCAAATGGCTTAAGTTCTTAAAGCAAATCCTTCACTTCATTAAGAATCTCGAGAATTGTCGCACGACTTATTAATTTTAGCAGCATGAAGGCGATTATTATTGATGACGAGAAGGCCGCACGGAATGTTCTCTTGAATCTGCTTCAAATTTCTCATCCAGAGATAGAGGTTGTGGACACTTGTGAAAACCTTCCTGAAGCTGTAATGAGCATTCGTGCCAGGAAACCTGAGCTTGTTTTTCTGGATGTTGAAATGCCGCAGTTCGCGGGGTATGAAATCGTAAAGTTCTTCACTAAGATTGACTTTCACATCATTTTTGTAACCGCCTACGATAAATATGCCGTGAAAGCGTTTGAACTGAACGCCATCGATTATTTAGTAAAACCTATTCAGCGAACACGGTTGAGCGAAGCAATAGAGAGGGTATTACAAAGAAACAAGGACCAGGAAAAAATCAGTAATTATTATTCTGTTTTAGAGCAATTGGAAGAAGAAAGCTCTCCCTCCTTTTCCTTTTCGGAGTCAGGCAATCAGCACATCATTAAAACTGCGAACATTGTTGCCATTCAAGCGCAAGGTGCGTACTGCCAAATCTTTATGAAGGATGGAATCAAGCATACCTTGAGTAAAAATATAGGAACGTTGGAAAAAGAACTCAACTTTGATTCCTTACTCTTTCGTACGCATAAGTCGTGGATTGTGAACCTCCGAGAAATTAAATCCATTCAAAAGCCCAAGGAAACAATCACCTTAACGGATGGTCAACAAGCCAAATTTTCACGCTTTCGAAAGGATGAATTTTATACACTTCTTGAAGAATTCAACGCGCTTCCTAAAGTATAATTCGCTGAAACCTCTTTGAGAATTGAAGTAGTTGAATTATTTCATCCCTCTGCGCTTCTTAATCGCTTCGTAGGATTCTTGAATTTTTTGGAATTTCTCCTTCGCTCCTTTTTGATATTCCTCTCCCATCTGTGAAACTTTGTCTGGGTGGAATTTGATGGCCATTTTTCGGTAGGCTTTCTTCACCTCTTCATCCGTTGCATCTGCTTCAACACCAAGAACTTTGTAATCAGAATCTACATTGCGGTAGAACATATTTTTTACTGACTCGAAATCCTGACGGGAAATACCAAGCATATCTGCAATTCGACTGATAACATTTACTTCGGATGGAGACACTTCACCGTCTGCTTTCGCGATTCCGAACATATAATGTACCAGTTGCACCCGAACCTCTGGTTGCATCCGTAACTTAATGTCATTGCAGATGCGCTGCAATGGAATTTCGTCAGAGTCGAGAAAACGCTTTAAGGTTTGGAGGTGTTGCTGTGAAAATTGTGGTCCAAATTGCTGGTTAAAAAAGGATTTCACAAAGTTCAATTCCGCCTTGAGAACTTTACCGTCAGCTTTCATAACTGCTGCCGACAATGCCATCAACATAGTTGGTACGTCGTTCGAAGTAGAACGCTGCTGATAGTATTGAAACATTTCTTCAGGACTAACTCTTCGGCCTCCATTAGCGCGCTGGGCTGCACCTTGAATGCGCCGATAGTTATCGAATCCCCCGCCAATGATAAACCCGAGGAGTCCTCCCCAAAAACTGCGTGTTAAAAAATAGCCTACAACGGCAAATAGTATACTGTACAAACTCCTAAAATTAAACTGTCCGCCAACGATTGACGGACAGTCAGATTATTTTTATATCAACTCGATACTGCGTTCAATGAAGGCATTCAGCTCTTCACCTTTCAACATGCCTTGCGATAACAATGCGATATCTGTGAGTTGTTTTACTTGTCGTTCCTGAGACTTTTTAGTTTTCGTATTCAGGATTTGACTTACTTTCTCATGATTCGAATTGATGACCAAATTATACATTTCTGGGAAAGCGCCCATAAATCCGCCGCCACCCATGGCTTGTTGTTCCTTCATGCGTCGGATAAACTCAGGCTGCGTAATAATAATAGGCGCATCGTCAGCATGCATGCTCTCGAATTGAATGGTGTATTTTTCTTTGTTCACCACACCTTCAAACATAGGACGTAATGCCTTCTCATCCTCTTCGCTCAATTTGGATGGAATCTCTTCATCTTTCTGAATCAATTTATCCAAAGTGTCTGCATCTACGCGAGCAAAAGAAATCCCTTCAAACGATTGCTCCATTTTCGCAATCCAGTGAGACGTCAACGGTCCCCCCAACTCCAAAACGTTGTATCCGCGATCGTTTGCTTTTTTCACAAACCCAAACTGCTCTTCTGAGTTGTTTGTGTAAAGCATTACCACTTTGTCGTTTTTATCTTTCTGAAGTGCTTCTACTTTTTCTTTGTATTCATCGATGGTGTAGTATTTTCCGTCCGTGTCTTTCATTAATGTGAATTGCTTCGCTTTCTCAGCGAATTTTTCATCTGACAACGTCCCATACTGAACGAAAATTTTCAAATCTTCCCATTTCGATTCAAAGTCCTCACGGTCATTCTTAAACATGCTCGCCAATTTATCCGCCACTTTTTTCGTGATATGCGACGAAATTTTCTTCACATTACTGTCGCTCTGCAAATACGAACGAGAAACGTTCAGAGGAATATCTGGCGAATCAATTACTCCATGAAGAAGGGTCAAGAATTCCGGAACAATCTCCTCTACCGAATCCGTAATGAATACCTGGTTGGAATATAAGTTGATCTTATTTCGCTGTACTTCCACATTCTCAGAGATCTTCGGGAAGTACAAAATCCCTGTTAAGTTGAAAGGGTAATCTACGTTCAAGTGAATATTGAAAAGTGGCAACTCCATGGAACCTGGATACAACTCACCATAGAAATTTCCGTAATCTGCATCAGTGAGGTCCGCAGGCGCTTTCGTCCATGCGGGAGAAACATTATTTACCTGATTTGGAACTTCAATAGCTACTCGTTTTACCTTTCCATCTTCATCTTTCTCACCTTTCGGATCGTCTTGATATTCTGTTTTCGTACCAAAGAATACTGGAATTGGTAAGAATTTACAGTACTTATCTAAAATCCCCTGGATACGCGGCTTCTCTAGAAACTCTTTCGATTCCTCAGAAATGTAAAGTACGATGTCTGTTCCGCGTGAATCCTTTTCAATTTCTTCTATGGTAAATTCTGGCGAACCATTGCTCTCCCATTGTACAGCCTGTGCTCCATCCTGACGACTCAAAGTGCGGATTTGTACCTTATCTGCCACCATAAATGCCGAGTAAAATCCAAGTCCAAAATGACCAATTATTTGTTCTGCACCTTCCTTTCCTTCGTATTTCTTCACAAACTCTTCTGCTCCCGAAAAGGCAATTTGGTTAATATATTTATCGATTTCAGCGTCTGTCATTCCGATTCCAGCATCTCGAATTGTTAAGGTTCCAGCCTCTTTGTCCAGAAGCACCTCAACTTTTAAGTCTCCTACTTCACCCTTGTACTCGCCGTTTGAAGCAAGAACACGTAATTTTTGCGAAGCATCTACTGCGTTGGATACAAGTTCACGAAGAAAAATTTCGTGATCGGAATACAAGAATTTTTTAATGATTGGAAAAATGTTTTCCGTTTGTACATTAATCTGACCTGTTTTCATCTTTTTTCAATTTGTTAGTGTGATTTCCATGGTCAATGACTGTGCCATCAGCCGTTAACTGACAAAGTGTCCGTGAATGTTGGACATTGTGACACCTTACTTCGAATTATGACTAAATTAGCCAGAAATTTCGACGCGTGATTTTGTACACTATTGTACTTTTTCTGATGTTTTTTTTAGGGCTGCGTTACTGGCGCTCTTTGTCCGTACCTGAACTAAATCCCTGGACATTTCCCATTGCTTTCGCTTTAAAGGTTGGAATGTCATTGTGTTTCCTGTTTGTTTACACCGAAGTTCTGGGTCATGGAACGTTGAGTGAAGACGCCGGAGTTTTTATGCGGGAAAGCCAAATGTTGCATCAAGTGTTTTGGGAATCTCCCCTCACCTATTTTAAGTTTCTAACAGGAATCGGAGAAACACAGCCACTTATTGAAACCTACCTTCCTGAAACCACACATTGGGATGTTGGAGCGCAATCGTTGATCAACGACAATAAAAACATTCTCCGCGTTCACAGCCTTATTCATTTTTTCAGTTTCAATTCCGAAGTAATTCACGCGATGGTGTGTTGCCTTGTTGGATTGATTGGCATCAAACAGCTTTACATCACTGTAAAACAAATGACCACGCTCAAAAAAGAAGTTATTTTTTGGGTTTTGTTGCTTTTACCGAGCGTTTTCTTTTGGTCATCTAGTATTCTCAAAGAACCGTTTATGCTCTTGGGATTAGGCCTTCTATTTCGAGCCTTGTTTCATGACGATTCATTTCGTAAAAAAATAACCTTCGGAATTCTTGGTGGATTGCTCTTACTCGGCTTTAAGCCCTATGTTATCTTCATGATGCTTCCAATGCTCGCCTTTGTTGCAATTGCGAAGTGGCTGCCACGATATAAAATCCTGGGTGGTTTGTTTATTTTAGGAGTTTTAGCCTCCCTGGCATTTACTCTTTTCCCAAAGCCCCGTGAGAAGGCCATTCAAACGATCAGCAGAAAACAATTTGACTTTGTTCAAGTAGGACGAGGTGGATTGCACGTGTACGCAGACAGTGTCTTCTATTATTTTCGAACGAATCAAATCGGTTCACTCAACCGTGATCACGATACCGTGTGGTTAAAACACGATCTAGAGGCGAAAATTCTTAAGCTGGGTCAAATTTCAGATCCCGTTCCTATCCAGCTAAAAAAATCTGATGGAGAACGTTGGATCAAGTATTTTGAAAACACGCAGTCCAATGGGTTCATACCCGTAACACCTATTAACAATTCTTACGCTCAATTGGTTAAGAACATTCCTGAGGCATTGTATCATGCGCTCTTCAGACCGTTGCCTGGAGATCCTGGCGGCGCTCTGAATTGGGTCGCTTTTCTGGAAACAGTGTTGTTATTTGGCGCCTTGATTTGGGCCATTTTGCAGCGAAAGAAACTATCAGAACAGGAACAAATCCGCATTATAGCATTGGTACTTTTTGCTGTGCTATTATCGTTAATCATAGGTTGGACAACACCTGTTTTGGGAGCTATAGCACGGTACAGAATTCCGGTTTACATCACTATTCTCATCATAATTGGTATACTTTATCAACAGAAATCGAAAACAGTATCTCATGAATAAAACAGTATTGATTACAGGAGCAACGGCAGGATTTGGAGAGGCTTGTGCGCAAGAATTTGCTCAGAACGGTTGGAATTTGATCATCACAGGGCGTCGGGAGGATAGACTGAACGCTTTGAAGTCAGAAATTGAAACTGCGCATGGTGTTTCTGTTTTACCTCTTTGTTTTGACGTTCGGAATAATGAGGCAGTTACCAGCGCGATTGCAAGTATTCCAAATGAAATACAATCAAACATTCACCTCTTAATCAACAATGCAGGATTGGCGGTAGGTAAAGGTCCAATTGACGAAGGTTTAATTGATGATTGGGAGCGCATGATCGATACGAATGTGAAAGGATTGCTCTACGTTTCCAAAGCTGTGATTCCTATGTTGAAGAATAATGGAAATGCACAAATTATCAATATCGGCTCTATTGCAGGCAAACAGGTCTATCCTGGAGGAAATGTATACTGCGCCTCGAAACATGCCGTGGACGCACTGTCTCAGGCCATGCGCATCGACTTGGTTTCTCATGGAATTAAAGTAACCAACATTGCTCC
Organism: Fluviicola sp.; assembly: GCA_047947105.1. GTDB lineage: Bacteria > Bacteroidota > Bacteroidia > Flavobacteriales_D > Crocinitomicaceae > UBA4466. Next base: position 3,858,956 of record CP170456.1, on the reverse strand, counting down.
CGGTGCAGCCGAAACAGAATTCTCGGTGGTACGTTTCAAAGGAGATCAAGATGCCGCAGACTCCGTGTATGAAGGGTATCAACCATTGTTGGCAAAAGACATCGCTGAAACGGCTTATTTCGCAGCGACGCGCCCACCACACGTAACACTCAATGATATTGTAATAATGCCAACAGCACAGGCAAGCCCAGTAGTATTACACAAGAGTGAGAGTGAGGTGTGAAAGCAGATTAAATATTGAATAAGAAATAAATAATATTGAATAGATCGTGAAATTAATAATAGTTGTAGTGTTTTGGCTGGTTGCTGGGAGTCTTTGTGCTCAAGGTGATGTTGAACTATATAGTATCATACCAGACTGGAAAAAAGGTGAAAAAAGGACCATCACTTCGGAAACAGTTTCTATCATCTACGTTTCTGATACTGTCTTTCAAGAAACCAATGTGAGTGCTACTCATTACATTGAAGTAATTGAGGTTGAACCTCTGATAAAACTTCGTGCCTTTCAAAAACAGAATAGAGTAGATTTTGAAACGGAGTCAGTAATGCCAGGTGTCGATAAAAAGCTTAATGATCTTGTTGAAGAGCTCACTTATGCTCTAGAGGAGGTAGAGTTCATTTTGGAGTTCGACCCGGAACTTGGTCAAGTCACACAACTACTAAACGAAGATGAAGTAATAAGTCTGATGAAAGAAGCAGCGATAATATTCGTTAACAACTTGCTACCTGAAGATCTTACCAAAGAAGAAAAAGAGAAGTCCGTCGCTCAATATGAATTAATGGTTAGTTCTTTTAAAGATCAAATGGTTCAAACCTTTGTAAATGGAATAAATGTTAGCCTTCAACCTTACAGTTTCAATTACCCGATTGACGGAGAAACACATAGCGAAGAAATTTTAACCTATGAAGTGAACGCTATCGACCCCTCAGTAACGGATCCGGTTCCAGCCGTTTTGCATATCACGGGAATTGAAGAAGGAAATTCCATCAAAGTAAGGACGACAACAGACTATGATATTGATAACATTCTTGCACAATTAAAACGCACAAGAAAGAATGTTAACCTCGATTCTGAGAAGTGGAATATCACCGACGAATCTACATTTAGCATTAATCTTAATACAACGTGGATTGAAGAAATGAATTCAAGTATTGAATGTACTTTTGAAAATATCCGGGTGCTGGACACTACAAAAGTGGTCTACACTGAAGATTGATGCTTTACTCTGGGTATTTTTCGACGAACGCATCGAGTACTTCATTTACAGAACCGAAAGTTTTCTTTCGAATCCCAAGCAGCTTCTCACGTGACATCCATTTTGCCTCCGTAATATCTTCTTTGACTTCAGGTGTTGTTTCTTTAGGACCGTCATACGAAAGCATATACCAAAAGGTACGCTTCAGCGCTGGCTGTCCGTTCCATTTCATGCAGTGGTACGTTTCGCACAAAGGATGTGTAATGGAAGGTTTTCCAATGCCACATTCTTCCATAATTTCACGAACACATGCCGTTTCAGCGCTTTCACCTTTATCAATTCTTCCTTTCGGAATATCCCACAAGCCTTTTCGTTTGATGACCAAATACTTCTGCTTGCGTTGTACAATTCCACCTGCCGCATCAATCTTTTTAAAGTCCGAAAAAAAAGCTTTGAAAGCCTTCTTCGGATTCTTAGATGTTAAAATGACAGGGGATGCGATTGAAGCTTTTTTAAGTAAAGGTTTCAGCTCGTTGAAATTGGATACATTCTTTGCTTTTTCCACCAGTTTTTCTGTGGATAACATTTCCTTTTCAATAAAAACTACAGGCTTTTGATCAATAAAAACTTTGTACATTTGCACCCATGATTTTGAACACTGATAAGGCATCAAAAGTAGCTGAATTTTTGCTACAAATCAAAGCGGTTAAGTTAAGTCCAAATGAACCTTTTGTTTGGGCATCGGGAATTAATTCACCAATTTACTGTGATAACCGAATCACATTGTCGTATCCAAACATTCGTACGTTTATTCGTCAGGCTTATTCCGAGGCGATTATTGACCATTTTGGCAAACCTGACGCTATTGCGGGCGTAGCCACTGGAGGAATTGCTCAAGGGGCTTTGGTAGCGCAGGAATTAGGTGTCCCTTTTATTTATGTTCGAAGTTCGGCGAAAGCCCATGGAATGGGAAATCAAATTGAAGGATACTACGAGGAGGGACAAAAAATCGTGGTCATCGAAGATTTGATCTCCACCGGTGGCAGCAGCTTGAAAGCAGTAGACGCATTGCGTGAAGCCAAGTTGGATGTTCGAGGACTTGTTGCCATTTTCACTTACGGATTTGATGTGGCACACCAAAATTTTGCAGACGCTGAATGTCCGTATGTGACACTATCAGACTACGATACGTTAGTCGATGTTGCCTTGAAGAATGAATGGATTAACAAGGGGGACATGGAATCTCTAAGCGAATGGCGTCGTGCACCAAAAGATTGGAAAAAATGAAAATCAAAGCTGACAATGTAGTGGTGAATGCCGATCCAGCAACGGTTCGAGCATTTTTGGCAGACTCTAATAACATGAAGTTCCTCCTTCCAACAGACAAAATCTCAGACTTCCAAGCAACCAAAGAGGGATGCTCGTTTAAAGTTCAGGGTGGTATCACCATCTCCTTGCTTCAAAACGGAGATAATGGTTCGAATGAGTTGTACATGAAATCTGGTGAAAAATCGCCTTTCCCATTCACGTTGACAATTTTCATGAATGAGAATGACGGGAAGACAGATGGCTACATCCTTTTCGATGGCAAGGTGAATGCATTTCTGAAAATGATGGTCGAAAAGCCTCTAACCAACTTGTTCAATTACATGTCCAAGAAGTTGGTGGAACAATTCAGTTGACAAACTTTATTTCTTTGAGGTGGTACTGAGAGGGCTGAGGGCGCTGTTCTGAGCCTGCTGAAGTATCTCGAAGCTCGCTTTCAACAACCAACATTCCCAACTCTGAAATACCTTTAATCACGCCTTCAAAAACGCCCTCGCTGTCTTCAAATTGACGTTTTTCATCTAACCAATAAAGCAGATTGTGATAATCCTGATCTAAGCTTGGTTGGCTCATACTCTTGATGCGAGCGTTGAAATTTGAAATGAAGGAAAACAAGACATCATCTAAAGCGAAGTGCTGCTCTTTCTCCGAAGAAATACTCGTGGCACTGAGTTTCCCAAAATCCCTTTGATTTACGTTGAGTCCAATGCCGACAATGGTACGAGTAATCGTTTTACCCTGAATCACATTCTCAATAAGAACACCAGCAATTTTTCGATCTCCTACATAAATATCATTCGGCCATTTAATTTTAGCCTGAATTCCGAAAGATGCCAATGTATCCGTAAGCGACAAAGACACAATTTTTGTTAAAACGAACTGACGCTGAACTGACAGATTGACGTTGTTTAAAAAGACAGAAAATGTGAGATTTGCACCCGCATCTGACTGCCAATAAGCCCCCAACTGACCTTTCCCGCGTGTTTGTTCTACTGCCAAAATAACAGCGCCGTGGCGCAAATCGTTCTCTCTGGCACGATTGGCAGTATAATTGTTCGTAGAATCGACAGATTCCAAGCGGATAATAGAACGACCGATTTCCTCCATGTGGATTATTGATAGTTCAACCGATTTCGGCTGGTTTTCTGTAAATATAAAGTTAGATTTGCAAAGGTATAAAAAACGTACATGGAGAAAGAGCTGAGAGAAGATGACTCACGGGCACTCTGCGATGCAATTGTAGAGGGAATGCAAGCCAATAAAGCCAAAGATATTGTGGTACTCGACCTGCGGGAAATTCACAATGCTGTATGCGATTATTTCGTGATTTGTAGCGGTGATTCATCCACACAAGTGGACGGAATTAGCTCATCTGTCATGCGTAACACTCGAAAGGAGTTGTCGGAAAAACCCTACAGTGTAGAAGGAAAAAGTAACCGAGAGTGGGTTCTTTTGGATTATGTGAGCGTTGTTGCACATGTTTTCTACAAAGAAACACGATCGTTTTACGAGTTGGAAGATTTATGGGCCGACGCCGTCAGAGTGGATGTACCAAACCTTGATTAATTATTAAAAATGAGCGATAACAAAAACAAAAAGAAGAGTCCTTTTTCCATTTATTGGATTTATGCAGCAATTGGAGTGGCCATTATTGGTGTTCAATTGTTTATGTCTTCTGGCTCCGAAACAGAGATCAATTCAGATGAAGTTGTAATTGAGCTCTGGGAACAAGACTACATCGAAAAGATGATCATTGTTAACCGTGACCACCTAGATTTCACTCTCACAAAAGAAGGACGTGAGTTTGTTAAGGAATCTGATGAGTCACGTTTTAGCAAACTCCGCAAAGCGCTGAAAAAAGGGAATACGTTAGGTGGCGAAGTTGAATTCACAATGAAATTAGCCAGCGTTGAAACCTTTGAACGACGATTAGACGAGCGCAAAGCAGAAATTGAAGAGAAAATTGCTGCCGCTGAAGAGGCGGGTGAAGAAACAGACTTGACTGTACCTTCAGTAGGTACAGAATCTAAAGATGAGGTCAACTACTTCAGTGGTATTCTCAGTTTCTTACTTCCGTTAATCATCATTCTTGCAATCTGGATGTTCGTGATGCGCCGAATGACTGGCGGTGGCGGCGGTGGCGCTGGAGGCCAAATTTTCAATATCGGAAAATCCAAAGCGAAGGTTTATGAAAATGGCAAAACAACCAATGTGACCTTTAAGGACGTTGCTGGTTTGGAAGGTGCAAAAGAAGAAGTGGAGGAAATTGTAGCGTTTTTGAAACACCCGAAAAAATATACAGAGCTCGGAGCAAAAATTCCGAAAGGAGCCCTTTTGGTGGGACCTCCAGGTACAGGTAAAACATTACTTGCGAAAGCAGTAGCCGGTGAAGCGAAAGTTCCGTTCTTCTCTTTGTCAGGGTCGGATTTCGTAGAAATGTTCGTAGGAGTTGGTGCCTCTCGAGTGCGTGACTTATTCAAACAAGCCAAAGAAAAAGCACCAGCCATAATCTTTATCGATGAGATCGATGCTATTGGTCGTGCCCGCGGGAAAAACAACAGCTTCGGATCGAACGATGAGCGTGAAAATACGTTGAACCAACTCTTAACTGAAATGGACGGATTTGGAACGAACTCAGGTGTGATCATCCTGGCAGCTACCAACCGTGCAGATGTTTTGGACAACGCTTTGACACGTGCTGGTCGTTTTGACCGTCAGATTTTCGTGGATATGCCTGACTTAAACGAACGAAAAGAAATCTTCCAGGTACACTTGAAGCCATTGAAATTAGAAGTGGATCTAGATATCGATTTCTTAGCACGTCAAACACCAGGATTCTCTGGTGCCGACATCGCAAACCTCTGTAACGAAGCGGCTCTGATTGCAGCGCGAAAAGGCAAGAAATCCGTTGAAAAACAAGATTTCCTCGATGCAGTCGATCGAATCATTGGAGGATTAGAGAAAAAGAACAAGATTATTACACCGGAAGAGAAAAAAGCAATCGCCTTCCACGAGGCGGGTCATGCTACTATTTCCTGGTTGTTGCAATATGCAAACCCATTGGTGAAGGTGACAATCGTTCCGCGTGGACGTTCACTTGGAGCTGCGTGGTATTTACCAGAAGAGCGCAGTATCACTACGACGGAGCAAATCCTGGATGATATGTGTACTGCCCTTGGAGGTCGTGCAGCGGAACAGCTAACCTTTGGTAAAATTAGCACGGGAGCTTTGAGCGATTTGGAAAAAGTAACCAAGCAAGCTTATGCTATGGTTTCCGTTTACGGACTGAATGAAAAGGTGGGAAATATTTCCTACTACGATCCACACGGAAACCAATTCACGAAGCCTTACTCGGATGAAACAGCACATGTGATTGATGAGGAGGTTAGTAAATTAATTGAATCACAGTACCAACGTGCCCTCGGACTTTTGAAAGAAAATCAGGGAAAATTAGAGCAACTTGCGAACAAACTACTGGAAAAAGAAGTTATCTTCAAAGAAGATTTGATTGCAATTTTCGGTGAACGTCCATGGGACAAGAAAGAAGAAGGTGCTCAAATCAAAAAAGCAATTGTTGCTGATGACGAACCTGTAAAAGTACCAGAGGTACCTCGTGCAGAAACCATCTCAGTGAATAAGGGAAACGAGGGAGAAGCTTCTTCAAGCTCAGAAACCGAAGAAAAAGAAAATACGGATGAAGCTGATTCGGAACATAAAAAACCGACTGACAGCACTTCGGACGAAACTAGTTCCGGAGCCTGATTGGGTAACCGTTTTCGAATCTCGAGATGAATACGGCCTTCGTATCAAACATATGCAATTAGTTGAAGCAGATATTCCCGCTGTGATCTTTGATCAGCGGGATTCTTCATATCAAGCCTTCGGCTATATATACCTCAAAGTACACCGTGAACACTTGGATAAAGCGCGCGAAATTCTAAATTTGACCCATGAATAATCTGGTCGTTCGATCTATCACTGGAGCAATATTCGTTGCCGTGATTCTGGGGTCAATCCTATTGGACGATTGGTATGCTACCGCGGTTTTCGCCGCATTCATGATTCTTGGACTAGTAGAATTTAATAAGTTATTTCACTCGCAAAGAACCATTGAAATCGATTGGCGGATCGGTACGCTGGGAGGAATTGTCATTTTCACCATTGCTGTTCTTACCTTGTATCAGGTACTTGCCATTGCCTATTATACGCTCATTGTACCGGTGATTCTCATCATGATGCTTACGGAGCTCTGGCGAAAAAAGAAAAATCCTATTCTCAACAGCACCATTCAAATTGCCGGAATTTTCTACATCGTCCTCCCCTTCTTTCTCATCACGGAAATGAACTTTCATGACCATAACTTCAATGATGTTCGACCAGCGGAAGGCTTCTTTATGCCAAAAGTAGGTGGAATGTTTCTCTTAATATGGTCAAATGACACGTTCGCTTATCTAACAGGACGCTTCTTTGGTAGAACCAAACTCTTTGAACGCATTTCGCCGAAGAAAACCTGGGAAGGAACTTTGGGTGGTGTTTTGATGACCATTGTTGTCGGTTTTTTGATTGGCACCTTTTTTAACACGAATGAATCATTGGGCTTTTGGATAGGCGCAGCGTTGATAATTGCTCCTTGTGCCATACTCGGTGATTTGTACGAATCACTTTTCAAAAGATCTCTAAAAATAAAGGACTCAGGTTCTATTCTGCCAGGGCACGGAGGCATACTTGATCGCTTTGATGCAGTGTTCTTCTCTGTCCCGTTTTTTATGGCTTGGGCATCCATTTATCCGTATCTTTGACCAAAATTAATTCATGAAAATCCATCGCGAGGGATACACCATCATTCTTGTGGCACTGCTAGTTCTGTCTGCTATTCAGGTTGGTAATTACTTTTTATATGTAGCTCTTGGATGGCTGTGGCTCTTTCTACTGCTTTCACTAGGCGTTTTGGTAATGTTCTATCTGGTTGTTCAATTTTTTCGCATTCCCAATCGTAACCCGAAATTTGAGGCGAACGATATTGTTTGTCCTGCAGACGGTAAAGTCGTAGTGATTGAAGAGGTCGAAGAAACCGAGTATTTCAATGACAGACGTATCCAGATCTCGATTTTCATGTCACCGCTAAACGTGCATCAAAACTGCAATCCTATTTCAGGAATCATCAAATACGTGAAATACCACAAGGGATTGTTTTTGGTTGCATGGCACCCTAAGAGCAGTACGGATAACGAGCGAACCACCATTGTTACGGAACATGAGAACGGGCAGGAAGTATTGTTCCGCCAAATTGCTGGCGCCGTGGCGCGACGGATTTGTTATTACGTACGTGAAGATCAAAAAGTAACGGCAGCCGAAGAATTTGGATTCATTAAGTTCGGTTCACGCGTAGATTTGCTGCTTCCACTAGACACTCAAATTGATGTGAAAATCGGCGATGTGGTTCAAGGACGATTGACCAAGATTGGGGAATTGAGGTAATATTCAGTTCTATTGACAATAGTTACTACCCACCCCTTTACAGGAACGATTTCCTAAATAAAAACAAGGCATCCGTTTTAACACCAAAGAAAGGTTCGCGTCGCCAGACTCATTGAGGTTTATTTCTGATAAATTCGAATAGCTAGGGCATCGAAGGCGATTGCATAGATAATGACACCAATAGGTAATTGCTGTATGTTGAGATTAGATTTGTTCAAGTCCTCCCCCTCGAATCCCCCTCCATAAGGGGGAAGCAGGTATATTCGCATAAGAAACGCTTTTGCAAAAGAAATAAATTAGGATTAGTGCCATAAATAAGAAGTTGCCCCTTCAAGAGAATAGTCCTTTCGGCTTCTTACCTGATTACTTGATTATCTATCCCTAATCAAAGCGGTGCACAACAACCAGCAAACATCAAATTCACTATCCCAGTTTTGAACATCCCAACCGTTCATTCGTCGTTCGTATTACCCATTTTGTCTGCGCAGTTAGTTCATTCGTAATTACTTCCGATAAAACACACTTATTTTAACAAAACAGCTGTTAATAACTGGCAACTGTTTTACTTGCTAAACCGTTTAGTAAGTAGTACATTATTATGCATACAGAGAAACTACAAACAAGACATGCTTAACGTCTTTGGCAAAATAACGATCATTTTAACACTGCTTTTAGCAAGTGTTCCCACCTATGCATTTGAAGACGAAGGTGATAGCACAGCGTCAAAAATAGAATTTGATCATTTGGAAGCTACATTATCAGCTCGTATTATCCATTTTCGTTGGAGCGTTTCATCTGAAAAAATGGGAGATCATTTTTTGATTCAAAAATCACTCGATCAGGAAAACTGGTCTCCGGTAACAAAAGTATCTTCCATCAAAAGTCACGAAGAACAACATACCTACGAAATTTCCGAGATTGATTTTGCAGAGGGTGTCAACGAATACTTCCGTGTTGTTCGTGTAGATGCAAATGGCGAACAAACTGAAATGGATCGCGTAAATATCAATCGCCCGGTATTGACAAATATGTTACTCATCCCCGTTCCGAGAAAGGTAAATAAAGAAATGACTTTGTCTTACGACTCCATGATTGCTTCGGATGGTACACTAACCGTGATGTCGCGATCTGGTGAAATTGTAGAGCAATTTGATGTCCTAATCTCAGAAGGTTACAATCGTTTCAAACTGCATATTAAGGAATACGAAAAAGGAGAATACCTGGCTACGATTCGTGATGAGTATGGAAATAAAATTTCGAAACGACTCGTAATTCGATAGTCATTACAAAGTCTTCAAAATTGCTGTCAAGGTTTCTGGCTTCAGTCTTTCCGAATAATTTGGGTTGACATATTGATACTGCACTACCCCATCGTGAATAACATAAACTGCTGGAACAGGAAGTATTTTGTGGTCTGCACCCGACCATTGTGTTATATCTAAATCGTACTTGGAAACATACTTTTCGTGCATTTCCTCGTCAACCTTCCAACCCAAACCAAAAGCTTCAATAACGTCTACATCGCTATCCGAATAGATGGTGAAATCTGTTTGCGCTTTGGATTCGCTTACTCCTAAAGAATCAAATTGATCGGGTGTAATAGCGATTAAATCGTACCCCAATTCATTAATCTCTTCTTTCGTTTCGCGCAACGCGGATAAATGGAGCATACAATAGGGGCACCAACCACCGCGGTAAAAAACGACAATCGACTTCTTGGAAAGAACCTCTTCCAGTAACTGCGATTCACCGCCTGCATTGACAAGGGACACTATCTTCGGCACTTCTTCTCCTACTTTCAAAGGACATACATCATACATTTGATCTTGCGCCATAGAACTTCCAACCCAAAGAAATGCCAATGCGAATACTACGAATTTCATAGATTTTGTTTTCGGTTTAGACGAATGAAGCGACAATTGTTTACATATCGAACTAGGAGCGGTTCCCAATTGCTTTTACAGATATTCGAGATGCCACACTAACATCCTTACAGATCCGAAGTTTGCATATTTGATACGCTTGAAAGCACCGACTATTACTACACGGACTATTACTATCTGTCAAAAATCTGATCCTCTACGAGTACAAAAACTCTCTTAGTCAAGAGCAATTCCCACCGGACAATGATCCGATCCGAAAACATCCGTCAAAATAAAGGCGTCTTTCACACGATCCTGGATGGATTCTGAAACTAAGAAGTAGTCAATCCGCCAGCCAACGTTTCTATCCCTTGCACCGCCCCGATAACTCCACCATGAATATTTCTCCTCGGCGTCCGGGTATTTCAAACGGAAAGTATCGACGAATCCATTGGACGTGTACGCATCCATTCCGTCAATCTCTTCTTGCATGTGTCCTGCGGACTTATTGTAATTCGCCTTGGGCCGCGCCAAATCAATCGATTTATGTGCTACATTGAAATCGCCGCAGGCAATTACGGGCTTTTCCTTTTCGATATCTTTCAGATAATTCAAAAACGCTCTATCCCAATCCTGACGGTAATCCAAACGTTTCAAATCATTCCCCGAGTTAGGCGTGTAAACAGTTACCAGAAAGTAGTCCTCAAACTCCAGGGCTATCACACGTCCTTCCTGATCGTACTCTTCAATTCCCATATCGTAACGTTCTGAAAGTGGCGCGATCTTCGTTAAGATACCCGTCCCAGAGTATCCTTTTCTCGCTTTTGACTCATTTCCGAAGTAATGGTAATCGTCTAATGTTGCCACTACTTCTCTTGCCTGTTCTACTGTTGACTTGGTTTCTTGAAGACATACGATATCCGCATTTAAGGCTATTATGTCTTTATGGAAATCTTTCTTGGCAATCGCTCGGATGCCGTTCACATTAAATGAAATTATCTGCATTTTTTCGCTTTGAGTTAAAAGTAAGAAATGTCAATTAAAAGTGTTATATTTACCATGGTAAACATTTTTAGAAATGGAAAATTCAAAAGACGATCGTCGCGGTTTTCTGGGCAAGCTTTTCATCGGTGGATCAACATTGGTGGCGCTTCCATTTTTAGCGAACAGCATGAAGCAATCGGAAAACGATACAAAAGAAAAAGAGGACAAAATGAAACATCCTGTAAATAGAGTACGCCCTTTAGGGTTTCAATGGGAAACACGTGATCCATTCCTGTTTTGCGTACATCACGAAGACAAATACCCAAAGGGAAATGAAGCAATGGGACCGGATCCCTCTTACTTAGAAGGTCGTCAAATGGGACAGGACTTTTTATTAAAAGACGGGTTTCGCATGTACCACGGACAGACAGTACCTGGCTTTCCAGGGCATCCGCACAGAGGATTTGAGACCATTACAGTAGTTCGTGAAGGGTTGGTAGATCATGCGGACTCCACAGGCGCCGCAGGACGTTATGGTAACGGTGATGTTCAATGGATGACCGCTGGAAAAGGGGTGCAACACTCAGAAATGTTCCCCTTACTCGATCCGGAAAACGAGAACCCATTGGAATTGTTCCAAATTTGGTTGAATCTACCAAAACGCAGTAAAATGGTAGAGCCACATTTCAAAATGCTTTGGAGCGAGTCCGTTCCAGTAATTGAGCACATGAATGGAGAAATGCTGCACGCAACCATAGAAGTCCTGGCGGGAAAACTCAAGGAGAATGTAGCACCGAGTGCTCCGCCTGATTCTTGGGCAAATCCTGAAGAGAACGAAGTAGCTATTTACAATATTCAATTGGAACCAAATGGCTCATTTGAATTACCTGCTGCTTCAGAAGGAGTGAATAGGACCTTGTATTACTACGAGGGAAATGACCTCATTGTGAATGAAATGCCGATCCCAAACTATCATGCGGCGGAAGTGGATGAGACTCAAGCTTTGACCTTGCTGGCAGGAAATGAAGTATCCAAGATCCTGGTCTTACAAGGGAAGCCTATCAACGAACCTGTAGTGCAACATGGTCCATTTGTAATGAACACGAGAGCTGAGATACAGCAAACATTCGAAGAGTATCATGCAACGCAATTTGGCGGCTGGCCGTGGTCACGATACGATCAGGTTCACGATCGAGAGAAAGGCAGATTTGCACTCCATTCGGATGGAACGGAAGAAATTAAATCGTAAAAATTAGAAATGCGTCTCACTAGCAACGAGACGCATTTCTTTTTTCAGCATTATGAACTAGTGGTTAGGAGTTCATTTTTTTTAGAAAAGGAAGAAGAGCAACCAGATGACCACTGTCAGGAAAGAGAGAAAAAGGCCTCTTCTTCTGTATTTCTGGTATTTCCCTTCCAGTGGAGGGTCTTGCCGAAAGAAAAGGGACCCTTTGAACAACCCAATAAAGCCCAACAGAGCAGGCAGGCGCGCCAAAGCCAATATAGGAAAGAAGTAGACGGAAAGAATTCCCAGGGTGATTCCTGCTGCAAACAACGTCGTTATCAAGCCAATACTGGTAACCCCAAGGATGAATGCGCTTTTTGCATTCTTCTCAGATGAAGTCAATGATTTTCGTTTCTCCTTCTTCTTAACTTCAGTCTGGGCTACTTGACTCCCTTGTTTTTGCTCTCGAATATCTAAGTTTTTGTCTCTTACTGCAGTTCGTCTTTCCTCACTTTGATTTAGATCATCTGTGTGAATTGCTGCTTCAAAATTCTCAGAATGTGTGCGAGTTTGTATCTCAAAAGGTTTTTTACCGTTTTCCAGAACCTCAGCATGTTGCCCTGTTCGAAGCACCTCCTCTGATTTCTCCTTGTCATGATAGGCCTTCAATCGTTCGGTTTTTGGACGAAATATGCCTCGCGTGTATTTGCGCTTCTGAAAGTTGTTGTAATTAGAGCAACTTGTTAAAATGAGTACTCCTACAAGCATTAAAATGTTCAGTGAATTCTTCATAATAAATTTTTATTTCAGCCAATGTAGTTTGCTCTTCTTCTCAGAAAACTGAAAAAACTGCAACAAAATCAAACATTGACTAATTAATATCAAGATGTGTTAAGTGCTGTAACTTTTGCTGGATATCGAAGTCTTTACATTCTTCACGTGATTCGAAAAGGACATATTTTAAGCAATCAGAATACAGCAGAACACGTATCTTTGCGCCATGGCAGTTGATGCACAAACACTTTCTGATTTAGAGTTTGACACGATTCGTGCATGGGCAGTCGAATATGCCAAACAACCAACGGCGCAGAAACGCCTAACAGAGTTGGCTCCGATTCCAAACTTTGGTGAAATTCAATATCAACTTGACAAAACATTTGAATTTCAACAGGTTCGAATCACAGGAGAAACGTTTCCGCAACTTGAGTTTGAGGAACTGGAGAATGAAATTCGCTTGCTTCCTATCGAAAACGCATCTATTTCATTGGAAGGATTCATGCGGATTCATACTGCCAGTCGATTGGTGAATGATTTATTGCATTTTTTCGACAAACGCGAGGAAGAGTACCCTCTGCTATCACATACGCTGGAAAATGCCCATTACACCAAGGAAATTATTGAAGCCATTGAAAAAGTCTTTGATCGTAGCGGTCAGGTAAAAGACGATGCTTCACCAGAATTGAATTCTATTCGGACCAATATCAAGGTTGTTCGTAAGCAGATCAATCAAAATTTTGATAGAGAAATTCGGAAGCTCCAAAAAAATGGAGTTTTGGGTGATACCCGGGAAACATTTATTAATGATCGTCGTGTTTTAACGGTGCTTTCATCCCACAAACGAAAAATTCCGGGGTCGGTTGTAGGGTCTAGTAACACGGGCTCATTAACATACATCGAACCACAAGTCAACATCGCCTTGAACAATGAGTTGGAGATGCTGATGGACGATGAGCGGAAGGAAATTTTTCGGATTCTTCAAATTCTTAGAAAGGAATTATATCAATACATCGGATTGATTCAAGAATATCAGGATATCCTCACGGAGTTTGATTTCATCAATGCCAAAACACGCCTCGCACTTGCCTTGGAATGCACACGTCCAAGAATTTCGAATGAATTGCAAATAGAGCTCATAGATGCCTTCCACCCTATACTTTGGCGAAATAACAAAGCCCAAAAAAAGCACACTTTCCCCCAGCAAATTCAGTTGGATAAGTTCTCCCGAATGCTCGTTATTTCTGGCCCCAATGCTGGTGGAAAAAGTATCACATTAAAATCGGTGGGGCTATTGCAGTTGATGCTACAGTCAGGATTATTGGTTCCTGTGCACGAAAATAGTATCATGTGTTTTTTCCGAAATATCCTGAGCGATATTGGAGACAATCAATCCATTGCGAACGAATTAAGTACATACAGTTATCGTTTAAAGCGGATGAAGCAATTTCTGGACACTGCCAATCGTCACACGCTCTTCTTGATTGATGAATTCGGAACAGGATCAGATCCGGATTTGGGCGGAGCCTTGGCTGAGTCTATTTTCGAAACCATTTACTCGAAAAAAAGTTTTGGTGTGATAACGACGCACTATGCCAATATAAAATTGAAGGCGGATAAACTTCGGAACGCTCGAAATGGCTGTATGCTTTTTAATACCGAAACCCTGGAACCGCTTTACAAATTAGATATCGGTCAGCCTGGTAGTTCCTTTACGTTTGAAGTGGCCAAAATCAATGGAATTCCGGATGAACTGATTGAAGACGCGAAATCGAAATTAGACGACCGTAAAGTAAAGATGGATCAGTTATTGAACGCTTTACAGAAAGAGAAAAACTATTTATCGCGACTGAACAAAGAACATATTGAGGCTCAGGAAACGGCTCAGGAGGCGCTGAATGAATACACCGATCAAAAGGAGTATTACGAGCGTAAAATCCAGGAGATGCGCTCCAAGCAGACTTCCAACGAGGCATTAATCCGTATGGGTAAAAAAATGAAGACCTTCATTGACCGTTACAATACCCGTTCGCGAAAGAAGACAATCAATCAGCCGTTATTAGAAGAGGTACGTAAGTACTTAGCCGTCGAGCGAACGAAGGCCGAAGAAGCAAAAAATGCTGAAAAAATGAAAGCGGCTGCAGCACGAAAAACCTCTGGCAAAAAGAAAAAGCGACCGACAAAAGAGAAGGATCCATACAACCGTGATAAAATCAAGGTAGGTTCGAAAGTTAAATTGGTAGCAACCAAACAGTCCGGTACTGTGGAAGAAATATCTGGAAATACCATGACTGTCACCTTCGGATTTGCCCGTATGAAAGTGGAGAAGGAAAAGCTTCAGTGGATCGCCTGATAACTTGTAGAGAGGAATAAAGTGATGGGTTGTAGAAATACGATCTCGTTTCCGTAAACCGTTTTCAAAAAAGAGGAGCGAAGAAACCTCCACTCCTCTTTTGCTTACTACTACCTAAAAAATCATTCTCTGATTTACTCTACTACTTTAATAGATACGAGCATTTTCAGAAACGCTGCATACCCATTTCAATTTTCTATTTTTCATTTTCATTGTAAGCTTTCAAATCACGCGTATTCTTTTGTACCGCAATCGATGCGAATAAAGCCAGCGTAAATGACATTCCGTAAAACCCTTTTTCACTCAGTTCGATGTCTGCATTTCTTAGTCCAACGACCAACAACACGACGGAGGTAATTGTTGTAAACCAGCTAATTCCGTAATAAATGTCGGTTACTGGAATGCCTTCTGATTTGTCGCGCACACATTTCTGAACGGAAATAGCTGAGAACAATCCAAACAATAGAATAGCAAAGTAATAGCCCTTCTCGTTCAACCACATATCTGCGTTCCATAATCCTACACAGTATGAAATCATCCCTGTTCCAAGTGCAACCCACGAAGCTCCAATAAATGCAGGAGTTGGTTTAAATCCAACGGTTGTCTTCTTCATTTCTCTGGTTTCGTTTACTTCAAATTTTTCCTGTTTCATAACTTTTGTTTTTGGAATCATTATTCCGATTTGATGACTCAAAGGTGAAGCGAAAAAAGAAAAGGGAGAATTCAAATTTTTCGATTATATTACAACTCAAATAGTAACATTTATATTCTTATCAATTGCATATCAAACTATTAAGCAAATCTATTATTACAATTAAACAATGATTTATGACTTAATTTCTATAATGTCAAAAGCGGATAAAGAACAATTTGTTCGTTTCTTATCTGAGCGCAGCAAACGAAAGGAGCGTAGAAATATCGCCTTATTTAAAGCACTTATAAACGGTAAGGAAGCGTCACTAAAATTGGAATTGGGTGACAACACTTACAACGTTTTAAAGTTACGACTCACAGAGTCTCTTTCTGAGTTCATGTCTGGAATCATTTTCGAAAGCGAACTCACGCAAGAATCCCATATCATTCGCACCCTTGTTCTAGCGCGTAAAATGCTTCAGCTCGAGAAAATAACAACGGGACGGAAACTTCTCTTGAAAGCCGAAAAAAAAGCAAGGGAAATTCAGCATTATACGCTACTCAATGAAATTTATCATTCCCTCATTGAGATTTCTCACGAAGCATCTTTCTCTGACCATGAAAAGCTAATTCAAAAACTAGAGATTAATACGCGAAACTTTGTGCTACAGGAACGACTTAACCTTGTTTTCGCTCAGGTGAAACGGTCATTTCTCGAAAGCGAACAAGGCCAGCGCCAAATCGATTTAAACTCATTGATAGAGGAGAATTTTGCTAAATACGGAATATCAGAAGCATCTGGGTACGGTTTAAAGTCTTTGTATCAATTGGCTACAATTATCGATTTCGCTGCAGCAAAATCTCGAACGTACCACAGTATTGATTTATTCTTTGCCGACAAAATTCAACAGCTAAGTCTTGAGGAAAAATCCAACGCGCGCAATCATCTCTATCACATTGATTTGCTATATCTCCTCGCGAATATTCACTTTCGAAGACGCGCTTTCCGAAAAAGTATGCATTACCTGGATCAGATGCACGACCAGCTGAAAGCATTTAATCAGCGATATTATAGTGAGCGGATAATCAAACATCAGTTACTTACCGCTTTGAATCTAAACTTTCTCGGAAATGCCGATCAAGCTTTGGAAATTTTAGGAGGAATTAAGTTTAAATCTACTCAAGACAGCCAAGAACGATTGCAAGTGGTACTGACGCAAATTATGCTACTGGCACAACAAGGGCAGATCAAGGAAGCAAATATGTTAATGAAAAAGCTGTACCGCACCGATGCCTACTACAAAAGAATCGCAGGTTTGGAATGGATAATCAACAAGCGATTTTTAGAGATCATTCTGATCATTGAATCGGGTGATTTTGATTTTGCTTATTCGAGAATTGACAATTTTTTACGTCAACAAAAAAGCATCTTCGAAGAACATACGAACACGCAAATCAAACCATTCCTGGCCCTGTTAAAACACTATTTAAATCAACCCGAAAGTATTCACACCAAAGATTTCCATCAATTGGTTGAGACTTCTATTCCATGGAAAGCTTCGCACGAGGACGACATCTTTTTCATTAGTGCCTACGCATGGCTGAAAGCAAAAATGACGAATAGCAGTATATACGCTGTGACCCTACAACTTGCAGCTTTGAAGAATAATGAAACAGAATGGATGCGATAACTATTTTTTGCATAGTAGACCATGATCCTCAACGACATTCTGAGTATTTTGTCTGTGTGAAAAAGTTCATTTTGTTGATACACCTAATTGCGCTGCCTGCCTTATGTGTAGGTCAGGATTCAGATCCATCCAGAATAGGTTTTTATGGTGGCATGGTATTGAATCACTCTTTCGGAAACTTCTGGTACAATGAACGTGGCGTGCGTCTAGGAGCCAGCACCATGCCCAAGCAATTCCACGATACGCTAACTGGTGAATCCTTGTTCAATTCAGCATTCAATTTTTCCGTGGAAGTTACAGAATCGAAACGCCATCAACATTTCTCTGGAATTACAACCAATTTGGGCGATGAAAATGGATATAACGAAGGATTTGGTCGTGTTGAATTCAATCGTGTTTCCCCAAGCCTCACATACGACTTCGGCTTTAAACTACATGAAAAATCTCTTATCAATCCCTACGTAACTTCGGGAGGGGGTTTAGACTTTTACTACTCACGCTTCCATCAAGAATTGTATGGTGAAAACTCTACAAGTAGCGGCATCAGCACGATTCAACCGATCACTGCTACAACAACTTTAGGTGTTAGCCTTGGCCTTGGAACTAAGTTGTTGCTTTCACAACGGATCATCTTTGACATTCGTTACGAAATTTACGGAAATTGGGCCTTGAACACCAACACTCACGGCAGTCTTCCAGAGATCAACTCATTCCAACACATCGGCCCAGGAAATCCAACTTTTCAATTGCGTGAACGTAGATTTCAAAGTGGAGGTATTTTCTCTATCAACTTTTTGGTAGTGCTGCGTCGACGAGAATAACCGTAATGTAAAATGTAAGGAAATCAGTACATTTGGCGCGCATGAAACTTTTCACGCCGGATACAAGTATGATTTCTTCTTTCGAAGAAAAGGGGCGCTTCTTAATGGCGTGGAGACTCTGCATCCTATTCTTTGTGGTGTTTACGATGTTGGCTTTTGCCTTTCGAGAGATAATGCTCGAATCTGCGATTGTATACGCTTCGGTTGATGCTATCGCACTGGGCATTCTATTTCACCTGCACAAAACAAAAAATAGCAAGCTTGCCTTCTGGATCTATACAATTGCAGGAAGTATTATTACTCAGTTCACGATCAATTCTATTCTTGACTCAGCACACTTTGGGGATTTACTATGGATTGTTTCTACGATTCTGTTTGCCTTCGTAGGACTCGGACGTATCCCGGGAATTGTATTTACAGTGTTTCATGTAGTTGGATTGGGGATTTATGTAGCTTTTAACCTGAATCCGCATTTTTACGAAGTAAGGATACACAGCACAGGAGACAAACTCGCATTGTATCTGGAAATATTGTTAGCCTTTACTACGATTGCTTACCTATTAAATCAGTATGTAGTATTTCAGCAATACGCACGAAAAAGATTGCAAGAACTGAATAACAACTTAGAAGATCAGAATCAGGAAGTACTCTTGAAGAACAAGGAAAATATCACCCTTGTAAAAGAGGTGCACCATCGCGTAAAGAACAACCTACAAATCATCATCAGTTTGTTGCGTATGCAGCGATCTGAAATTGAATCCGAAGAAGCACAAGAGCAGTTTAACGTAGCCATCAATCGGATCATGACCATGTCCATGATTCATCAAAAGTTGTATCAGGAAAAAGAGCCTTCAAAGATTAACATCAAAGACTACCTGAAAGATTTAACTGCAGAATTGATTGCACTTTCCGAAGAACAAACTCATGCTAGAATTGAATTGGATGCGAGCGATGAATTTGCAGATCTGAAGACAATTGTTCCCTTAGGTCTACTCATCAACGAATTGGTTGCAAATTCTCTCAAACATGCTTTCATAAACTCCTCTGAAGGCACTATTTCGATAAAAATCTACAGCGATAGTACACGCGATTGTATCCTAATTAAGTATTCGGATAGCGGCCAGTGGCGCGAACCTTCTGAAGAAAGTGGTTTTGGCCTTGAGTTGATTGAAATTCTTACGGAGCAAATGGAAGGAACATACAAGCGAGAAGGAAGTGAATACACTTTCTCGATACCTCTGGAATCGTGAGAATCGTTTGCCTGAATCATTCGCCTTTTCAGTGCGTTTGTGATGAAAATGCCGTTGAAAATAAAAGGGAAGATGCTGAAGTCAAGTAGTGACAAACTACTATTGAACTGACATCACCTCATAGCTCGTTTGTACAGTATATAAGCCAGCCCTGCGAACATAACATTTGGAATCCATACAGCGATATATGCCGGGAAACCGAGGTTTGTTGCCGCCACGCTCACTACCTTCATCGCAAAGATGTACATGAAGCTGATCAATATTCCAATAGCCAAACCAATGCCAACGCCTCCCCGCCTCTTTCGGCTGGCAACGGAAATACCAATCAGCACTAAAATGTAGGTAGCAAATGGATTGGATGTTCGCTGGTATAATTCAATTTCATAGAGCGGCACCATCGACGAACCTTTGATTCTTTCGCGCTCTATAAACTGCTTCAATTCAAAATAGGGCATCGTTTCAGCAACGTTCTCTCGCTGGGCAATCTCTGTTATTCGAAACTGAAAAGTAGTATCCTTGCGGAGGCCATCACGAATGATATCGTTTGTATCTCCATAAATTCGCTCGTAATAGTTTCTCAGTATCCACTTATCCGTTCCACGAATGTTCTGTGCTGACTCCGCCTTGATAAAATACTCCAGATTTTGTCCCGATTCGTCTTCTTGTTCCAAAACGAATCCCATGGCACGGTCTGTTACAGAATTGTACGACTTGAAGTACATAATTTGTCCGCCAGGATACTCAGCGTGGTACTCGTCAACCAGCATTTGCTCACGATAGTATTTTTCTTCAAAATTCAATCGTAGCCTGTTCGTCTGGGGAATTACAAAATGATTCAACGACAATGAAATTAGCATCAATAACGTTGCAGTGATCATGTACGGGCGTACAAACCTACCGAATGGCTTTCCGCTATTGAGAATGGGAATAATCTCAGTGTCACGAGCCATTTTAGCCGTAAACCAGATCACGCTAATAAAGATGATCAGGAAGGAAAACATATTCCCGAAATAGAGAATAAAACTGATGTAGTAGTCAAAAACCAGTTCTTTCCATGTGGCATTTCGCTCCAAAAAGTATGATAGTTTTTCCGAGATATCAAAAACGATAGACAAAAGCATCACGACCCCGAAAATGAAGAAGAACGTTTGCAAAAAACGCTTAATGATATATTTGTCTAGAATGGATAACATTAGAGTCTGTTACTCAATTTCGGTACCATTTGATCTTTCCAAGAAGCAAAATCTCCAGCCAATATATGTTTTCTGGCTTCTTTCACTAACCACAAATAGAATGATAAATTGTGTATGGTCGCTATCTGAATTGCTAAATTTTCCTTCGCCCGAATCAAGTGACGCAAATATGCTTTACTATATGTCGCATCAACATACGCCGTGCCATTAGGGTCCAACGGTGAAAAATCCTTTTCCCATTTCTTATTCTTGATGTTAATAATACCCTCAGAAGTAAATAACATTCCGTGACGTGCATTTCTCGAAGGCATCACACAATCAAACATATCAATTCCCATTGCGATGCACTCCAAAATATTGACTGGAGTCCCTACTCCCATGAGATAACGCGGTTTCTCTTTCGGAAGAATACCACAAACATGATCTGTCATACCATAAAGTTCCTCATCTGGCTCGCCCACTGATAGTCCACCAATGGCATTACCAAGTGCGTCATGCGAAGCTATAGTTTCGGCAGATTCCGTACGTAAGTCCTTGTACACACTCCCCTGAACGATTGGAAAAAGTGCTTGATCGTATCCGTATTTGGGACCATTTTTCTCGAATTGATTGAAACATCTTTTCAACCAACGATGTGTCATGTGCATCGAACTTTTCGCATACTCATAGTCACAAGGATACGGTGTACATTCGTCGAAAGCCATGATGATATCCGCTCCTATACTTCTTTGAATATCAATGGCTTTTTCTGGCGTAAAGAAGTGATAACTCCCATCAACGTGTGACTGAAAACGCACCCCTTCTTCTGTGATTTTTCGAGCCCCAGACAGAGAATACACCTGGTATCCGCCGCTATCAGTTAAAATGGGTTGATTCCAATTAATGAACTTATGCAGCCCACCCGCAGGTTCCAGCACTTCTAATCCGGGACGCAAAAACAAATGATAGGTATTCCCCAGAATGATCTGTGCCTCCACATCGTTCTTTAATTCGTGCTGATGCACGCCTTTTACGCTCCCCGCCGTTCCCACAGGCATAAAAATGGGCGTTTCAATCACACCATGGTCCGTGTGCAATTTACCCGCTCTAGCGTTAGATTTTTCATCGGTGTGAAGTAAGTCAAAGTGCATAAATATGTTGATAATTAACCCGCGCAAAGATAAATGTATTTGAGAAAGCCCGCATCTTTGTAGCAAAGTGATTTGAATGCTCGAATTTCTGCCCGAATTTCATGATGACTGGAGCACCTATCTCTTCTTTGGATATTGCGGGATTGCATTTTTGCACCTGCTTTTCATCCTGCTGATATATTCCCGGTTGGCCTTTCATAAAATGGCGAAGGAATCATTGAATGATACATTACCTCCAGTTTCAGTAATCATTGCTGCACGCAACGAATCGGATAACCTGTACAAACATTTGCCATTCATTTTAGACCAGGACTACCCGGAGTTTGAAGTGATTGTGATTAACCATCAAAGCATGGATGACTCACAATACATACTCGATGCTTTTGCTCACGACCACCCTAAGTTACGCGTGATTGAGGTAGAACGAAACAAACACCTTAAATACGGAAAAAAGCTACCGCTTACTATCGGAATTCGCGGAGCAAAATACGAACACCTTCTTTTTACGGATGCCGACTGTAAACCAGCTTCCAAAAATTGGATTCGCAGTATGGCGAGTCGTTTCAGTGATTCCAAACAAATTGTTCTTGGCTTTGGCCCGTATCGACACGAGAAAGGCTTATTGAATCGATTCATTCGATTTGATACCGTGTGGATCGCAATGAATTATTTTTCTTTTGCAAAGGCTCGTATACCGTATATGGGAATCGGTAGAAATATGGCGTATACAAAGTCTGCATTTGAAGCTGCGAACGGGTTCAAATCTCATTATGCCCTATCCTCTGGAGATGATGATTTGTTTATTCAGGACGCGGCGAAGAAACGGAATTACACAATCAATATTGACCCGGAATCGTATTGTTATTCTGACGGAGCATCTACCTGGGGGAAATTGTTCCGACAGAAAGCGAGACACTATACGACAACCGAAAAGTATCGGGTTATTAAGAAATGGATGTTAGGAATCTATCCGCTTACCTTGTTAATCTTTACTGCTTCCTTTGTTATTTTGTGTTTTGACCGCAATTTCCTTTGGTTAACGCTAGCAGTGTATCTATTTGTCTTTATTTGGAAATGGATCATTCTAGGAAAGGCCTTTAAGAAATTGCAAGCAACAACATTTATCGCATGGTTGCCGGTACTGGATGTTATTTACGCTATCGTAACGCCCATTTTCTACTACACCAGCGATAAGAGTGATACAAAAAAATGGTAAAAAACGACCACTTATCGGACAAAGCGCAGCAGGACCTTGAACTGGTGGAGCGTGCCATCAACGGAGATCAATTGGCATATGCGGCACTCATGGACCGCTATCGAGAATCTATTTACTTCATGATGCTGAAAATGGTCAAAAATACTGATGACGCCGATGATCTGACAATTGAGGCCTTCGGGAAGGCATTTCGTCGACTAGAGCAATACTCCCCTAGTTACGCTTTTTCAACCTGGCTATTCAAAATTGCCTCGAATAACTGTATCGACTTCATTCGTAAAAAGCGAATCAAAGTGACCTCCATGGACTCAGGCATTCAAACCGATGATGGTGAACACATTCACTACGACGCCAAAAGTAATACTCGTGACCCGGAGGAAACCATGGAGCACAAGCAAAAAGTAGTGATGATGCGCGAAGTGGTTGCCAAATTGAAACCGCGATATCGAATCCTTGTGGAAAAACGCTACTTCGAAGAGTTGAGTTATGAGGAAATCTCAGAAGAATTAAATCTTCCTTTGGGAACGGTGAAAGCACAGCTTTTTCGCGCTCGTGACTTTCTCGCTAACATGATGGAAAAAACCAAAGACACCATCTGATGGAAGGCATCGAATTGATACTTCATTACTTTCCGGATCTTACAGCAAAACAGCGCTCGCAATTTGAAGCACTAGAAGACCTGTACCGACATTGGAACAGTCAAATCAACGTAATTTCACGCAAAGACACGGACCATTTTTATGAGCGGCATGTTTTGCATTCATTGGCTATTGCCAAGGTAATGGAATTTAAAAATGGGTCTAGAATTCTTGACATAGGAACTGGAGGTGGTTTTCCCGGCATTCCATTGGCCATTTTATTTCCCGAATGCGATTTCTTGTTAGTAGATTCCATTGGAAAGAAAATCAAAGTAGTAAACGAAGTCGCCAATGCTTTAGAATTGAAAAATGTTCGCGGTGTTCATGAACGCGCTGAAAAGATTAAAGAACAGTTTGACTTTGTTGTCAGCCGAGCTGTAACTGCAATGCCAAAATTCCTAAATTGGACGAAGGGCAAGTTTCTGAAGGAGAACAAGAACGAATTCAAGAATGGAATTTTGTATTTGAAAGGAGGTGATTTAACTGAGGAGATGGCTTCGGTAAAAAAGGCGGTTCAATACTTTAGTATTCCTGATTTTTTTGAAGAGGAGTTTTTCACGACGAAGAAGGTTGTGTATGTTAGAAATTGAGGAGCTTTATGTCTCTTATATTTGAAAATTCAAGAATCCTTACAATTCGCGAATTGTACAACTGAACAATTTGCTAATTAGGCAATTGTCTAATTAGCAAATGTTAAATCCTTTGGGAAATTTCACGGAAAACCCTAATTTATTCAGTTAACCCGATGCAAAATCCAATATTTAATCCTGGCACTCCTGAGCGCAAACAGTTCCTCAAAGAACTCAACGCCATGGCCAGATATACGGGAGAGGTATTACATGGCGAAGACCTCACTCCTACACGGGAGAGACAACTTCGGAAATACTTCCACAGGACTTATAAAATGCTGCATCGAATTGCTGATCAAAAAGAATTAAACAACAACTCTTTCAAGTACGGTTATGGTGGAAAAGCATTGGTTCGAAAGGTATTGCTTCAGCTCAACGTCATTGAAAAACTCCCATCCATCTCCAAAAAGAAACAATACTGTTTATTGCTACACAAGGATCAATTGGATTTGGAATTGGTCTCGAGAATCATTGTTGAGGTGTTTTTGATTCGGAATGATATTCAGCAGCTCTAGAACCTATTTGTGGAAACATTTTAGAAAACTCATCTAAATCGTATGAAAACAATTCTGTGCGCATTCATTATTACATTCAGCTCCTCATTGCACTGTCAGGAATCCTACAAGAACATATTTCGTGATAGCATTAAAGAAATACAATGGGATGTGGGTATCGTTTATCTACCAACCATTCAATCAGAAGGTGTCGCATTAACAGCCACTTCCTCACGACTTAAAGCCACCTATTACAAATTAAAGAATGGGCGGTATTGGAAAAAGCTAAAAAAACGTCGGATTCGAATTTCGAAGGAGAGTTTCGCTCAGTTATACAATAGATATTTGGCACTCACTAGCCCATCCTTTGCTATCGCCTTGACTGATGCCGATAAGGATTCTCTGAGGGCAAAAATAAGGGATACGACCTGGAATGGAGATAGACGATTTAAATTAACAGCACCTGAACTAGAAAGATACCTAGAAGCAGATAGTTTAATTGTCGAGCATTCTGTGTTTGCCAAAGATAGTATCCATGACATAAATGGTAATGTTATAGACGGCGCTCCATTCAGGTTTAACATGAAGAACATAAACATTAACGATGATACTTTAAGTTTCATCTATGAAGGAAATCTGGCCGGAGGTGACAAATACCGAGATCTCGGTAAAAATCTTACTATTCGAATACTAGATCAAGAGTCCAAACTATTCGAAAAACTACCACTTGATTACTTCTTTACTAAAGACTCTTATTACGTTATCATTATCAGCTATCTCGAGGGCAAAGAAGGTTTGCTAGAGTTTATTCCTCTCTCCAAATGGTTAGAGCAACTGGAACTCAATTCCGATTAGCAGAAAACCCGTAACCAAAAAAAAACAGCCCTCACGAGGGCCATTTTAAGAATTAGAGAAATTTATACTTGGAGTATTGGACTTAGTCCAGCTTGTACTTACGGAAAAACGCATCCCAATCCCAAACAAAGTTTTCAACCACCTCATCCATTCGTTTTAGAAATAATGGATTTGGAGCTTGCATTCGCTTGAAATATTCGTCCTGATAGTTGTACAATGCGTACTTATCAAAGACAGTCTTCGACATCGCGTAAATCATATTCTTTGATGGGTGATTGAGTCGCCACATCAAATTTTTATAATCTTTTAATAACTGTTTGAATTCACCCTCCTCCATTTCGTAGACACGTGCCAACTTCTTATATACGAGCTTCTCAACACGATTGGCTTGCTCTGGCTCGAAGGCACTCTCCAAAAAAGAAATATTCCCGACTATCACAATTAAAGAGAACTCATAACTCTGATTCGGGGCAACGTTTGGAGAAGTCACGAAAGCAGGGTCATCATTGATGAATTCAGCTATAACTGGAAAGCCTTCATCGATCGTCTTAAACAGACCATTAATGAACACGTTCGCTAGCTTGTCATCAGATACCTTTTTTCTAAGAATCGTTCCGAACATTGATTTAGGTTGAATTAATACATACAAAGTTAACAAAGGCTTAACCTGCATTTTTGAGTGTGAAAAATACGTTATCCACATTGTTTTCAACAGTTTTCCACAAAATCCGTAAAAACAGCCTCTCAACCACTCATCTCTTCACGGGGAAGATTCCTAGACTTTACTGAACAAATACCTAGGTAAGTTGTACCTTTGCATGAAACTCCAATTCGAACTGCATGAAGCGTAGTCAAATCATTCTTCTGAGCATTTTCTTAGTCATCGCTGGGCTAATGTACATCCCAATTTTGATGAATGCCAAAGAGTATGAAAAAAAAACAACCCAGGAAAACAAAACAGTGTATGTGCCTACTGCAGTTGTTCAGAATCAAAAACATAATGTACCGTTAACCTCGTATGGACAGGTACTTCCTAATACGGAGCTTATGGTTTCGTTCGAGGTTCAAGGGAAGTTAATGCAGGGAGATAAACGTTTGAAGCCTGGGGCTTCCTTTCGAAAAGGAGAGCTTTTGTACAAAATAGACCCAACGGAAAGCTTGCTTACAATTAAGTCGCGCAAAATGGCTTTGTCTGGGGTTATTAATCAGAATTTACCAGATATTGCCTTAGACTTTCCTGGTCAAGTTAAGAAGTGGGAAGACTTCATCTACATATTGGTTAAAGACCCCATAATCCCTGAATTGCCTAAGGACATTTCAAAAAAAGAGTTCAATTTTTGGTCATCAAGAAACGTTCTTACTGAATACTACAACATTGCATCGCAAGAAGAGCGTCTGAAAAAATTCTATTACCGCGCTCCGTTCTCTGGAACAGTTACTGAAATCTTCTCTGAGCCTGGCTCCATTGTAAACCCTGGAGTGCAGATTGCAAAAATTGCTCGCACGGGAGAATTTGAATTGAAAGTCCCTGTGTCACTCGAAGATCTGGACAAATACAAAGAACAAAAAACAGCACGATTCACTGACCCAGAGGGAGAGTTAATGGCAACAGGATCTATTTTGCGTATTTCTGAGGTAGTCAATCAAAGAACGCAGTCTGCAGATGTTTACTATTCTGTGAAGCCCGAAGAAGGCAAACGTATCTACAACGGATTGTACCTCAACGTCGAAATCGACTATGTTTCCGATGAGTTGAGAGTTGCATTACCAAGACCTGCCGTAAATGATGGAAAAGTTTTGGTGCTCAAAGAAAACAAACTTTCGTACGTCGATGTAAAGACGAAAAGTCGAAAACCGGATACGGTCTATGTCACAGGACTTCAAGACGGAATGGAAGTAGTGATGGAGCAAGTCGGCGCACCAGGAGAAGATATCATCTACAAATCAGTTGAACGCAATTCGGAGAAATGAGAAAATTAATTCAGTTTTTCATTGACCGACCTATTTGGGGGAACGCATCCATCGTGATCATTATCATGTTTGGACTCTTCAGTTTGTTCAACACCAATCGCTCCTTCTTTCCAGAGGAAGATCCCAAGCGCGTTATTATCAGTGTAACCTACCCAGGTGCCTCTCCAGCTGAAATGGAAGAAGGAATCACGATTAAAATTGAACAGGCCATTCGTGGATTTGATGGGGTCGATGAAATACGTTCCTCTTCCCAGGAAAACTTTGCGCAAATCACCATTATTGCGGAGGATGATGCTGACATGGAGCAGCTCTTTAACGATATCGATAACGCAGTTAATTCCATCAGTTCCTTCCCTGCAGGTACTGAGCCTCCTACCGTCACCATGCCGAAAGCCTTTGGAATGGGAAGCATCGTTGCTTTCGTTGGTGTATCCGCAAAAGATAAAAACGTCGATATCGCCGAGTTGATAGATGTATCCAATGAGGTTGAAACAGCTCTATTGAACACTGAGGCCATTACAGAGATTGAAAAAAGTGGCTTCCCTGAAAAGGAAATCGTTATAAGCGCGAAAGAGCAAGAACTGATTCGTTACAATGTTTCACTCAATGAAATTGGTCAGGCAATTCGCACAAAGAATATAGACATCACTACGGGAGTTGTTCGTGGAACCATGGAGGAAATGAACATTCGCTCCAACAACCGATCTACAGCCCCGGAGGACATTAAAGACATTGTTTTAAGAACCACTGCAACGGGAGAAATCATTCATATTGGTGATGTGGCCGAAGTCGAAGTTACCTATGCAGAGCAATCACAGACTTCTTTCTTCAATGGCAATCCTTCGACTACGTTTCAAGTAAAGAAAACGCCAAAACAGGACATTTCGGACATCACAAAAGAACTCCACGATTTTAAGACGAAGTTCGAAGAAGCCAACCCAGATTTCGAATTCAACATTTTCTTTGAGTTTAATGGGATGCTGGACGATCGTATCGACCTATTGACGCGAAATGGAATTATGGGTCTCATACTCGTTCTGCTGTTCTTAGGATTATTCCTTAACTTAAAATTATCGGCTTGGGTAGCATTCGGTATACCTTTCTCATTTCTTGGGATGTTCATTTTTGGTGCGATGTACGGCATAACCATCAACATGATTTCCTTGTTCGGAATGATACTCGTAGTGGGAATTCTGGTAGACGATGGTGTGGTAATTGCCGAAAACATTTTCACCCATTTCGAACGTGGTAAAAAAGCAAAAGATGCGGCCCTCGACGGAACAATGGAAGTACTGAAACCCGTTTTTACTTCAGTATTAACAACCATTGTCGCCTTTTCGATTCTATTCTTCGTTGAAGGCATGGAACTTATTAAGGAAATGTCATTCGTGGTAATTGCCTGTTTGGCTTTTTCATTATTCGAAGCATTTATTATTCTCCCAAGTCACCTAGGACACGACAATGTCCTGTCGCAAAAGAAAAAGACGGATTTCTCTTACTTAAAAGGCATCCTCTTCTTATTAATTGGATTGGCCATCATGTTCCTCGGAACTCGTTTATTCCCAGATAAATTCTCCATTTCTGGCTTCTTGTTCCCATTTGCACTTATAATCGTAGGAGCTATCGTTTTCCTTGTTGGGTTTACAAAGTCGCCAATGGAAAACCTCATTCGAGGCAATGCTGACAAGGGAATCAAGTTTGTGAGAGATCGTTGGTTCACCGAAGCAGTCAAACACGTTGTAGGGATCCGTTTCAAGGCCTACTATTTGACTTTTTTCATTCCTTTCGCTTTTGTTGTAAGCGCCTTGATTTTATTCAGTTCTGGAATCATAAACTTCACCTTCTTCCCAGATATTCAACCGGATCGTTTTACGATTGAAGCGGCATATACACCGGGAGATAGCGATGTTAAAACCAAACAGTTTCAGGAACGTGCCACGCAAATACTAATTGAAGAAAATCAACGGATTATCGAAGAAACCGGAGACTCCCTCCTCTCCTACTACATCAGCACTATCGGGGTTTCTGAAAGCATTGGACAGTTTGGAAACCATACGGGAATGATTAACGTGTTCTTCAATGGTGAAAACACAAAAACTCCTGTTGACACGCTCATCAACCGAATTAACAGAAGATTGCTTCAATCACCAGAAGGTAAGCTGACGCAAAGCCTTTATGTTGGTGGAGAAAAACGTTTTGGAAAGCCCATCCAAATTGGAATTACCTCCTCCAACGATAATAATTTGTTAAGTGCTCGCGACGAAATTAAAGACTCACTTGCGAAAATGGACGGCGTAATAAACGTCAAAGATGATATGCCGTTGGGTAAAAATGAAGTAGAAGTTAAACTACGTCCAGAGGCATCTATTTATGGTTTTTCAGAAGGTGAAGTGTTGACACAAGTACGCCAGGCGTTCTTTGGAGACGAGGCACAACGGGTGATTGTTGGAAAGGACGAAGTAAAATTGTGGGTGCGTTTTGACAAACAGGATCGCAATTCACTTTTAGACCTGAAACGAATGAAAATTCGCAATGCCCAAGGTTCTGAAGTAGAGCTTCAGGCAATCGCAGATTTTAAGATGAGTCGTGCACCTGAAACCTTACGGAGGCTAGATGGACAACGGATAATTACCATTGATGCTGAGACAACAGATCCGGACATGGTAGCAAATATCAATGATGCGATTAACGAAACGGTGCTACCTGGCATATACAGTAAATACACTTCTATCAAAACAGTGCCTCTTGGTCAAGCTAAAAGGCAGGGAAAAATCGCCGCCTCCATGCAAGTAGCCGGACTGATCGGTGTGGTCATCATGTTCATCATTATTACCCTACATTTCAATAGCCTGAGTAACGCATTTCTTATCATGTTGGTGATTCCTGCTGGTTTGGGGGGAGCAATCATAGGCCATGGATTGGTCGGGATTTCTATTTCCATTTTCTCCTTTTTCGGTATTATCGCTTTGATAGGGGTACTTGTCAATGATTCAATTGTATTCTTGGATCGATACAATGATTTGCTATTGGAGGGAAATGATGTGAGAACAGCAGCCATTGAAGCTGCAAAATCGCGTTTCAGGCCTATTCTACTGACGTCGCTTACAACAGTAGCTGGCTTGTTACCAATTATGTCAGAAACAAGTATGCAAGCCCAATTCTTAATCCCTGTGGCAGTTTCTATTGCGTTTGGAGTATTGTTTGGTACCATTTTCATTTTGGTCTTCTACCCTTCTGCCATCCTTTTCTGGAATGCGGTTAGAATGGGGTATCAGAACATCATACACGGACATTGGAAAATTATACCTGCATCTGTAGAACCAATCATTCGTAACACAAAAAGGAAGCAAGGATTGAGCAGAGAACCTGAATTTTATGCGGAAGAGGATCCAGCCGAAGACTCCCAATTTGGAACCCAACAAAAAGAAGATGATGAAGATTCAATTTAACATATTCATTTGCCTCCTTCTATCGTTTGGCAGTTGGTCGCAGCAGGAATTGTCGGTTGACGACGCAGTACTTCGTGCTTTGAAATATAACTATGATGTTCAAATTGCCGATCTTCAGAATGTTATTGGAAAAAAGAACAATACATGGGGTGAAGCTGGTGCGTTTCCAACCGTAGATATTGTAGTTGGACAAAACAATAGTATTCAGGACAACCGAAACAACCCTTTTACCTTTACCCCCGGCGTAATTCTTTCTCAAAGCATCAATCCTTCCGTGAATGTTAACTACAACATCTTTACAGGTTTTGCAGTGCGAATGTCTAAAATAAGATTGGAGCAACTACAGGAGCAAAGTGCTAACAACGCGTTAGCAGTAATGGAAACGACCATTCAAGATGTACTGAAGGCCTATTATACCGCAAAACTTCACGATGCCCGTACGGATATGCTTCGTGAAGTATATGATATTTCAAAAGATCGGGTGGCCTATTACGAATTGAAGCAAGAATACAACGGCGGAAACTCTCTAGAGTTGATGCAATTTAGGAATCAGATGTTGACGGATAGTTCTAACTTGATTTTGCAAAAACTCTCCTACACCAATTCTGTTCGAAATTTACTGCTGCTCATGAACGACACTTTAACTACTCCAGAAGATGTGGTTTTGGTAGACCCTTTTGACATTGGTGAGGTACTCATTGACAGCGAACTCGCTTTGGAATTAATGTTGGAAAACAACTCAAACCTAAAGAATCAATACATTAATGTCGAGTTGCAAAGAACCAATACAGAATTGCAAAAATCATTTTTGTACCCAACGCTAAGTTTTCAATTGGGTGCAAACCCGAGTTGGAATCGTTTCGAGGAAATTCAGGATAACCTTTTAAGTGCGGAGACCCAAAATTTAGTGTATTACGGAAACTTCAGCCTTCGGTATTCGCTTTTCAACAATTGGCAAAACAAGCGAGCCGTTGAAGTTTCGCGGATTCAGGAAGAAATTGCTGAAGTAACCACAAAGTCGATGGAAGTAACATTGACAAATACCCTTAAGAACCTCATCGAGTTGTACGAAGTTCGAAATCAAATGGTGTCCATTTCGCAGCAAAATCTGGAATACGCTAAAAAATCTTTTGAACTCGCGGAAGACCGTTTCGAGAGAGGAAGTATCAACTCTGTTGACCTTGCTACCATTCAGTCTAACTATCGAAATACGTTGATTCAACATTACGAGAACATTTACAACCGTATGGATACGTATTTGGAGATATATCGGATGACTGGCCAGCTTACGATTGATTTTCAGACGGAAGAGTAGTCAAGTCAAAACAACAAGTTCGCCATTCCCCAAACAAATGAATTCACGAACCATCGAGTTCATTTCACGTTTATCGCTCTGAATTCCAGCCCTGCACCAAAGCCAAAGTTTTAAAAATGAATGAAGCGCAAATACATTTAGGTTCTAGTGATCCTGTTCTAAAACAAATCATTGCGTCCATAGATCTGCCAAAACCGATTGATAGTAATAGCGTCTTTCATGACTTAATGGCGTGCACTATTGAGCAACAAATTCCATATCGAAGTTCGAAAAAGACCTTCGAGAAATTACTCAAGAAAGCTTCCATTTCAGTACTTACTCCAGAGAATTTTGGAACCTTTGAAAAGCAGGCTTTGCATGATATAAAACTCTCTGAAAGTAAATATGCCACCATCCAAAGAATTCTAGATCAGTGGAAAGAAATGCCTCAAAACTGGCATGAACTCTCTAAATTGGAGGTTCGTAGTGCATTCAATCAGATTAAAGGAATCGGACCGTGGACAGTAGATATGATTCTGATGTACACCCTCGGCTTTCCAGATATTTTTCCGTCGGATGACTATCACTTGAAGCAAATCATGCCTCACTTATATGACCTGAACCCAAAGAGTCGCTTGAAAGCTCAAATGAAAAATGTAGCTGAAAATTGGTCGCCGTATCGTTCTGTAGCGACACGATATTTGTTGGAATGGAAAAAATTTGGCCGATTAAAATAAGGCTGTAGCCTACTGTGGTGTTACGATACGAAGCTTTTTGAAGAATCCTTCAACGCAAAAATGCGTTTAAGTATTGATGCATTTATTAGTATTTGCAAAAATTAAAGTTTACCTTAAAAAAATGCGCCTAATAACTACACTACTCCTTCCTTCATTACTACTCTTCCACTTCTCCAGCAAAGGTCAAAACGACTCCCTTATGCCCAATCTTGAAGCTGGTTACCAATACTATACGTATCAAATTAATAACCCTCCTGGCCAACAATGGCAGTTTGTAAGCTTTAGCACGTACAATTTAAATTTACAAGATACTCTTACCGTCTACACATCCGAACCCGTGGGGCAAATAGCCATGAATGGTAATAAAGTCTATGCGAAAATCGAAAGCTTATATGGAGAACTTGAGGGCGATTATTCCCAAGATTTTCATCTTTTATACGATTATGACTTGCAAATTGGTGACACCGCCTACCATAAAAATGGTAGCCCTCCTGCCATTTTACAAAGTATCACAAGTTATGATATGGATGGGCACATGGTTCCACACTTTCATTTTTCAAATGGCGATAGTTGGATTAAAGGAATTGGTAGTACGAAACACCCATTCTTTCCATTCGTTAGGGAATTTGAAATTAGCTACTTATACTGCTACTCTGGCGGATATTACATGGGCGACTTCCCATTAGACTTCTATTCCTACTATCCAGGTAGTGCATATTCTTATTGCCAATTGAATTTACCATACATGGAACAAGATCCCGACATCGAAGTTGCTCCCAACCCAACGAGCACAGTTTTAAATGTTATCAATATCAATGAATCTCCTGACAGAATTGAAATTTACGGATTGGACGGAGAGTTACTGCAGTTTAACACCAACAGCGATCATATTTCTGTTCAATCGCTCGCAACGGGATTATACCTTACGAAAGTGAAAATGAAAAACCATTGGTATTCCTTTCGATTTCAGAAGAACTAAAAAAGCCCAACGTTTCCGCTGGGCCTTCTTGCTTTACTTAAACTAAGTTATTTTACAATAACATGCTTGGCTGCGGCGCCAAATTCAGATCGTATGATTAGGTTGTAATGTCCTGTGGCTAGCTGAGAGACTGAAATCTTTACTCCAGAATTGTTTACCGAAGATGATTCAAAAACAACTTGTCCAACAACGTTACGAAGCTCAATCGCAACAGGTCCATTCGGAAGATTTTGAATTTGGAATACATCCTCAGATGGATTCGGGTAAATCACTAAAGCATTTGCCCAATTTTCATCTAAATTCGATGTATCCTGCTCCACTTCTACGGTATCACAGTATGTATCAGAAGAACACGAGTTCGTCACTGTCAAACACACAATGTACTGTCCTGGTGCAGCATAAGTATGGTTCGGATTTTGCATGGTTGATGTATTCCCGTCTCCAAAATCCCAACTCCATGAAATCGCTGGATCTCCCTGCGCCGTGGACATATCAGTAAAGTCAACAGCCAAGAAGTTTTCGGTGAAGTCAATGTCGGCAGTTATTGGAGAACAAGCAGGAGACATGTGTAATCCCATCGCCGGAATTCTCAGCATTCCGAATCCTTGATCGTAAAGAAACGTGGATCCACCTCCGTCAACAAGATGTAAAAAGCTTGGTTTTTCATTGGTGTAGAAGAAGTTCATACCATAGTTCACTGAAGACGCACAGGCAATCCATGGCATTTCAGTCGAGCCATATGAAGTCAACCCATTTTCCGAAGCTACCAGAGAAACTGTGGCAACGTAAATCTTATTGTCTTCCATCTCATATCCATCAGCCAAAGTATTCACATCAACCAATTGCGTCGATTTCATTATGTATGTTCCAATGGCACCAACCACATTCGTTAATGTGTCATTTCCAACTGCCAAGAGTGTCAACTCTGACATATTATCAATTACTTGGTCTGAATTAACATCGTTCCACTCATAGAAGCGTACCGTATAGTTTATATCTGTGGCACCGGCATAGGTAGCAGGAATAAAAAATCCTTGTGAAATTGAGTCAACTCTTAAATTATTTGTTCCCATATCCGAGAACTCAAATGTAGATCCGAATTCAATTGTAGATTGATTTCCTGCTGGGAATACCTGCGTTTCCATTACTGGTAAACCATTTAAATCGCGTTGCACTTTCGATGCATAGGTATCATCATTGATTGAGAAAAATTCGGCAACAGTGTCATTACTGTGATTTGCATCAAATTCATGGTTGGCGATATATAATACGCGATAATCTCCCACCGTTGCCCAACTCACATCCGAAAGCGAATCTGATAGTTGCACGCTCGTGGTGTAGTTAAACGTAGGAATCTCGATGGTATCTGAATGCACATTGGTCCAGGTACCAGCATTATCACGTTGGATATGAGCAATTAATTCAGAGGTAACGCCGGCATTGTTGAAACTTTCTCCCCCTCCATTATTTTGAATCACTGCACCAAAAGTAAAGTCACGCGGATCCGTAATTCCACTGATCGGAATGTGTCTATTGTTCATGATTTGAACTTGATACATTTGATCGGAGATAGTTGCAGAACTAATATTGTTTGGCGCTACTATCAAATCTATTTCCGGGCCGGTTTCAATGGTTACATCATCTACCATTGCGTAATAGTAATCTCCGTTGAATCGAAAACGCAATCGGCATTGTGTTAAGTTTATTACTCCGTTAAACGCGCTCGAGAAATAATGGGTTACCCAACCTTCTGCATGCAGGTTTCCGCTTGGTAAGGCAGCGCTGATAGATTCTTCAATCCAGGTAGCACCATCATCTGTGGAAACACTAATGGTAAAATCATTGACAACAAACTCACGCCATTTACACCAAAAGCGCACTGCGATAACCGAATCCGTATAGCCAGACAAATCAATGCGTGGAGATACGAGCCAACCTTC
The DNA here is from genome assembly GCA_047947105.1 of Fluviicola sp. GTDB lineage: Bacteria > Bacteroidota > Bacteroidia > Flavobacteriales_D > Crocinitomicaceae > UBA4466. Next base: position 3,822,838 of record CP170456.1, on the reverse strand, counting down.
ATGGGCAGACGGTGAAGATCCGGTACCGAAAGCACCTGCATTCCCGTCGTTATCCATGAAATCTGAATCGAAAATAGCCGCTCCATTCGCTTGCGTTGGCGATTGCATTGCAGGTTCCGACACCCAATATGCTCCTTGAGAAGTTCCAGTCATTGTTTGTGTCCAGTAGGCATTTCCGGGCGTCACAAATCCTCCTGATTCGCTAAGACTAACAGCTGACCAGTTACTCGGATCGTATGAACTAGTCGAGCCCGATGTGACAAATCCGTTTTGAAATTGGCCGTCTGCCGTTCCGATGATTGCTTCTGCGCCCCAAATTTTCGCGAAGGATTTTGGCTGATCGTGCTGAATTGGTTTCGTATTTTCTTGAGTGCTCGCAGAATGTTCTTGATGAACTTCCGCTGCTTGTTGCGCCAGAGAAGAGAATCCAATCCCGAAGGCCGCTAAAGCTACTAGTGTAATCTTTTTATTCATTTTGTCGTATTTAGGATATCCCAAATATACGCCTAACCTAAGTCAGCCGGCGAGAATTGTCATAAGCAGGGTATTTTTTGTTGTGAAGCGGTAAATCAATTGTAAAAACCAGCAACACCTAACTTTCAAAAACCAATTTTCGCAGACTCTCCCGCTCCTGTTTCAAAGTTTCAATATCACTTTTGCGTTTTCGCATTAAGAAGATGTAATTACGCTTGAAGGATATGTGCTGAAAATATTTCACGTAGTAATAGGCGAAGAGTCCACTTAGTGGCATAGAAAGAAAGTAACCGAGTTTCCACCAAAAGGAATCGTCTATATAAAAATCGAATGAGATGAGGAAAGCAGTGTAAAATAAAGGATAAAAGAACAGGCTAAATAGCACGGATACAGGTGCATAGTATTCAATGTCTTTCACCCACTTCAAAACCAGAAAGTCTACAAGTTTGTATTGTAGATAATTGTGAAAGATACCAAATACGAATACAGGTGAACCTACCAACAGAACGAAAAAGGACGAAACAAGCTGGCGGACAAAAACGGAAGTTCGATACTTACGATCAAGAAAATCAGACTTAATGTGCAAATGCTCGATACGAATCTTCAAACTTTCTACTAACAATTCAATTTCCTTGATTTTCCAGGGTTGCGAGACACGAATGGCATTAATTTGTTCAAATACTTCGCGCATCTCCTTCACATCGCGTTCTACCCCTTTCTCAGGCACTTTTACATATTCTGAGGACAAAATGTCGACAATCCCCTCAACCAATGCCTCCTCTTCCTTTCGCTCAGAATTTACGAGCAACCGTGTCATCGAAACCCTAATTTCTTCGGTAAGTCTTCGGGCAGCTTTTAGTGTGTCCTGCTTGAACAATTCCACATAAGGACAAGGATTTATGGGAGCCCCAATATTTGCCAAAACAGAACTTCTGAACTTTTCGGGTTCCGTATAATTTAATCCTATCGGAATTATTTGTAGTCCTAGTTTCTGGTCGTTTCTCAATTCAGTTTGAAGTGCTATTCGAGCCGCTCCTGATTTTAATTTCCGAAGCAATCTCTCTTGATAGCTATTGCCCTCTGGGAAAATCACCAGAGTTTTCCCTTCTTCTAGCAATCGATAACATGCCTCAAACGAATCTGTATTGGAAACACCATCTACTCGTCCATCCGTTTTCCTATTGATAGGAATCAATCCCAACCCACCCAGCACCCAACGCTTCAGCCGTGTATTGAAAAAAGTTCCTTTGGCCATATAGTAAATGCGCTGATTGCAAATATGTCCTAGCATCCATGCATCCATCAAAGTATTCGGGTGGTTCGCCAATAAAATCTTTGGCCCTTTGGTTTCCAGATGTTCGCGACCGATCACCCGAATCTGTCGGTAAAACAAGCGGATTCCCACTCCAACAATTATTTTCAGCAACCGATATAACACGTACTTTGTTTGTGCAGACTAAATTACGAATCCCGAATTCATATGTTTCAAGGTTCTTCAGAAAGACAATCGATGCGAAATTAAGCTTTTCGCTGCGGGAAACCTTCAATTCCCATATCTTTGCATCATGACTCGGCAGGTTTCAATCATCGGTTCAGGTAACGTAGCCACACAACTTGGAAAAGCACTGGTACGCACCAGCGTAAAGGTTTCTCATGTCTCATCCAGAAATAAAGACCATGCGAAGGCTTTAGCCAGTGAAATCGACGCTACTACGTGTTCTCTGGAAGAATTACCCAATCAATTCACTATAATTTGCGTTTCCGACGACGCAATAGAAAAGGTGTTCTCTCAGATTGATGCAGAAATTCCAATAGTCTACACCTCCGGTTCCGTTGGATTGGAGGAGTTGCCTGAGCGTGCTAAAATGGGTGTTCTTTACCCATTGCAAACCATGTCGAAAACGAGTTTCGTTGATATGCGCTCGGTTCCCTTTTTAATTGAATCAGAAAACAAGCTGTTTGAGGAAGAAATTGAACAATTTGCAAAAGCTTTTAGTCCTTTAACGCACATCGTAAATTCGGAACAACGACGAAAAATACACATGGCCGCTGTGTGGATCAATAATTTCACCAATCACATTGTGTATCACGCACAAAAAATCACGCAAGAACAAGATTTGGACTACAACCTATTGCTTCCGCTATTGAGAGAAACATTGGGCAAACTGGATTCGCAATCGGCGTTTGATGCACAAACGGGTCCTGCAAGGCGTGGAGATGAAAAAACCATCGAAAAACACTTGAATGCACAGTCGGGCTCGGCGAAAGCACTCTATGAATTATTGACCGACAGTATTAAAGAAACATATTCTAATGAAGAGTTATAAAGAAAACTTGCCAAACATCACCACTTTTGTCTTTGATGTAGACGGTGTTTTTACCGACGGAAGCGTAATGTTATTGAATGACGAAGTGGTTCGAACTTTGAGTTCCAGAGATGGTTATGCCGTGCAATATGCGTCGAAGTTAGGCTATCGAATCCTTATTGTCACTGGTGGAAACTCGGACGCTGTGAAGGTACGTTTGGAAAATCTTGGTGCAACAGAAGTGTGCTTGCAATCGAAGAATAAAATGAAGGTGTACGAGCGCTTAAAAAAAGACTACGGCTTTCAGGACAATGAAGTTTTGTACATGGGAGATGACATTCCAGACTATCAAGTCATGGAGCAGGTTTTAGTCGCTACGTGTCCGCAAGACGCAGCAGTTGAAATCAAAGCGATTTCACACTATCAATCGCCGATAAATGGTGGAAGAGGATGCGTAAGAGATGTGATCGAACAAACGCTTCGCTCTCAGGGAAAATGGTTTAGCGAAACGGCTTTTGAGTGGTAGACTACTGTATCAAGATTTGTTTTGCCCCCAAGAAAGCATCTTTGTTGAAGAACTGTAAAAAATACATTCCTGACTGAATTCCTTCCACGACGAATGTTGTTTGAGGTCCTGAAATTTTTCCTGTACTTAAAACTTTTCCTTCCAGATTTACCAACTCACAGCGATCCAGTGTTTGATTGCCATTATCAATGATAATTTCGCTGGAAGCGGGATTTGGATATACCAATATATTAGCAAGCACTCCCAAATCTTCCTGTCCCACCAATTGCTGAATAAATGGCGTTTCAGGAACGATGGGATAATCAAAGCCCGGGCCAATTTTCAACATACACATCGCAGTTCCTCCATTCGGCAACGACTGATAACCTACAAAAATTGCTCCTCCATCTAAAGTGGGTTCTGCATTAAACAGTCGGTCTTCTCCATCCGTAACCGTGTTTGCAGTACCACCAATAGGAGTCAACGCGAAGGAGTTTAAACCAATGTAAAAATCGTAATTGGAAGAAGTCCCCATAGGGTCCTGGAAGCGGAATGAACTGTACTTCAAACCAGAGTTTGGAATCGGACAAACGACATCATCAATCATGTTTCCTGCACTAATGCTCATCTCTGTAAGAATCTCGCCATTTTCAGCTAATGGCAAGTAGCGCACATGGCGTACCCTGTTGAACGTAGAAGTATCGTCCAACTTATAAGAGCCAACGCCGTACAATGTATCATTTACTTCGAAAAAGTCATTGAAATAAGAAGAACCTGTTGCAATTCCCACGGTATCACTCCACATCAACGAACCGTTTTCATGAATTACCTCAATTCTGCCATAAGCCTGTTGATTCAGCGTATCCCAGTGATTCGATGAGACAAGAAAAAGGGAATCATGATACGGCTCAATATTCGTCACTTCGTTGTCACCAATGGCATTTACTTCCTGTGTCCAAATTGTATCCCCAGCGATATTCAATCGCATTAACGAATAATCGGTTCCTTGTGTTCCAGTACCGTAGCGATTTACAGCTACGAACAGCCCGGAATCCAATGTCATAGCGGATGCTACTGCTTCTTCCCAATCTGGGCCAGGATAACTTCGTTCCCATATAACGCTCCCTTGATCATCGACAAATGCGATCCAGGTATCGAAGTCTCCTTCTGGTGCCGTTGTTCTTCCTAAAATGTAGGTACCAAATCCCTCCTTGTGCTCCAAATCGAATGCTCCATCGTTTTCAGGACTTCCGTAAGGAACAGACCATATTCGGTTCGCATATTTATCAGTTCGGATTAAAAAGGCATCCGCATGCCCAACATTAAAGCTACCGGATGTTCCTGCGATCAAATAACCAGAATCTGGCAATTCTACCACATCATAGGCATAATCGAAGTCTTCTCCACCAAAAAGGCGGTAGAAACTAATTTGTCCGAAAGTCGTCGAAACTAAGGAAACCATGAAAAGTAGTAGTAGCGTTTTCTTCATAGGCTTATTGAATAACAATGCGATGTATTGCTTTACCGCCTGGAGTTACAACCTGGAGTAAATATACTCCTGCAGGCAGCTGATTTGTTTGAATGCTTTGTTTCCCGTTAATAGCTCCGTGAACAACCACCTGACCTGATATGCTTGACAACTGGTAGTTTCCGTTATCATTCACAGGCAATTCTATGTGCAGCCAATCATTGGTGGGATTTGGATACACCGCAACGTCGATACTATGCTCTTGCTCGGTAATATTTACCACATTAGAATAGCCTCCCACGTCGGTTAGTGGATAGTTTTCGTTCGGGCCAATTTTCATCAGAAAGATAGTCCCACCACCGGCTCCAATCTCTGGGTTTTGGCTGTACCCCACAAGGATAGCTCCACCATCGCTGGTGCGAATTAATTCTCCGTTTACATCGGGTTCTTCATGCTCGATAAATCCCACGGCATCTTGGAAAAACATAAAAGTGTTTCCGCGCTGCACCATCACATCTCTTCCACTTACGAAAGCGTTTCCATTGTTTTCAAAGCTCATCCCCATGTAACGTCTGGAGTTATCGTTGTAGGAAGTGAATACATCGCCGTGCCAGTCGCCATTAACATCAGAATTGAAACAAGATATGTTGCTAAAGCCATTAACAGTTAGATCCGAACGATAAAAGGTATAGTCCCATTGATCTGAAGCGTCATTTCGATGACTACCTAAGGCCTGAACTGTATCTCCAATGACATGTAAATCGTTCAGCTCGTATTCTCCAGGATAGGATTTAAATAGCAGGGTGTCCAGCATGTCTCCGTTATCATGGATTTGATAAATCACTCCCTTTGCCTGAGCGGAATCCGCATAAAACCAGGAACCTCCAACAAACAAAATCGAGTCCTGATACACATCAACGGTCATAGCTATATCGTCACCAGGATTTTCCAGAGTTTTGGTCCACAACGTGTCTCCAAACTTATCCGTGCGCACCAGAAACATATCTGTTCCGTTCGTACCATTTTGTTTTTCTCCCACCAAAATGGTTCCAGTATCTCTTGTGAGCGCAGCATCCATGAGGCGTTCCCAGTTTCCATCACCATACGTTTCATGCCACTCTTCCAACCCTGAATCGTCAACTTTAACCAAGTAGAAATCGTAGTCTCCACTACCGAAGGAATTCGAATGGCCGCACAAGAAGTAACCAAAATTATCTTTGTACAGCACACGTCTGCCCCACTCGTTTTCAAGGCCGCCATAATGATTTGACCACAATTTGTTCCCGAGGCTATCAACTTGCATTAAAAACGCCTGACCGTTGCCTGTAAAACTTCCGGATGAACCAGTGATAACGTAACTGCTATCCTCTAATTGTACAATTCCTTGTCCGAAGTCGTAGGAATTGTCCGAATAATGACGGAAGAAACTGATCTGAGCGGAGGCCAGAACAGGTAATAGTATAAATGCTATTTTGACTAAAATCTGCATACTGCGTTGAGATACATTGAAGTTCCATTTCCACCTGATCGCATGAATCCAGAAAAGTTGTCCGAACCAACACCTAAGCCAAACTTATCCCAGTTGAATTGACCATACGCACCAAATCGTAATCCGGCAAAACCACCAAAAGTGACACTAGCACCTGCATGAATGTGATCATTGAATCGATAATCGGCTCCGGCAAAACCGAGCGGACTGAAAATAAGAGTTGGGTATACGCGTAGACCAAAAAAGGACTGTAATTGCTTATCACTGTTGTTATCAACCATTTTGGATACTTGGATGAACCCTGGTAGCAAGAACACCGAGTTCACGTCTTGCGAACGAATACCCAGAGTATCTAGAATACTAATACTATCACTAAAATATCCACTCTCGGCCACTAATTGCTCAAATCGGAAGCCGTCGAACACGATGGTTGTATCGAAACTATACCTACTCTGAGGTTCATACATGTATGCAAAGCCAAGGTTTTGCGACTTGAATTGTAAGTACGCATCGTCACCTTTCACCCAGGAAATTGGAATGCGGAAATCGAAATCTACGCCCACTCCAAATCCTTGATTAAATTGCGCCGATTGCCCTACCGTAACATCCCCATCCATGCGTAAGGTCAATTCTTGTCCATCCTCAGATTGCATAATTTCGAAGTCTCTAAAATCGGCATCGATTCGAGAACTAATGTTATACAAATTCAATCGAACACTGGATTTACTCTTATTGTCGAAAAAGCCAAATCCAATTTTTTGCATCGCGGTGAAACTAGCGTCAAGCCCCGATAGATTCATGGTATCACCAATATAATTCTGATTCCCAAAGAACACCAAATCGAAGGCATCACGACCATATAAGGCTCCACCGAAGTAATTCACACCAGCTGATATTTCGTAACCCCAATTTTTGTTTTTAAACAATTTCTGGTTGGCGTTTCGGTAATAAATCTCTCCACCAGCATTCACACCGATTCGATTTACTGCCGTATGTCTCGAAAGTGAATTCTCTTTTAAGGTAGAATCGATAAAACCACCAAGAAACATTCTATTTGTGACACCATTCTGAACCGCTGTTGCTCCGTAATCACCAATGGACTTCACACCTACCTCATTTTGAATTGACGTAGTATCCGATTGATCCATGTACATTTGCGCATTTGCACCAAAACTGAGCGCCCCGAGAAGTAACACTGCTGCTATTTTCATTAGAATCGGTTTTCAGTTTTGAATTCAGAGCGTAGCTTCACCTCGATGAACGCATTTTCAGGAATTAAAATCTGTTGATTCACACCCGTAAGCGGGTTCGGTGAGTTCATCTCTGCTCGCACCACCACTTTCTCTACATCATTGATAATCGCAATTGCCTCATCAGAAAGTGAGAAAACAACTTCCGATGGCTGCACCAGAACATTGGTATTCGCATCGAGAACACCATATTGTGAGGACTCAATGACATCCGAGGCCTGAACGGTATGCAACAACGCTCCATTTGCACCAACGAGATACAAAGTAACATCTGCACTAAAAGGGAAGCCGTTTTTGGCTTTTAGAATCAAATCTCCTGATACGACACGTGTTTTTTCGGGATCTTGATTCAAGGTTAGATCAAACGTATCTTGTAATGTTAGAGCATCCATACCAATGGAAAGCGGCATTTGAGCATCCACATTCACGCGCACGCGGCTTTGCGGAAAGACTTGATCCCAGCCACCTGACACATTTCCCCAAGGGTTTAATTCGAAGGTGTATCCTATCTCATGTTTTACCCCAAGGTTTTCAACGTACTCTTCAATATTGCTATTGGATGCATTGAACATGATATTCGTGATTGAAGGAGAAAGCGATCCCCAATTGCCCGTAGCGGGATTCACTGTAATATCGTTTCCGATATTGGGACCAAGAAGGTTAACAACATTCCCCAATTTATTCGTGTTTCTAACCATATGGATATTTGCAACAGCTCCTGCTTTCACACCGTTCTCCACTTCAAAATTCAAATCGAGGTTGGATATATCAAGTAAACCACTTTGGTAAATGTCCAACTGCGACAAATCGACAGTGATAGTATCTGAAATAATACGATTTCCGAAATACCCCTGAGCATAGAAGATTTTTACGTCGCGGAACGTTGCTTCTACCTTTGTCACGTCTCCATTATAAATCCAGGCTGAACTACCATTCGGATCTGTTACTACGGAGAAATCAGCGATTAGCTTGTTGTACCCGCCACCAAACTCACCAGAGAGGTCCATTGTGTACCCAGACAAATCTAAAGTTGCTTCAGCAACTCCTGGTTGTCCATTAGCGGCCGCTGGTGCTGGAATTGTTCGAACAAACACACCGTTATCATCGGTAACATTATCCAACTTAATGATAAAATATGCGATGGTTTCAATAGGGTTCTCAAGTTTCACATCAATAAACCCTTGATCCAATGTAATCGTTTTTAGTTGAACATCTCCCAATTCAAGGTCATACGTTTCTTGTGACCCCGCATAAGTAAATCCTGGATTTAACTCAAGATTGACTGAAGATGGGTAGTTCTTCTGAATGGTAGTGTCCGGAATTTCCACCAAATCACTGATAGAAACATCGAAAAGGCTGCGCGTTAGGTTTATCGCATAATAACCATTCGATACACTCAAGGTTGAATCATTAACCAAATTGGATAATGAAAGTGTATCACTCACCAAAGGAGCGTTCCAGTCGCTTTCCCAAACTGTTGCTTCCTTTTTACACGAAGCGACAGCCATAGCGAGTAGCGCGCATAATAGCAAATATCTCATGTTGTAGTAACGTTTTATAGTTCAGGCAGGTTGGCTATGCTTTCTCTAAAATTGTTGCATATCCCTGACCAACACCAATACACATGCTAACGAGAGCGTATTTTTTGTTGGATTTTTGTAATTCTATTGCTGCCGTATGAAGAATTCGGGCTCCTGTCATTCCCAGCGGGTGTCCAAGTGCTATTGCTCCTCCATTCGGATTGATTCTTTCATCATTGTCCTCTAACCCTAATTTACGCGTACAGGCCAAAACCTGCGCCGCGAAGGCTTCATTCAACTCCAGAATATCCATTTGATCCAAGGTCAAACCAGTGCGTTCCAACACTTTTTGAGAAGCATAAACTGGACCGATCCCCATGATACGCGGCTCAACACCAGCAACAGCTGCACCAACAATGCGTGCTAAAGGTTTCATACCATTCTTATTTACAGCTTCTTCAGATGCCACAAGAAGTGCGGCGGCACCATCGTTCAGCCCGGAAGCATTTCCTGCAGTCACCGAACCGTCTTTCTTAAATGCCGGACGCAAGCCGCCCAAAATATCCAAGGTAGTTCCAGGTCGACAAAATTCGTCGGTATCAAATATGATAGGATCTTTCTTTCGTTGCGGAATTGACACAGATACAATTTCTTCTGACAGCCGTCCAGACTCTATCGCTTTCGCTGCCTTCATTTGTGACCAATAGGAAAACTGATCTTGTGCTTCGCGCTCAATGCCATATAGATCCACTAAATTTTCGGCGGTCATCCCCATTCCATCCGTTCCGTATAACTCCTCCATTTTAGGGTTTATAAAGCGCCATCCGAACGAAGAGTCATGCATTTGCGCATCGCGTCCATAGGGCTTTGAAACTTTTGAAATCACCCATGGTCCTCGTGTCATGTGCTCAACTCCACCGGAAATATAAATATCTCCAGCACCATCTTTAATCGCTCTAGCCGCATTAATTGTAGCAGCCATTCCGGAAGCACAAAGTCTGTTCACCGTCTCTCCACCAACTTGCCAAGGAAGTCCTGCCAGCAATCCACTCATTCGTGCTACGTTTCGGTTATCCTCTCCCGCTTGGTTTGCACAGCCAAAAATTACATCTTCTACCAACATTGGATCAAGAGATGCATTTCGCTCCATGAGTTCTTTTATCACCAGCGCACCCAAATCATCTGTTCTAACAGGGGCAAGTGTGCCACCAAAATTACCTATGGGTGTACGAACACCGTCTACAATAAAAACTTCCTTTGACATAGTTATAATTTGAGCGTTAAAGTTAACGAAATACTCACGTTGTTAATAACTTCTTCCCCTTTCTTCGGCACAAAGTTTGTAAATTGGATACCCGAATCAAAAACTGTAAAACGTGACGAAACCAACTATCGCACTCAGCATGCTGGGTCTTCTTTTGAGCTTTGGAACACTGGCCCAAGAGGATCTCACACCTGAGGAACAAGCGTATCGCGATTCCATTACTGCACTTAATCTTGAAAATGAAGCGATCGCGAATAGCCAAACAGCCTACAACAAGGGTATTGAAGAATTCCAAAGCAAAAATTACAAAGCAGCCATAGCGGAGTTCAAGGAAAGTATCAAGTTTGATCCTAATTTCACTGCAGCCTACTACAACAAAGGAGTAGCCGAAAACGAGTTGGGAAGCTTTGCGGATGCTGTTAAGACACTAACGCAACTGATTGACAAAAAATCAGATTATTCGAAAGCCTTTTTTCAACGTGGACGTGCCTACCAAGGACTGAACGATTATTTAAAGGCTGAGAATGATTATCAAAAGTCGATAGATTTAGACGATTCCAACCCGAAGGCCCATTATAATTTTGCGACCCTTCGGTTTTTACAACAAGATTATGATGGTGCTATTGCAAAATTCTCTAAAGCTATAGAGTTGGACGACAGCAATCCGAATGCATACAACGATCGTGGTTCTTCGTACCGAATGAAAGGCGATTATGCTAAAGCACTGTCTGACTATGAAACAGCTGCCAAAAAGAATCCAAACCTTGCTTTTGTTCTCAACAACATCGGAACCACTAAAATGAAGATGGATGATTTTAGTGGTGCTCTGGCATCCTTCAATCGCGCCATTTCTATTGATAGTAAATTTCATTTGGCCTACAACAATCGCGGAGTGCTTCAGATGAAACAAAAGCGAATGACGGAGGCAATCAAAGATTTTCAAAAAGCTTTAGAAGTAAAATCAGATTACTCTCCAGCTGCTGCCAATTTAAGTGGAATTTACTTCCAACAGGAAGAATACCAAAAGGCTTTGGATGCTGCCGAAAAGGCCATTCAATTGGATCCTGAAAATGCAGCAGCATATGTGAATCGTGGTAATGCAAGAGAAATGATGCGCGATTTAGATGGAGCCTGTCAGGATTGGAGCAAAGCAAAAGAACTGGGATCAGAAACAGGACAGACATACTATGCAGGTAACTGCGGCAATTAAAAATAAGAAAGACATGAAAATCTATACACTTATAACAGCCGTAGCGACTTTGTTATGCTTCAGCGTATCGGCACAAGACGTAGAATTCAAATCATCTAATTTCAAAGATGATAAGGAAGGTTTTAAAAAAGCTAAAGACGCCATTGATAAAGGAGACGAATATTTTACCCTCGGAAGCGATGCAGTGTTTGCCATCAAAAGCCCTGGAATTAACTTCAAATTGGCATTGGAACAATACGAGATTGCACAGGCTTTCAATCCCGACAACTCTCTGCTCAATTTTAAAATTGGTGTTTGTCACGCAAATTCTGAAAATAGTTACAAATGCATAAGCTACATCTACAAAGCGCATAAGTTGAACCCTGAGTGCGATCCTTTTTTAGATTATTACTACGGGTATGCACTTCAATTGGATGAGAAGTTCAGCGAGGCAATTGATGCTTATGAAAAATTTAAAGAATCGTACAAAAAAGCCGATGACTTTGGAACGTTCATTATAAAACGTATTAAAGAGTGTAAACTCGCCAAAGCAGCGAAGGCAACTCCTGAACGAGTATGGGTGGACAATGTTTCAGAACTCAATACCGAGTATAATGATTATGCACCTGCTGTATCTACTGATGGTAGCGAAATTATTTACACTTCTAACCGTCCTAATGGTCATGCGAAGGACGAAGTAGGCGAATACGATGATGACCTCTATTCATCCGAAAAGGTAAATGGTAAATGGACGAACGTACAACCATTGAAAGGTGGTGTAAACACCGAAGTTGATGAAGTGGCTAATAACCTCAGTTACGATGGTACACGTATGCTTTTGCACCGTGTAGATGGCGGTCAGACCGATATTTATGAAAGTACGCTGAGCGGCTTAAATTGGGAGTCTCCTGTGAAACTCCCGCGTCAAATTTCAACTTCCAACAACAATGAAGTATTTGCATCATACTCTCATGATGGATGGAGTATTTATTTCAATCGTGCAACAGAAAACGGAACGCGAGGATTTGAAGTCATGAAAAGTAGTATGCAGAGTAAAATCTCGCAAGATTACAAATCTGCATCGCGTATCAGCTCCGTAAATAGCACTTTCAATGAAGGGCCAATCTACCTTACCATAGATGGAGATCGCATGTATATCGCATCTCAAGGTGGCGATGGATTCGGAGGTTACGACATCTTTGTTTCGGAACGTGCGAACGGTTCTTGGGGAGAGCCAAAAAATTTAGGATACCCAATCAATACTCCATACGATGATTTCTATTTTTCTGCGTCGGCCAATGGTAAATTTGCTTACATCTGCTCCAACCGCGCTGGTGGTATGGGTGGCTACGACATTTATAAAGTAACCTATTGGGGACCTCAAAAGAACCCAGCAATGGAAACAGAAGATTACCTATTAGCATCCATTGTGAACCCAATAAAGGACAATGCACTAGAAGCAACAGTTGAAGTAAAACAGAAGTCGTTCACCGTTTTTAAAGGGAAGACAATTGATGCACTTACCAAAAAACCGGTACAAGCGGATATTGAAATAATTGACAACAGCGACGGTAAAATAATTGAAACCTTTACAACCAACAGTGCCACAGGTAAGTTCTTAATTACTTTAGCCTCTGGTAAAAACTACGGAATCGCTGTAAAGGCAGAAGGTTACTTATTCCATTCGGAAAACTTTGACATTCCATCTGGAAGTGCTGACAATTTGGTTAATAAAGTTATTGAGCTAAAAAATATTGCCGTAGGTAGCAAAATTGCCCTAAGAAACATTTTCTTCGACACGGGTAAGTCCACCTTGCGTCCAGAATCCAATGCAGAGCTGGATCGTTTGGTGAAATTGCTAAAAGATGTTCCTTCTTTGGAAATTGAAATTTCAGGACATACGGACAACACTGGTTCTGCATCCTTGAATGAAACACTTTCTCAATCGCGTGCAGATGCCGTTGTAACCTACTTGAAAGGTAAAGGAATTGCTGCGAGTCGATTGACCTCTCAGGGGTATGGTTCGCGTCAACCGATTGCAACGAATAATACCTCGGCAGGAAGACAGCAAAACCGTAGAACAGAATTCGAGATTAAGAAGAATTAATATTCTGAAAAATTAAAGTGTAAGGGGCATTCGGAAGAGTGCCCTTTTTTGATTTCGCTTAACAGAAAATATGGCCAATCGTGGAGCAACGAAGTTATTTTGAGAAATGAAATCTCACACTTTTGATAAACACTCCTCATTTAAAAAAATTGTGCTCCATTTCGATTAAATTTGAATCATGACTTCGTTTAAAATCATCTCAAATCAGGATATTCAATTTTTTCAAGAACTATTTCATGAAAGATGTTCTGTTTCTTCCGAGGACTTAAAAAAATACAGTCACGATGAAACGGAAGACTTACAAATTTTGCCGCAAGTTGTTTTGAAACCCAATTCACCGCATGAAGTTTCGGAAATATTGAAGTATTGCAATGATCATGAAATCTGTGTCACCCCGTCAGGAGCGCGAACAGGTTTAAGCGGTGGTGCTATTCCACTGCATGGGGGTGTTGCTCTGTCCATGGAAAAGTTTGACAAAATTATCAAGATAGATGAAGACAACCATCAAGTGGTTACAGAACCTGGAGTGATTACACAAGTTTTACAAGAAGCTGTTAAGGAAAAGGGACTCTTCTACCCACCTGATCCCGCGAGTAAAGGCAGTTGTTTCATAGGAGGAAATGTTTCTGAGAATTCTGGAGGTCCGAAGGCTGTCAAATACGGAGTCACCAATGAATACGTGCTCAATTTGGAGGTGGTTTTACCGAACGGAGAAATCATTTGGACAGGAGCGAACGTATTGAAAAATGCAACAGGTTATTCTCTGACACAATTAATGGTTGGATCCGAAGGGACTTTGGGCGTAATCACCAAAATAGTCTTGAAGTTGATTCCACATCCTACACACGACTTATTAATGCTCGTCCCATTTTTTAGTGCTACCGAAGCATGTAAAGCCGTGGCGGCTATTTTCAAAGCAGGCTTAACTCCTAGTGGACTAGAATTCATGGAACGGGATGCTTTGGTTTGGACACAGCGCTTTTTGGACGACAATAGCCTACCCGTTGCTGACAATCACGCAGCACACCTTTTAATCGAAGTAGACGGATTTGACCCTGAGCAATTAATGTCAGAAATGGCGCAAATCACCGAAGTTCTGGATGATTTTGAAACGGATGAAATGCTTTTCGCAGAATCCCAAGCTCAGAAAGATACCCTATGGCGATTGCGACGATCGGTGGGTGAGGCTGTCAAAGCCAACTCAATTTATAAAGAAGAAGACACTGTTGTGCCGAGATACGAACTTCCGAAATTATTGGAGCACGTAAAACGAATCGGAAAAACGTACGGATTTACCTCGGTTTGCTACGGACATGCAGGCGATGGAAATTTGCACATAAATATCATCAAAGGGGAAATGTCCGATGAGCAATGGAACAACGAACTTTCAAAAGCCATAAGAGAACTATTCAAGGAAGTCGTGGCGCTTAGCGGTACTTTGTCAGGCGAACATGGTATTGGTTTGGTTCAAAAACAATATATGGACATTGCCTTCAGCCAAACCTCACTAGACCTAATGCGCGGTATAAAATCTATCTTCGATCCGAAAGGAATATTAAATCCTGGTAAAGTTTTTTAGAGAGGTGGCACTTCAAGAGCCTCAGCGACCACCCAATAATTAATTCTGAAGAAAATCTAAATCGCCCGATTTCATCTTGTGATACGCACGACCGAGATACGCTAAAAGTATCCGCATGGAATCGAAGGCTTCCTCCGTTTCATCACTAATCTCCTTCTTTTGAAGTTTCATCAACAACTTCATATACATGGCGTGAAAAGCAATCTCTATATGATTTTTGTCTTTGAGGTTAGAGCGAGATTTAAAATCCTCCATCAACGGTAGTGCACGGTCAAAAATACCTATGTACTTCTCGTCCTTGGTCATGTTGAGTAAAGTCGTGTGCAAGTAAGACAGTTCAACAATGATTTCGTTCAACTCTGCCAAGTGTCCCTTTTCCTCGATTTTTTGAGCTTTCATTTGCTTGATGAGTCCTTCATACCAGGAACGGTACTGGTTCTCAAAAGAGCGGTCCGGCAATTGAGGGACTACAAAATTGTTCATGATAGCGTCAAGATCTAATTCAAACGCCCGAATAATATCTTCAATCTGGTACATGTAAACAATGTACTCAGCAATGTTTTGTTCCTTCTTTTGCTGTGCTATTAGCATCGCGACATGAATTTATTGTGCTGGCACTGATGCTGGCTCTTGTCCCGACGTAGGTTGCCCCTGTATGGGTTGACCTTGTGCATTAGGATCCGTTGGCTGTTGCATCTCTGAACCAATTTTCTGGTTTAAGTATTTTATAAACTCATCAGTTACGTTGTAAGCCTCATTCCCATATGCAATGACACCACCCGGAGCATTCATAAACATAAAATCTACACCTATTTCCTTTGCATACTCTTTCGAATACTTGAACAAATACGCTCCGAGCTGCTGCTCCAGTTCCATTTGTTTCATCTGGTAGCCCGATGCTTGTTGAATTTCCATCAATTTTCGTTGCGCTTGTTGATATCTACTATCCGCTTTCATCTGCTCCTCCAGTGTAGCATTCGGGTTTTGCATGATCTTCAAGTTCGATTCGTATTGCTTGCTGTATTTAGCATACTCCTCATTCGCAGCCATCATCTCTTTTTCCAACTCTTTACCAGCGTTTATGGAAAATTCAAGTTCGGTATACATTTTCTCCAGCTCGTAATACGCGATTCTGATTGACTTTTCTTTCGACTCCTTAGCTTGATCTTTTTCCTTTGATTCGGAATCTTCATCACTTCCACAAGAAGCCAACAATCCTAATACGGCAAATCCTAAAATCCATTTATTCATTTTAAATTCTTTTTGCTGAATCCATCTTCCCAATCTTCACGCATTTCAATAAAACGCAACAAAGACCTACGAAGCAATTCAGTGGTTACCATCTTCTCAACCTCTTCTAATCCGTTTACATCAGACTCATTGATTTTATACGTCTGTTCGTATTGTCCCAATTCAATCTTCACAATAAACTTTGAGTTATAGCTGTGAATTTGAATTTTAAAGCGGGAATGAGGTATTTCCTTCACTAATCGCATGGCGCAAAAATAACAATTTAGTACGGGGAGAAACGAAAAAAGCACGTAACTCAGTCACGTGCTTTTCATAAATATTGTGAAAGGATCAGATAGCAACTGCCATGTCTGCTTCCGCATATTCGATAAACTTGAATGGAACGCGAACCATGTAAGCGTAGTCTTGACCTACTTCAAACATATCTTCGTCATTCTCGCGGTGGTGCCATTCGACACTCACTTCTTTCTTTGCTTCCGCTAGTTCGTTCAATTTGTACAAAAGGAACAAAATGCGCTTGGAAGAGGCAATATTGAAATACTCCAGATTGATTCGAAAGGTCGTGATCTCAACGGGTTTCATCATATACGACTCAAACCAGTTCAGAACAGGAAGCCAAAATTGATCTGGATCATCCGGTATGCATCTTCCTTTAATTTGCATCACGCCACTCTTCGGATCAAATTTGATCTCAGGGGTTTTTGGCGTTGCATCTCTGTAAAGGATTTCCATACTTTCTAGCAATTATTCTACTATGAATTTGGCAAAAAAATGTGGATTATACGTATATTTTCTACGAAATGAACGATTTCTTAGACCAATCATTGAAATCATCAAACGAATTAATTCTGCTCAATATAAATACTCATTTGATCAACAAATACCCCATTTCGCTCAACAAAACATCAAACAAGATTGCTGAATAGATTTACCTTAGCACAACTTCCCAGCTTTATGGAGCCATCCGACAAATACAAGATCATTGAACCTTTAGGAAAACATCAAGGGCGGAAATTTGGTTCTTTATTCTTAGTTGCTGTCAAATCCTCAGGTGACTTAGGAGTAATGAAGGTAGTGGCAAAATCTGAGGCCTCGAAGATCGCAGTAGAAAGACTACAGGGAGAAGCAGCATTTGATTTCGATGTCACAGGACTTCCAAAAATTTTAGATTTCTACGAAAGTGATGCCGAGGTCATTCTCATCCGAAAATATGTAGATGCAATACCGCTATCTGAGCGCTTCAATTCAGTAAAAAGGCGCGATCGTCATGTTTTCCTTTGCCATTTCCTCCACAAACTGGGAAAACTCCTAAAACATATTCACGACCGAAACATTTATCATTGTGATATTAAACCAGGAAATATTCTAATCGATGCAAACGAGAATATTCACCTAATTGACTTTGGGCTTGCGATTCAGCAGCCGCTGCATGCATCCAGGAAAATTTTGTTTCCATTGGGGTACGCCGCACCTGAATTGCTTTTAAATCATCTTAATTTGGTGGATCACAGGACTGATTATTTTGCTCTCGGAATAACCCTCTGGCGTCTTTATACTGGCAAATTACCATTGGCTCATGCCAATCCTAGTATTTTCACCAACCTTCAACTCACACATCCACTACCAGAGAGCGATGAAGTCCCCAAACACATCAACAAGGTCTTGCTTAAAATGTGTGCGAAGCACTCTTTCAATTCGCCACCAAACACCATGACGCAAAAAGAAGTTGAGACATTCTTAAAAGAGGCTATGCAATTGCGTTATACAAATTTTGATGCCTTCCTGAATGATTTTCAGAATGCCGGAAATAGAAGCTGGTTTACCAGGAAATATCGCGGCGATACCCCATATTGAAGGTAAATAGCAATGGACTCCACAATCCCGAATTGTTTGCCACATTTGTCGCTAACTCATTACTCGGTTGCCCCAAAAGGACGTAGGCCAGAGCTAAATCGAAATAGACGGTTCCAACGTTTTCCATGGAGTATTTTAAACCACCACCGAGACCAAACGCTAAGCTAAAAATAGTACCACGCTGAGCACCGGAATCCTGCAACTCATACAGAGATTCATCATAATTTTCGTAACGGTTTCGAACACCATTAAAGATCAACATCAAGTTAGAACCACCGTATGCTGCCCATCCAAAATCATAACCATCACCCAAGTAATAACGCGTTCCTCCTTCTAACGTTGTGTAATTCATTCGTGGGACTCCGGCAACGTTTATTACGTACGGTGTTGTGGAGATATCACGTGCTACAGCACTCGCGTAAATGGAATCTTGTCCACTACGTGAAAAATAATGCGACAATCGACCATAGATGGAAACAGCATCATCTCTTGGAATTTCCAATCCCATATGCAAGCCTCCCCATACGCGTTGAGAACCAAATCCCACCAACATGTTTCCTCCTCCATTCACTCCTACTTGCGCAAACGATGTGCCGCCTAGAGCAATCGCCATTAATACTAAGAACTTTTTCATACTACACTCCATTTAGGTTGTTCCTTTAAGATTGTATCAAAAACTGGGCAACTTTTTTCATGGGCACCGTTTAAATATCCAGTGCTCATCAAAAATTCGTTCACAATTTCTCCTCCTACAAACTTAAAAGTCTTTTTAAATAACTTTGTCCATTCTTCCTTTGATCGCGGATGATTGTGATCCAACCACGCCTCAAAACTACCATATTCCTTTTGCAATGCTACAATTTGTTGTGCATTGTGAATTGCTGCATTTACTTTTAACTTGTTACGTATAATGCCTGCATCACTCAGCAACCGCTCACGATCTGCCTCGTTAAAGTTCGCTACTTTTTGTACGTCAAAGTTAGCGTACGCATTACGAAAATTCTGCTCCTTATTCAGAATGGTCTCCCACGAAAGACCTGCCTGATTGATTTCCATTACCAGACGACAAAATAATTCGTTATCGCCATGAAGCGGAAAACCGTACCAATTATCGTGATAATCTTTGTGCACTTTCTTCACATTGGGCTGCTGCACGTAGTCGCAATAACTCATTTTTTCGACAATTCTGGAACTTTCTCTTTTAGTAGAACGATAAATTCGTCCAAATCGTTTATCGCAGCGAAATCCTGCCTGTCTAAAATACGAGTTACAGATGAGTTTTCATAGCGAAGCACAACAGGATATTCCCAATTTTGGTCAAATTCTTTCGGAATTGTGTTTTTGTAGTAAAAATGAATGGGAATTTCCTTCGCCTCAAGAAAGGCTTTCCATTTCTTTTTTTTCGCTACTGCAGAATAAGTAAAGGCGCACAAATCACAAGCATAGGTTGTAGGACTCACTACTTTATGCAGTCCATCCATAATCATATTCCCAACTCCCTTTCGGGCATTATACACAAAGAATAATTCCATAATACGCTTCATTTCTTAGACGTGTTCACCTCGACTTTGTTACTTTTACATTACAAAATTCTCGTATGTCGGTTTATTCATTCAATGGTTTTATCCCCGTAATAAAGGAAAGCAGTTTTGTGCATCCAAAAGCGAGCGTTACCGGAAATGTAATTATTGGAGAGAATGTTTACATCGGTCCAGGTGCCGCTATTCGTGGAGATTGGGGGCAAATAATTATAGAGGATGGGTGCAACGTTCAAGAGAACTGTACTGTTCATATGTTCCCCGGAACTACCGTCCTTTTGAAAGAAGGAGCGCATATTGGTCATGGTGCGATTGTTCATGGAGGCACCATCGGTAGAAATTGCCTCATAGGTATGAACAGTGTCATTATGGACGATGTCGTTTTGGAAGATGAGTGTATAGTGGGAGCATTGTCTTTTGTGCCTGCGAAGACTAATTTCGAAAAGCGAAGTTTGATTGTTGGAAATCCTGCCAAACGCATCAAGGAGGTAAGTGATGATATGATTGCATGGAAGACAAAAGGAACGGAATTGTACCAAACATTACCTTCAGAATGTTATGATTCACTGAAAGAATGTGAACCATTGCGAGAGCCTGAACCCAACCGACCGGAACAAGAACAAATGTATACGACGTGGGAGTCGATAAAAAACAAATAGTATGAAGCAACTTTTAGTATTATCAGCCTTAGTTATTCTATCCTCTTGTGGATCATTGAACAAATCACAAGAACCAATTGCAGGTATTTATACCGTCTCGTGTGGGATGTGTAATTTTAACATGACAGGTGACGTATGTGAGCTAGCGATTGAAATAGAGGACAAAACGTACTATGTTGAAGGAACAAGCATTCACGATCATGGAAACCCCGATGCTGAAGGAGGCATGTGTGATCGCAAGCGTGAGGCTCAAGTAACCGGACAAATCAAGCACGGTGTTTTTGTTGCTGAGTCGTTTCAGTTAATTCCTCTGGAGGAAGAGTAATTAGAATTCTAACAAACTTTTCTCAGGAGATCCTTCGTCGAGAGGACTAATCGTTTACTTCTTTGAGGTAAAGGATCCAAGATTCATTTTCCTGAAACTTCATCTCAAGCGCCATTTTTCCGGCAGTGCAAGACAGGATTTTGCATTTTAGATTCTCTCTTTTGGTGCGCCAAGGAGAACTCATTTTGTACTTCATTTCCAGCTTTTCATCTTCAAGACTCCATTCTCCATCACCCTCTCTTCCGAATTCATGGTAAATCAACTTCCCTTCTGGAAGGAATTCGTAGTATACATTTTCGTAGTATTCGCGCATTTCGTCGTCGACAATATTTCCGCGCAACTCTGACTGCAATTCCAGGTCATACACTTGCCATTTTCCCAGAAAATCGCGTTCAACATAACCGCAGCTATTCAATCCAAATAAAAATCCAGCGACAATCGCTACCAATAAATATCTCATCGTTTACCTTTGAAAAGTCCGAGTCCGCTTCACGAAACAGCCTTTAATCAGAAAAGTTCCGAAAATCTGGACTTAAGGAAAATAATTTTACTCTTTGTTATCTCCTTCGCCTTCCGATGCTTGAGTTGAATCATCGTCAATCTCCTCAGCGTCCTCTACTTTATCAGTAGTATTTCTTAAGACTGTTCCTTCTCCTGTGAAGTCTTTGCCCTTCAGATACTCAGGAAGATTCAATCCGGCCATGTTAAACATTTCTTGCAATGGCGGAACCGAGCCGTATAATCCTGAAATGAAATCAGCCGTGGATGATTTTCCAGAGGTACCTTTTCCAGAGTCCCAAACAGTTACCTTATCGATTTTGATGTTCTTGATAGCTTCGGCTTGCAATTTCACTAGATCTGGCAATTTATCGGCAATCATAATCTTCACAGCGTCTTCAGAGTTTCCAGCCGCTGATACCAATTGGCGGAAACCATCGGCCTGCTTACTTAAGACCTCGTAAATACCACGTGCTTCTGCATCCATTTTCGCGAAAATAGCGTCCGCTTCCCCTTTTGCTCGTCTACGTAACATTTCTGCTTCCGCTTCCGCATCAATTTCAGCGCGTTTCTTAGCAATTTCAGCAGGGACAATGATGTTGGCTTGTTGTGTTGCCTCATCTCTTTTCGCACGTATTTGCTCCGCTTCTTTTTCGGCCGTATATGATTCCTCCAAAGCTTTCGCCTGTTTCACTTTTTCAGCAGCGATGGCTACTCTGTTGGCTTCTGCTTCTGCTTCACGTCTCTTCGCTTCTGAATTCGCAATAGTAATTCGAGACTCGTTCTCCCCTTCTACCGCGATTGCGTTGGCATCGGCGATTTTAATACGTTTCATTTTGTCAGCTTCCGCCTCACCCGCTTGAGCCGAAGCATTGGCATCTGCCGTTTTGATTCGCTCATCACGAGAAGCGTTTGCCTCACCAATTTTCGCCTGGGCATGAAGCGCAGCGACTTGTGTACGTTCGTCTTGACTAGCATTGGCCTCACCAATCGAACCATCGCGATTCTTTTCTGCTACACTTTGGCGTGCATCGTTGATAGCTTTCGCAGCTGCCTCTTTACCAAGTGCTTCAATATATCCAGATTCGTCCTTGATATCCGTTACGTTCACATTGATCAATTTCAGACCAATCTTTTTCATTTCGGCCTCAACATTAGAGGAAACGTTGGCAAGGAATTTATCACGATTGGAGTTAATTTCTTCAATATCCATCGTAGCTACAACAAGACGCAATTGACCAAAGATGATGTCTTTCGCTAAATCGTGGATTTGTTGTTTCGACAACCCCAGAAGACGCTCGGCAGCATTTGACATTCCTCCAGGCTCGGTGGTAATACCTACGGTAAAACTGGATGGAACATCAACTCGGATGTTTTGCTTGGAAAGCGCGTTGGTCAATTTTACCTCAATCGAAATCGGCTTCAGATCCAAAAAGTCGTAGTCCTGAAAAACGGGCCAAATAAACGCAGCACCACCGTGAATACACTTGGCGGTTCTGTTGCCATCAGCTCCCTTCCCTACGCGACCGTAGACAACGAGGATTTGATCTGAAGGACATCGCTTGTATCTGCGAAATACCCCTACGAGGATAATGATAACAAATAGGACGGCTGCTACTATGCCGACCAGAAAAAATGAAATTCCACCTTCTTCTCCCATTTTAAAGTGATTTGGTTATGTTAAGTTACTTGTTACTAATAATATGGTGTCGTCCACCACTTTTTCCACACGAACAATAGTTCCTTGTGGTAAGTCTTTATCGTCGTTTGTAAATGCCTGAATTTCGTGCAAAGACCCTTGAATGTTGATTTGAACTTTTCCAAAGCCTCCGTTGCTCGCTTTGATGGGAAGATAGACTTCTCCAGTACGTCCAACAGCGTTGCTCATGCGCATCGTCCCTTCCTCTACCATGCCAGACAGCAGGTAAAACAAAGTCGCCATCAATGTCATCATCACCAATCCGCAAATTACGGAAATCCCGATCGTGGCCATCATGCTGAAATCAGAACGGATACATCCGATTCCTGTCCAACCAAAAATGGTTAAGAATCCGACTAAGTTTTTGAACGTAAAGAATTGGAACCCCGCTCCACCATCTACATCACCGTCGCCATCCACATCTACATCGCCATCAACTTCACCCCCGAGAAACGTTAAGATCAGTAAAACAACCAAAAGAATGGAGCCGAGTACTGCAATTACCCAATATGTTTGTTCGAAGAAATCAAGCGCTGTAAACCAGGTCATCTTTTTCGTGTATTTAGTTACGAACTAAAAATAACAAAATAAGCAACTGAAACGCATGAAAACAGGAAATCAGACCTCTTTTTGCTCCTCTATCGTCGAATCTGGAGTCTTGGTTTGCTTTTTTCGAATTCTCCAAAGAAGATAAACGCCAAAAATCATGAATGGAATACTTAGTAGCTGACCTGTATTCAAGAACCATTCCCCACGTTCTGTGACTTGAGGCTCTTTGGTGAACTCTACCAAAAATCGTGCAGTGAATAATAAGGTCAATCCCCAACCGAACAAAGTACCTGGTTTTTTCAATGCATCACGTTTTGCATAGAGGTATAACAGAAATACAAATACCGTAAAATAGGCCAGTGCTTCGTACAATTGTGAGGGGTGCCGGACCATGACATTGTCCCAACCTATATCTTTTTGAAAAACGTCCATGTTAATCAGTGAATCATCATGTCGTTTGAACTTAAATCCCCATGGAAGACTGGTTTGTTTCCCCACAATCTCACTGTTTACTAAGTTTCCTAAGCGGATGAATACGCATGCAATGGCTACGGGTGCCGATATACGGTCCATAATCCATAAGTAGGATTTCTTGGAAACACGTTTGCTGTAAATCCAAAGAGCAATGAGAATGGCTATAATGCCACCATGACTTGCCAGTCCACCTTCCCAAATTTTGATTATGTTGTAGGGATGTGAAAAATAACCTTCTACTGGTCTACCAATTTCATCAACTCCATCCCACCAGGGACCGTAAAAAATCACATGTCCCAAACGCGCTCCGATGATCGTCGCCAAAACAACATAAAGTACCAGGGTATCCAGTTTTTCGTCTGGGACTCCTTCTTTACGGAACATTCTTCGAATGACGAAATAACCGATAATTAGTCCTGAAACAAAAAGTAATCCGTACAGATTCGGTGTGTCCCATCCATCGATGAGTTTTGGGTCTACATCCCAGCGTATGGCGTTTATCACGAAGTGGTGTTTTTATTCATTTCGACCAAAGATAACGGTTTTTCGCTCTTTGTTTGAAAGGGTAATTTTTCGGATCGACCTTTTTTGAATACTTGATTACTATTGTAGACACCTTTTCTCAGTTCTCTTTGCTTTTCTTCAGGTAAATGCGTGATATCCTGACATTCGGACGAACAGCAGTTTTCGTATTTTTCGCGACAAGAATCACACTGAATAAACAGGATGTGACAGGCATCATTTGCACAATTGGTATGCGTATCAGCAGGTTCTCCGCACTGATGACATTTGGCAATGATATCCTCGGAAATTCGCTCTCCGCGGCGTTCATCGAATACAAAGTTTTTACCAATGAATTTATTCTTCAACCCTTGCTCTTTGCATTGGTTTGCATAATTGATAATTCCACCTTCCAACTGATGTACTTTTTCAAATCCACGGTGTTTGAACCATGCTGAAGCCTTCTCACAACGGATTCCGCCCGTACAATACATCACTATATTCTTGTCTTCATTCCCCTTCAGATATTCTTGCTCGATAAATGGCAAAGATTCACGGAAAGTATCCACATCTGGTGTTATAGCACCATCGAAGTGCCCAACCTCCGATTCGTAATGATTTCGGAAATCAATTAAAATAGTGTCTTCCTGGTCAGTGAGTTCATTGAATTCAACTGCAGAAAGATGCTTCCCTTTTTTTCGAACATCGAAAGATTCATCCTCCAATCCATCGGCTAAAATTTTGGGGCGGACTTTGATTTTCAACTTCAAGAAAGGAAAATCAGCTTCAGACTCATCCACGGCAATATTTAGTCGGATACCGTTGAGAAAATCAATTTGATACAGTTCATCACGGAATTGCTCTAAACTATCAATAGGTACACCAATTTGTGCATTTATCCCTTCAGAAGCCACGTAGGTTCTTCCGACGATATCCAGCGCCATCCATTGTTTGAAAAGTTCATCGCGAAAAGCTTGAGGGTCTTCAATTTTCGCATATTGATAGAAGGAGATTGTCACGTACTTCTTTCCACTGGTACGCAATTTTTCTTGGAGCTCCTCCTTACTTAATTTGTTCCACAGTTGCATGCTATGTTATTTTAAATAAGAAAGTGCAAAGGTAAGTAATTCGGAATAATGAATATGGCATATAGAATAAGGAATAAGAAATATTGAATAAGTAATATGGAATAATGAATGGTTAAACCCTTTCGCCAGAGAAGGTGGCTATTTCACCGAATGCCGTATTGTAATCTTCTGTCAAAAACTTCAGCCAAATCTATATTTAATGCTTTGATATAATTCTACAGCAGATAAATCGATCAAACTTATGTTTATAAACGTAGCCAACACCCAAATGCATGGAAAACTAGCACCTCGAAAACAATATCCCCAACTTAAAAACAATAAAAATACGAGTTGGTAAAGGCATATTGCAAGAACGCTTATGTTAGTAAAGATGGTTAAAAACCAATTCGATGTAGTCAGCTTTCTGAAAAAGTCAAATCCAAGTACGGGTATCACCAGCAACAAGTATTTACCCTCGATATTGAATTCATCAATGAATAGATAATCAATAAAAATGATCAAAACCGCCAGAACTTGTAGCGTTATTCCTATTCCTTTTCTAACGTTACTAGTCATGTTCAAAATTAAAAACAACTCTCAATAGTATGTGTCCGCTCGAAACACTTGAGAAAAAAAGTGCGGTACTATTGGGCCCAAACCTCTAACCGAGCAACATAGCCAACTCTTTTATTGATCTGATTTCAGCCCTTTTAGTTTTCCGATTCTTCGACTTCTGTTTCGTAAGGCGATTCATAGTTTAGAAGAAAGGCCTGGTAATCTGTCGTACTCGATGGTGTCCACTGGGATATAAATTCTAAAATTGGCAACATATCTTTATTGGTTTTGTAGCCGGGCACTGATGTGATTACCTGTTTTTGTTCGTTTAAGAAAACATAGGTTGGGTAACTTAATTTTCCATTCATCATTTGAGCGGCTAGCTCGTGATAACCACGTCTTCCTTGAGCGACAAAGCTGTACGTGCTGTCGCCTACCACAATATCTTCTTTTTGCTCAGCATCAAATTTTACGGCGTAATAATTCTCATTGATGGCATTCACTATGTGCTCATCTTGAAAAGTGGTAGCGTCCATTCGCTTGCACCATCCACACCAATCCGTGTACATATCTATAAACCACATCTTCGGCTCAGATTCAGAAGCTTCCAACGCTTCTTCAAAAGTCATCCAATTGATACTGTTCTCTCCGGAATTATCTTGAGCATAGGCTTGAAACGTGGAGTATAAAAGCGAAACAAATACGAGTACAATACTTTTTTTCATAATCGAAAGTTACGGATTTTAAGCAAGGGATAAAAGAAAAGCAGTGCCACATGCGTACATGCCTATCCGACTTCGCAGCGAATTTAATTGTATATTCGTTCTGTGAAATACAAGATCATATTTTCCCTGGTTTTAGCCTCTTTCATTCTAACGGGATGTCCTCGTGATGAAGAAATTGAACCAGCATTATACAAAACAGATCTAGAGCGCATTCAGGAAAACGGCATGGATTTCCCAGATGTTCGACGGTTCTATTTTAGTGGAGTGCGTTTTCGTTTGTCAACACTTTTTCTGCGTTCTTACTACACCGAGTTTGTGCTGGCTGATGATTACGAAGTGCGAGCTATCGACGAACTGAATTTGTACTTTAGTATTGAACGTTTTTCTGAAAGTGAAGCTGAAGGAATTCGCTATCGCTTTGATGGTGATGATGAAATATCATTACTAGATGCTGTACATGATAATTACGCTATCAAGAGAAATGCTTCATTGGAAGAAGCCACAATCAGTATCAAAAAAGCTGTACCAGAAACCGTAGGTTTTCCGGGCGTAATGCAAACTATTTCTGGTGAAAGTTATGAAGGAAATCCAGCGAACACCTATTTTATGGCTTCATTGGATATCGATAACGAAATTTACGTGGTCCAACTTATCGGTAAGGAGGAAAACATGGGATACCTCTACGATGATTTCATTGACATCATTTCTTCCATTTCTCAATAATGACCTTTTCAGAGAGGATTTCTGCCATCACAGAAATTGCGACGCATCATTTACCAGGCGAGCTGGCGCATCGCGATTTAATGCCTGTAAACCGCCCCCTTTCCAGTCAAGTGAAAGCGAACGCGCACGATTTTAGACAATCTGCGGTAGCCATTGTGCTGTACGAAGACAGCAATGAGTTAATGAGCTTATTGATTCAGCGTCCCTTTTACAAAGGTATTCATAGTCAGCAAATTGCCTTTCCTGGCGGAAAACGCGATCCAGAAGATCCCAATATTGAGTTTACGGCCCGACGTGAGTGTATGGAAGAAATTGCCATTCCGATGGAAGAATTATCACTGGTAGGAAAACTAACAGATGTTTACATTCCGGTGAGCAAGTTTATTGTCACGCCTCATATATTCGCGGTGGACTCATTACCAGAATTAATTCCCGACCCACGTGAGGTGGATGAGATCATTCCATTTAACGTATCACAACTCTTAGATGACGATACTATTCGTTTTACCGACATGGAGTTCAAGAACGGATTGCGCCAGAAGAATGTCCCTTACTTTGCCATAGAAGACAAAATAGTGTGGGGAGCTACTGGAATGATCCTGTCAGAGTTTCGAAGTATTTTGAAACAACTCTAAAATCTCACGCGTGCAAATCCAAACGCTGTAGAAATACTGTTCGAATCGCTCATAAAGAATGTCAGAGCGTCACGTGATGAAATCCCGAATTCGTACGTTCCTCCACCCAAAATAAAATTGATCCCAACAGGGATATTGTGAGCGTAGATGCCACCACCGAAATATCCAGCAGACAAAGACAACCATTTCACTGGTCGTACTTCTCCTCCTACCGCATACACTGCGTTCGCTAAACTTCCTGGGTTGTCGCGGTCGAATGGAGCCACAATATCAATTCCTAAGCGTAATTTCTTCCACAAGTCGATATCTCCACCCAACCTGAAGTTTGCAGCGTTATTAACCTTGTATTTTTCTTCACCTTCCAAAGAAAGAATTCCTCCATCACGCAAGAGTTGCTCCACCGAGTTTGTTATGTTGGCATCATCCAACCCAGCCAGACTCAAGGAGCCTACCAATGTATCATTCACACTGTATACATTTCGGGTATATGTGACCGATCCTACATTATTTACTGCAGCACTCAACGTAAGGAAACCACCAATTCTGGCACTCGCTGAAACATCAACGCCGTAACCTGTACCTACGGGTTTAGGGATTGCTCCTGTAGATGTAAAGTTGGATGGATTGAAGGTGGCAGCAGCTCCGTAATCGATGTCATAGCTGGACGAAACGGAAGAATAGGCTCGAATTCCGTTCTCATCAGACTCCAGGTCCATCATTGCCATGGATTGAATGAATCGCCCCCCAATACCACCGTAAATGGCAAAGGTGGAGTCGGATCCGAATAATTTCCGTCCGTATCCAATATTATAGTGACGGTTCCATGTAAACTTAATTTTAGATCCTCTTGTAATCTCACTTAAACTCAACGGAACAGAAATAGTTCCTTCAATAACCGCGGCCAAGGTGTCTTCGCTCAAATTCGGATCGTTTTGAATTACGGAGGTATCACCGCCAATAACAATGGTCAATTGATCGAAATAATCAGACAACTTACCTTCAAAAATAATTGAGCTCGTTTCTTCGTTCAATTTAGAGTACCAATTGTAATGTTCTCCGATGTTAAAAGCTATACCTCCTAACTTCTCATTGTAGTAGGACATTCCCAACCAGTTGTAACTTGCATCAATTGCGATACCAGATTCAAAATAGTCGCGGGCATTTTGTTGTTGTGTTTGCCAGTCTGCTGGTTCGTCTTCTTTGTCTCTAATTTCATTACGAATAGCTTGATACAAGGACTTCAATTTGTCGGCATTCAAGGAATCGGAATAGAAACCAAGGTTAAACTCAGTTGTTCCCATGGTGGTGCTTTTCCCGTATTGATTCCCCCACCCTAAGGCAGAAGAATTGATTCCAAGCGCGTGGTAATCAGTTACAAATGAAGTAGCTACACCACGACCAACCGCTGTATAGGAAATTCCTTGTGTTTGCGAAAAAGTGTAGAATCCGGTAAGGATAAGTGCTAGAGTAAGTAGTATCGATCTCATTTTTGGCTTTTAATTCTCCCCTAATGTACGAGAAAAGTCCAAAAACAAAAAGAGGAACAAGTTTATTTGAAACTTCTTCCTCTTCCTGCTAAACCATGCTAAAACTATAAAACCCCAAAAACGATAAATAGAACTTTATCCGTCTTTGTTGAAACAAATGTAAAAGAGAAAAACGGAATGGCAATGCGTTTAATCTTAAAATAATGTTAAAATCAGAAAAATTGTGGTTTCTACGTAGTGCTAACCGAGTGCAACATCGAGAATCATCATAACTAAGAATCCGCCAATGAAACCAAGAACGGCAACATCGGTAAATTTATCGCGCTGGGTTTCAGGAATTACCTCTTCCACTACAACGTAAATCATTGCTCCTGCCGCGAATGCCAGTGCAAACGGCAGTAAAGGTTCCATGTAGACTACAGCTACTGCTCCAAGAACACCAAAAACGGGCTCTACAATTGCTGATAACTGTCCGTACCAAAAACTTTTTCTTCTACTCACACCGTGACGCCTCAAAGGCATAGCGACAGCAAATCCCTCAGGGAAGTTTTGGATACCAATACCGATAGCAAGCGTTATGGCGCCGGCAATTGTCGCTCCCTCAATTCCAGCGCTTGCACCACCGAATAAAACGCCTACTGCCAATCCTTCAGGTATGTTATGCAACGTGATTGCTAAAACTAAAAGTGTCGTTCGGTGCCATTGCGTTTTTAATCCCTCCTTTTCGTCTTCTCCAAAATTAATATGCAAGTGAGGTGTTAACTTATCTAATGCAAAAATGAAAAGTGCTCCAATTAAAAAACCAACAGCTGCGGGCATCCACTTCATTGCAGGGTACATTCGCTCTGACATCTCAATGGCGGGATTCAACAAGGACCAAAAACTGGCGGCCACCATAACGCCACCTGTGAATCCGAGCATGGCGTCCAAAACACCACGATTCAAAGTCTTAAAGAAAAATACAAGGCTTGCCCCCGCGGCGGTTAACAACCACGTAAATGTTGTGGCATAAAATGCTGCCAGAACCGGATCAATGTCCGTGAAATACTGAACTAATTGCTCCCAGAAAGTCATTTTGTTGCGTCGATCAAATAATTAAGTTAGACAAATCTAACAAAATTTCATTTTCATTGTTTCCTGATATTTGTCTTACCATATTGTTAATTCTTCCCAAGCCGAAAATCAACCTAAAGAAATCCTTATCTTTGCGCCAAATTTAGACTGTAATTTTAGAAAGAAATGGCAACAAACAGAACATTTACAATGCTAAAGCCTGACGCAATTGAGAACGGGCACATGGGGAAAATCATCGACATGATTATCGGTGCTGGATTCCAGATCAAGGCAATGAAATACACACAATTGAGTGAGGAACAAGCGAAGAAATTTTATGAAGTACATGCTGAGCGTCCGTTTTACGGAGAATTGGTAGAATACATGACTTCAGGACCAATTGTTGCCGCTATTTTGGAGAAAGACAATGCGGTTGAAGATTTTCGTAAGTTGATTGGCGCAACAAACCCAGAGGAAGCTGCAGAAGGTACAGTTCGTAAATTGTACGCTGAATCTATTGGACGTAACGCTGTTCACGGATCTGATTCTGATGAGAATGCAGAAATCGAAGGAAACTTCCACTTCTCTGCTGACGAGATTCACTAAGAATTATTCAATTTGATATATGAAAGCTTCCTTCGGGAGGCTTTTTTTTGTGCGAAACAATTTCATTTATGAGGAGTTCCGTTCTCAATGCATTTGTACACCTCCGATTGCCATTCGCGCCAATAGGATGCATCCGCAAAATATTTTAGGATCGATTGGTATTTTTTATATCCAGTGGAATTCTTACCAACTAGATGTAAAAATACCACTGAAGTTCGTCCATCGCACTCAACAAGTGCAAACATCCGTCGGATTTCAGAGAATAGCTCACCGCCTTCATCAACCAGCAGTGTTTCCTTCGCAATAAAAACAGGATCAAACTCAATCCATTCAATTACTTGCCATGGGGGATCGTACACAAGAGACTTTTCCCCTGTAATGGAATCAATTTCATAGAGTACGTTTCCAAAATTTGGCGAGTTCGGATCCTCATCTATCAAAGGAATTGTGCCTTCGACTACCATGGCTTTCGTATGGTCAAAACAGCTCAACGTAGAATCAATAAAATCCGCTTCGGGTAATTCACTCCAATCTTTAAATCTGTAATCCCAAAAAACACCTGACTCTTCGTGAAACAACATTACATCAAAACCAACGTAGGGTTCTTTAAAATAATGGGGAAAGAAATACAAACCGAACCTTTCCAGTATGGAACTGCGATTTAATGTACCCAGGTACGCATTAGAATCAAGAGACTTCAAAGCATCATTCTCCTTCTTTGAAAAATCTCTGGTAAATGAAAATCCATCTAATGAAAGCAAGTCCTCACCTTCCATTGTTAGAACAGGAACATCTTCCTTATCCTTTTTAATCATTACGGTGATTTGCGTGACTTTTGTATTAGAATCAAGTTGAAATTGGATGCGGTTGACACCTTCAAGTAAATAATAAATAGTATCCGGCGCATCGTACAAAAACGACTGCTGTCCTGTTACAGGATCGACAACAATTAAATTTTCACCAAAATTGGGCGAATCAGGGTCATTATCAATGATGGGGGTTGTGCTGGGCTTTCCAATTCGCCGCTGTGCATTCTCTTTGGTAATCCCTAATTTTTGAAAATCACTTTCCGCAATTCCTGATGCTACTTTTGAAAACCAATAACTGCTTTTGGATTCAAGCATCCCCACCAAACTAAGAGGGTTTTCAGTATCAAAGAGAATTGCAGTGTTTTCAGATTTATCCACCGCTTTCACCTCTTGACAATAACCAAATCTTTGCACGACCAAAAAGAAGGATACAAATACTGAAATCTTTAATACCGGGTTCATCTCGCTAAAATACTATTTGCATAGACAATATTCTGAAGGTCCAAAATTCGTATTGAAATCATTACTTTTGAGATCAAACAAAACTTCATGAAAAATTACCAATCTACCGTTGCGGAACGCTTGATGAAATATGTTCAGATTGACACCACAGCCGACCCAACCTCCACCACTTTTCCATCTTCAGAAATACAAAAAGATTTGGGACGTGAACTTGTGTTGGAATTAAAAGAATTGGGAATTGAAGATGCTGAAATGGACGAATGGGGATACGTTTTTGCGACGATCCCAAACAATACTGACAACGCCGAATTGCCGACGATTTGCTTCTGTTCACACATGGACACGGCTCCTGATTGTAGCGGAACAAACGTAAAACCCGTTTTGCATGAAAACTATGATGGTGCCCCCATTGTTTTACCAGATGATACATCGCAAGTGATCACCACCGCTCAACATCCCTATTTGGTCGAAAAAATTGGAGATGATTTAATCACTGCCAGCGGATTAACTTTGCTTGGTGCCGATGATAAAGCAGGAATTGCGATCATTATGGACTTCGCTCAATACATCATGGAAAATCCTGAAATTCCGCATCCTTCCATTCGAATTTTATTCACCCCAGACGAAGAAGTAGGTCGCGGCGTGGATAAATTAGACATGAAAAAATTAAATGCGGATTTTGGTTACACATTGGATGGCGGCACCCTGGGTTCTTTAGAAGATGAAAGTTTCTCTGCCGACGGAGTTAAAGTTACGGTTCAGGGAATCGCAGCACATCCTGGATATGCAAAAAACAAAATGGTTAATGCCTTAAAAGTAGTTTCGGAATTTGTGGCATCGC
This sequence comes from Fluviicola sp., assembly GCA_047947105.1. Taxonomy (GTDB): domain Bacteria; phylum Bacteroidota; class Bacteroidia; order Flavobacteriales_D; family Crocinitomicaceae; genus UBA4466. Next base: position 3,789,376 of record CP170456.1, on the reverse strand, counting down.
TTCCAAAAGACAGTTGGTCACCAGAAACTACAGAGCATCGAGAAGGCTTTGTACACCCTCACACGATTGCAGGAGGCATGGAGGAAGCTTCGGTTTCATTTATCATTCGTGATCACGATACAGCAAAATTGGCGGAATATGAAGCACGACTAGAAAATCTACTACAAGAGACTTTGTCGAACTACCCGAAATTACAATACACCTTTGAGGTAACAGAACAATATCGGAACATGAAAGAAATCATCAAAGACGTTCCTTTTGTTACTGATTACGCTCTAAAAGCCATGGAAAATGCGGGAATTGAACCCAAACCAGCAATCATTCGAGGTGGAACAGATGGATCACGCTTATCTTTTATGGGCTTGCCGTGTCCAAATATCTTCACGGGTGAGATGGCTATTCATTCGCGCCATGAATATGTGAGTGTTCAGGATATGGAAAAAGCATCCAACACCCTGGTAGAACTGGTACAAATCTGGTCGAAACACAGTTAATGGATCATTTACCGATCATAAAACAAATTGAGGCCAAACAATTTGAGCCTATTTACTTTCTTCATGGCGAGGAGGCATATTACATCGATGCTATAACTGATGCCATTTTGGAGCATGCGCTTGAAGAACATGAGAAAGACTTCAACCAAAGTATTTTATACGGAAAAGACACTGACGCTACTTCATTAATTGCCGAAGCCAAAGGATACCCGATGATGGCTGAACGCCGCGTGGTTGTATTAAAAGAAGCACAAGATTTCCGCGGCATGGAAGACCTCCTACCATATTTTGAATCGCCTTCTGAACAGACGGTTTTTGTTATCAATTACAAATACAAGAATTACGATTCCAGAAAGAAATCAATCAAAGCGGCTCAAAAGAATGGCCTGGTTTTCAAATCAGCAAAAGTTCCAGAATACAAGCTTGCAGACTGGATCGGGTCTTACGTAAAGACAAAAGGTTTCGGAATAACGCCAAAAGCAACCATGCTATTGGCAGAATTTCTTGGGAACGACCTCAGCAAAATTATCAATGAGGTTGAGAAGTTGAGCTTGTTGGTTGAGGCTGGAACGACCATCAACGAAATTCATATTGAAGAAAATATCGGAATTTCGAAGGACTACAATGTATTCGAATTGGTAAATGCGATTTCGGTTCGAGACGTTCCAAAAGCCCTCAAGATTGTCGACTATTTCGATCACAACCCAAAAGCAACTTCCATCATCGTCGTCATTTCCAACTTGTTCAATCATTTTTCGCGCTTGATGAAAATTCATTTCATGGAGAATAAATCGAAGGATGCCATTGCCAGTGCATTGCGCGTTCCTCCGTTTGTTGCGAATCAAATGATGGCCTCTGCCAAAATCTATAATCCTAAAAAATTAGCGGCAAACATTTCCATCCTTCATGAATTCGATTTAAAATCGAAAGGAATCAACAACAGTTCTTTCTCAGAAGGTGAACTGATGAAAGAAATGGTTTATCGCCTGATGCACTGATGCGCCTTTTTTACGACGGAAATATTGCACCGAATGCGACCTCGATACAACTCACGGAAGAGGAATCGAAACACATGGTGCGTGTTTTACGCTATCAAGTAGGTGATACGGTCGGGATGCTGAATGGAAAAGGACATTTATTTACTTGTCAAATTGCTGATGCACATCCCAAACGATGCATGCTTAACGTAATCAATGTTGATTTTGAAGAAGCTGCCGAATATGACATTCACATTGCTGTAGCTCCCACGAAGCAAATGGAGCGTATCGAATGGTTTGTAGAGAAAGCGGTTGAAATTGGCGTAACGAAAATCACCCTGTTGGATTGCAAAAATGGTGAACGCGCAAGAATCAAAATAGATCGCTTGACTAAAAAAGCCATTTCCGCGATGAAGCAATCACAACGTAGATATTTACCGGAAATCGAAGATTTGACCTCCTTTCAAGACTTTTTAAAGGCGAACAAATTCGGACTATTAGCGCACTGTTACGAGGAAGATCGAAACGAATTTCCAGACGTATTTCAGTCATCGAATTGCCCTGTACTTATTGGTCCCGAAGGCGATTTTACCGAAGCAGAGGTGGCACAGGCGATCGAACAAGGTTATAAACCAGTAACATTAGGTTCGAATCGACTTAGAACAGAAACTGCGGCCTTGTACGCTTGTATGCAAGCGAAGCTTATGGTTGATTCTGACAAACAATGTTAATTCTAACGGCGTAACCGATCTCACAATTGACTGAATTCGTGAAAAGACGTATTTTAGTCTTTATGACTGGAAAATTTTTCGGATTTGTATTGTTGTTTTTGCTGAGCCTAACTCCTTTTCAAAGCGAGGCACAGACGTATCAATTAGCCGTTTTAAAATACAGTGGTGGTGGCGATTATTACGCAAACCCTACAGCATTGCCGAACTTGATTCAATATTGTAACAACAGTCTTTCGATGTCTATTTCCAAGGAAACCCCTTATGTTGAAGTCGGAAGCTCTGATCTGTTCTTGTACCCGTACGTCCACATGACGGGACATGGAAATGTTGTTTTTTCTCAAGCGGAAGCAGAAAATTTACGGACCTACTTAGAAGGTGGCGGATTTCTTCACATCGATGACAATTATGGAATGGACGAATTCATTCGCGTAGAATTGAAGAAAGTTTTCCCTGACAATGAGTTGGTTGAACTTCCGTTTAGCCACGACGTATTTCATCAGAAGTATGATTTTAACGGACTCCCTAAAATTCACGAACACGACGGAGAACGTCCACAGGCCTTTGGAATTATTGTCGATGGTCGTTTGGTTTGTTTGTACACACACGAAACCGATTTGAGTGATGGTTGGGAAAACCAGGAAGTTCACAATGATCCTGAGAACAAACGTTTGCAAGCACTTCAAATGGGCGCTAATATTCTGATGTACGCTTTTTTGAATTAGTCGACGTACCTTTTTTCAGTCGTGCCGTCGGAAAAAAGAATAATGACCAGTTGATTATTTGGATGCTCAACTTCTCTACCGAGTAGATCATAGAATTTAAGAGCTTTCTTTTCAATTTCTGTGGTTTCTGAAAGTGAAGCAGTGGCGACAGGATAATCGCAAGTTTGTGACGTTCGATTGTAAACAGCGAAATTGTCATCTTCATAACACCTAAGATTATACAACCAAAAATCAACTACAATGGTTGAATCACAGTTCTGCCCCCTTGGAAAGAGAAATGAAATCTCAGGATTATAGGGATCTACCATTCCGATTCTTTCTACAGCCCTCCCGCTCATTCCAAGACCACCTTGCACATATCTCATGTCGATATATCGTAAATTCATCCCGTTGATCTGAACGCTTCCGGTATCAACCACCTCAACAATTGCATTGGAGTCACACATAAAATCAGGGTTGGATGTCTGTTGAATAGTCCAAGTATCCCCTGGGGCTGCACCAAAATCGTACAGAAGGAAAAATTGATTTTCCGAATACCAAAAAACAGAATCACCCGAATGTCTGGTGAAATAATCATGAGTATACGTTTCCCCAATAACGGTAGTTCCATTTTGTTGTGGGTAAATTGTTTGACGAAGAGCATGCATGCGCTGCGCATCATAACCTAAAATAGTAGTATCCCCTACATACTCAATCGTATAAAGCCCGCCCCAAAATAAACCAAAATCATAATGCCAAATGGCTCCAGGATTTGCCCAAACTTGTGCCTGAGAAAAAGTTGAAATAGATAAGCCGAGAAGGAGTAGTATAGTTTTCACTTAAAGCGGTTTTCTCGAAAGTTACGACCAAAAAAAAGGAAGACCAAAAAGTCTTCCTTCAAATATCTTTTAAGTTGGGATTATGATCCACAACCTACACAATCAAAATGGCTGTCCATTGGTTTCACACCTTTCAACTTCATTTCAAGGTTATGAATCTGGTCTTTAATTTCCATATCCTGGAACATATCACCAGTCAATTTAGCTTTTAGTGCGTCAATTTCTTCTTGCAAGGTAGTTTCTGTTGTCATGGCGTGATTTTATATTAAGTGTGAATTACAAATATGCAAGACGTTTGCAGACGGTCGACCAATGTTAACTGAAAGTTATTAACGAATTATCGTTAATTAAAATAGCGAGACAACTTCTTGCATTTTTTCATCGTCCTTTCTATGTGTTAATATTATATTTTCTATATATTAACGAATTGTTAAGTACTACTTACATTATGAAACCAATTGCATTAATAGCAACGCTACTCCTATTTAGCATCGTCGCTCACGCACAATATTGTGAATCCGGAGGTCCTTCATCAACCGCCGATTCGAATTTAGAAGCCCTTTCTATTGTTGGCGCATCTGGTAGCATCAATTTTACAGGATGTCCTGGTGTTATTGGCGTACAGCATCACACCACTGAAACAGTTACGTTAAACTCAGGGGCAACATACGTATTAAATCTTCAATTCGGAACATGTGGTGGAAACTTTTCCAGCGTGGCAGAGGTATGGATAGATTTCAACGGCAATAACGTCTTTGAACCAACAGAATCCGTTGTAAACTGGTCAGGACAACCTATGACCTCACCAGCAGGATACGTCATTACGATTCCGGCAAATTCCGTAGCTGGAATGCACCGTATGCGTGTAATGCAAGCCGAACAATTGTCTTTACCACTCGACCCATGCGCTTCTTTTACATGGGGATCAGTAACCGATTTTAATGTGACTCTAACTGGCGGAATTGACTGCTCAGGATATATAGGAGACGATCGTTACAACCCACGCGACGTGCCGAACATACCGTACTCAGAAAGCCACAATTCTTCCATCTGTTACAGTAGCCAAAGCGCTGCATATACATCACCGGATGTTTTCTATAAAATTGTACCAAATGGTTTAAGCGCTATTAAAGTCTCCCTGTGTGGATCATCGTTCGATACCTTCTTATCCATTCAAGACCAAAATGGGATGGCTATTTACGGAAATGATGATGCTGGCACTTGTGGAACAGGTTCTGAAATTGAATTTCCCACCGACGGTTATGATACCTTATTTGCAGTTGTGGAAGGTTGGGGAACTGAGTCTGGGGACTACACAATCGTTATATCAGAAGGCTCACTAAGCCTAGATGAAAACCACACAGAAACCATTGGAATTCATCCAAATCCAGCCAACAATATTCTTTATTTAGAAACTGCTCAAACGGGTATACTACAATTCTTCTCGACGCAAGGGCGAATCGTTTATGAAATGATTTTGAACAATGACAAAGAAGTAAGCGTATCGCACTTGCCGAGAGGATTGTACTTAGTCAAATTGACAAACGATCAAAACGTATCGCAACAAAAAATAATCCTCGAATGAAAAATCTCCTACTTATTGTGCTATTACTTTCAGGAAGTTATTCGTTCGGAGCGTCCTGGGAGCAAATGTCAGATTTCGGAGGCATTGCGCGCCACCGGACTACAATGTTAACGCTGGGCAACAAAATATATGCTGGGCTAGGACACTTCAACGGTGCCGGTCCAAACATTCTTTTTGACGACTGGTGGGAATATGACCCAGCTACTAATGCCTGGACGCAGAAAGCAGATTATCTTGGTGGAATTTGTTATCACGCAGCTGGCTTTGCAATCGATGACATTGGCTATGTTGGAACAGGAAGAATTTCTCCAAGTGGAAGTGTGCTTGTCAAGGATTTCTTTAAATACAACCCAACGACAAATACCTGGGAACAACTCACAGATTTTCTTGGTTCGGGACGGCGTGGCGCAGTTGGATTTGCCATTGGCGAATACGGTTACATTGGAACTGGAAGTAGCTCAGAAGACATGTACCGTTATCATCCACCAACAGACACCTGGACGCAGGTTGCAAGTGTGCCAGGAGGAGCACGAATGTCAGCCATTGGGTTTGCTCTTGATGGAAATGGATACGTAGGAACAGGGTACAGGTACAACCAAGGCTGGTCAAGCACAGACTTTTATAAATACGATCCTGCTACCGACACCTGGACACAAATTGCAGATGTTGGGATTGACCCCATAAACGGTCCAAGACCGCGAATGGAATCCACAGGTTTTGCATTGAATGGGAAAGGATATGTTATTACGGGTGTTACTATTTCCTCGGGTGATAATTACAAAGACTTTTGGCAATACGACCCGGCATTGGATCAATGGGTTGAGCTGGAAGAGTTCCCTGGAACGGCCAGAAGATATATGTCAGCAACTACATTGAACGGTTTCGCATACGTCGGTCTCGGAACGAACGGAACCAACTTTAAAGATTTCTGGCGGTATGATCTGGCGTTGTCCGTTATCGAAAACAATATTGATCAAATCGAAATAAACACCTTCCCAAACCCGGCAACAGAATACGTAATGGTATCCATTGAAAATTTCCCGAATGTTTCTCAGGAAAATTTATCCATAACGGTCCACAACCTCGCCGGCCAAGCGGTTTACAACGATAAAGTGCTATTGGGAGAAAACAAAATTGAAACACACGATTGGCGCAACGGAGGATATATCTACACTATTTCCTACAACGACTCCCCTATCAAAATCGGAAAAATTATAGTCAACAAATGAAGCAATTTGTTCTATTCATAGCAATAGTATTTTGTTTGGCCGAAAGCGCAGAAGCTGGCTGGATCAAACGTGCCGATATGGCTGGAGGTGCACGTCATCGCGGAACAGGATGTTCGATTGGAAACAAAGGCTATCTGGGGCTGGGACACTACAACGGAACAGGAGTAAACATAGTTTTGAAAGATTGGTGGGAATATGATCCCGCAACGAATGCATGGACTCAAAAAGCCGATTATATCGGAGGAACCTCTGCAGGCAACTATGGTGTTCTTATTTTATCAATTGGCGATTATGCCTATGTTACCGGAGGCGCTTTCAACGACCCAGATGTTCATAGATACGATCCAAAGAACAATGTGTGGACAACAGTGGCAACGGCGCCAGAGTCCTTTTCAAATACAGAAGGATTTGTCATCGGAAACAAGGGATATGCCATGCGATCAGGGAACTTGTACGAGTTCGATACAGCGACAAACACATGGAATTTTCTTGGCAATCTTCCATTTGGCTTATCCACTTGGATGGGCGCCTTCTCGACTGCAGAAAAAGGATACGTTAGAACCTCTACAGGCTTTTACGAATATAAACCCTCCACAAATCAATGGACTACAAGGGCTTCTTTCCCGGGTATTGCCACGGCTGCCTCGATGAACTTCGTACAAAGAGGAAAACTATACGTGGTTGCCGGCTATGGAGGCGGTCTTTCCAATGTAACAAGAGAAGTTTGGGAATACGACCCATTCATGAATGCCTGGACCATGTTGGAAGAGTTCCCTGGTACAAGTCGAAGATTTGGCGCCGCATTTTCCATTGGCGATCGCTCCTACTGCGGAAACGGAACGAACGGAACAAACTTCGCTGATTTTTGGGAATTCGATTCTGAACTATACCTTTCTACGGATTACCTAAGCATCGAGAAGGTGAACGTTTATCCAAATCCCGCGATCAACCATGTCAATATTAAGTTAGAAGGTTACGAAAACTTTCAAGTCACCTTAACTGATATGACGGGTCAAGCAGTTCGCCAACTTGAATCAAACTCTGGAACGCTTTTAATCGAACGAGATAATTTACCACCAGGACAGTACTTCGCAAATATTAAGGTGAAGGAGCATTACCTCGGAACAAAAAAATTAATCTTCCAATAAGATGAAACATACATTACTCATATTGTTTGCTGCGTGTTATGGCATTCTATTTAGCCAAACAACACCAACACCGCCGCCTGTGCCCAATTCTTGGGTTAAAAAGAATGACTTTACAGGACTTAAGCGAGAACGCGCCGTGGCATTTACCATTAACGGTGTAGGCTATATAGGAACTGGAGTTGATACCGCAGAAATTGTTCGAAAGGATTTGTGGCGTTATGACGACATCACAGACTCTTGGACTCAAATGGCCAATTTACCGGGCTCTGAACGTCGAAATGCTGTAGGATTTGCCATTGGAAACTACGGTTACATTACTACCGGAATTAATACTGCGAATGCAACGGATGTCGGAGCGACCAAACTCAGCGATAACTGGCGCTACGATCCTGCGTCTAACTCCTGGACAGCTATGGCTCCTTTCCCTGGAAATAACGGTCAAGGAATGTACTTCGGTGCGTGTTTCGTAATTGATAACGAGGCTTTTGTCGTAGCTGGAAAACACGGTCCAAACAACTACACCTCTAACATGTATATGTACGATCCTGCTCAGGACCTTTGGTACCTAGGACCTAGCTTCCCTGGCGGTGTACGATATCAACTTTCAGCTCTTGCTGTAGATGGTAAAGGCTATGTGGGTCTGGGAACAGATCAGGATTTATACCGTCGCGATTGGTGGGAATACAAACGTAGCACCAACACCTGGGCCCAGCGTGCCGATCTACCAGCGAGTGCCAGAGCGAGTGCGGTAACTTTTACCATTGCCGATCGTGGGTTTGTTTGTATGGGTACAAACGGTGGTATGCTTGACGATCTTTGGGAGTACAACCCATTCGATAATAGTTGGTCCGTGCGTGCGCCCTATGGTGGTAGCCCTCGAAAAAATGCAGTTGCTTTCGTACTGGGAAGCCGTGCATATGTGGGAACTGGAAAGGGCGTTTCTGGAAAAAAACAAAGCATTCATGAGTACCATCCGATGTGGACTTTGGGATTGGAAGAAAGCGAAATGGAGGTTTCCGTGTACCCAAACCCAACGAGCGATGTAATTCAGATTTCAAGCGAATTTCAACCTGAAAAAGTAACCTTAATCAATATGCTGGGGGAACAAGTGAGATCAGCGAGCAATACAAAAACACTATCCGTTCGTGACCTACCTTCCGGCACGTATCAATTGATCGTTCAAAACGGCACCAAAGTAGCCAACACAACTGTTACAATATTATAATTCATGCGATTACTCATTACCATTCTAATTTGTGCGGGCTCCTACACGACTATTGCCCAAGGCGCATGGACAACCAAAGATTCTGTTAACGGACAACCACGATCTGTAGCATCGTCATTTGTTTTAAATGGTGAAGGCTACGTGTTGGGTGGGCTGGATCATGATGGATTCCGTAGAAAAATGTACTCTTACGATTTTTGGACGGACGACTGGGACGATGAGCTGTCCATTGGAGGTCTTTCCGGAGATGGTTTGGAACGTGGCTCTGCATGTGCTTTTGCAGTGAATAATAAAGGATATATATGTCTTGGTCAGGGCGAAACAAACCCGTTTTTTGGAGATATGTGGGAATACGATCCATCCACAGAGACATGGTCTCAAAAAGCGAACTTCATTGGAACTCCAAGAAGACAAGCAGTTTGCTTCGTTTTAGATGACATGGCGTACATAGGAACAGGAATAGATGCTAATGGACTCCAAAAAGACATGTATCGTTACGATCCTTCTACAAATATTTGGACTCCTTTGAATGATTTTGGAGGGTCAGCCAGAAAGGAAGCAGTTGGCTTCAGTATGGGCGATCAGGGATATGTTGGAACTGGTGATGACGGTGTAATGCTGTCTGATTTCTGGCAGTACGAGCCAACTACGGATACCTGGACACAAAAAACTGATTTCCCAGGAACACCTAGAAAGGGAGCTGTTGGTTGGGGACAATTTCCTTCAGGATTTATTTGCATGGGTGAAGACTTAAATTTCCAATATCGAAGAGATTTATGGGAATATAATTACTATGCCGACGCATGGGTACAAAGAGCCGATTACCCTGGGCCAGGCAGATCAAATGCTACCTGTTTCATTCTAAATAATTTTGCCTTCGTGGGGACCGGATTCAATGGTTCATTCGAAGATGATATGTATGCATATCTGCGTATCCTCAATGTGGACGAAATCCCAGATATGAACGTTTCCGTTTATCCGAATCCGGCAGTGGACGGCATTACAGTTGAATCAGACTACGACGACTTTGATCTTCATATTGTTTCTCTGGACGGCAAGACCACCGTTACCTCATCGAACATCGTAAAAACAGCAACAGGTTACCGAGTCGATCGTGGAAACCTGCCTTCGGGGACCTATCTGGCTTACTTCACAAGAAAGCATACCGGTGAAATTCATGTAGAAAAAATTCAATTCATTTAATGAAAACATTGATTCTGTTCTTTTCTCTACTTCTTCTTTTCAATTGTTCAGAAGAGAATTCTCAGCTACCTGTCGAAAGTAAAAGTGGAAAAACGATGTCAGAGGCATCCAGCGAATGGTCGTATAAAGCAATAGAAATAGAAGATGCTGGTTGGGGATATCAATTATACGAGGGCGCTCGCATGAAAATCAACCAAAAAAACGTCCCTGCCGTGAGTGGCCTCCATTACTTTCAAACCAAAGAACAGGCCGAATTGGCGGCAGAACTCGCTTTAGAAAAAATAGCGGATGGATTCTTCCCTCCTACTCTAGAACCCTCAGAGCTGGACAGTATTGGAGCCATAAATCTGGACTCGATTCTTATGGTCAACGAAAAAACACTCCTGAATCAGAAGGATTAATGCCCGTATTGGTCAAACATTAGATAAAGAGATCCAATTCCGCAATTATCATCAATGGAGCTGTTAACGATTTCAATCGACTACGCATTTTACCACATTTCTTCCTTCTAGGTCGTCATCCTTTGGCCCATTACTAATGCAATTCGTACCTTTGCAGAAACCTTTTACAGTGCAGCACATTATTGATGATCTCAACTGGCGGTATGCTACCAAAAAGTTTGATCCAAGTAAAAAACTCTCCGAAGAACAATTATCTACTTTAAAAGAGTCCATAAGACTTTCAGCGAGCTCATACGGACTTCAAGCGTATAAAGTGCTAATTATTGAAGACCCCATAATACGAGAACGATTGATGGAGGCTTCTTTTGGACAAAAACCCATTGTTGACGCTTCCCACCTTTTTGTTTTCTGTGCGTACACCAATGTCATCGAAGCGGATGTGGCAAAATACATGCAACTCATTTCTTTGACGCGTGGAACGGATCCAAAAAAATTGGAAGCATTTCACAATGGAATTGCCAATTCACTGAAAAACAAAACCATTGAAGAATTAGTGAATTGGACTTCTAAGCAAACGTACATTGCACTTGGGCAACTTCTTCATACCTGCGCATCCGTGCGGATTGACGCATTACCTATGGAGGGGTTCAGTCCAAAAGCGTATAATGAAATTTTAGGATTAGAGGAACTCAATCTTACAGCCACTTTGGCCTGCCCGGTCGGATTTCGTGACAGCGAAGATCCAGCGCAATTCAACAAAAAGGTTCGAAAGTCTGACAAAGATTTATTCGAAGTGCGATAAGCATTACCGAATCAACTTTAGTATTTCTTCGCCACGATCGGTGACTATTTGCACGAAATACAATCCTGAAGCTTCTTGAGAGAGGTCTATCGTGTTGTTAGCCAAAACATGTATTTGTTTTCCAGCAGTGTCTAAAACGCGAACCAACTCAATCTTCGAATCGGTAATGACAGCGTAACTACCGTTTCCGAGGGACTTCAAGACAGTAGTATTAACTCCTTCTTCTAACAAACTTGCTGTTTGTACATCCACCTGATAACTGATAATGTCAACATTACATTCACTTGTTGCAGTCAAAGTAACCGTATATGTTCCGTTAGCGCCATAGTTAACGCTAGGGTTTTCATCTGTACTCGTTTGACCATCTCCAAAATCCCACGAATATGATTGTGCTTTCGTGCTCAAATTCTCAAAAGTGACCGCTCCGTTCAAACCTACAGTAAACTCAAACTGTGCTTGTGTATGAACACTTTGGTCGTGCAAATTCCATTGATTCAAACTATCCAATACCACAAAGTCCGCTGCAGCTTGAATCTGAGCAGCTACTACCGGGTCGATTCCTGCATTGTAAGTGGCTCCCGTGCATGACTTTCTGAAAATCGATGTATAAAACGTACATGCTGCGAGATACGAACCGTGAATGCTCGGATGTGATTCATCCGCTGTATATAAATCAATGCCTGGATAATTGTCCCGAACGTGCTTCCAAACTACTCCCACTGGAGCAACGGAACCTTGAACCGAATCTGCAAAACGCAAATAAGCACTTCTCAACCGCGCCTGCATGCCATCATAAGTAGAAATTGGCTGCCACTGCGGATCACCATTTTCGCGTCCCCATGTCATATAATACATCACTTCCGTACAAAAGTTATTGGCGTAAACACTATCCGCTAACTCCAAAACATACGGAAGCGTTTGAGAATTCACTTGAGCATCTGGAAATGATGGTTCTTGACTTTGCCCTTGAAAAACAACGTAATCCCAGGATTGAGCATTAATTTTATTGTAATTCGTGGCGTTATTCGAATGCATTTCAAAGGTCGCACCTCCAGGAGTATTTGCATCCTTTTCAATATTATCTCCCAAAGATGTTGCCAGATCAGCTACCATTTGAGGTAGGTTATGGTAAGCCGTGTAGCTGTTACCAATAAAAAGCACCGATGCTGTGTCTTGAGAAAACGAGAATAATGAAAAGCTGGAAAAAAGGATAAGGAGTGTTTGTCGCATATTACGTATTTTGTGAGTTAAGACAGCCAAACCATTGCCAGGGTTGCCGCGTCTTAACAGTATCAGTACATTCATTTGCAACTAATTATTAGAATGCTAAACAAGATTTCACACCTGTTTATTATCGTATTTACGATGGTCCTCAGTTACTCAGCAAGCGCGCAGTTTGGATTTGAATTCGACAACTCCGTGCCTGTAGTAAGGAATGGTCAACCGATTTCTAATGCATGGGGCGGTGGCTTAAATTATCCGCAAATTTCTGATTTTGATTACGATTTTGACGGCGACCTGGATTTATTCGTATTCGACAGAAGTAACGACAATATTCGCGTCTATTCTCAGGAAAATAACGGACAGCCCTACTATGAATTAGTGTATAATGCTGCAAACTTGTTCCCCTCGGGAATGCGCTACAGAGCTGCATTGGTAGATTATGATAATGACGGTCGCAAAGATCTTTGGACTTATGGCATTGGAGGATTAAAAATCTACCGCAACGTAGGAAATGCAACTAATGGACTGCAGTGGGAATTAGTCACTGACTTATTGTATTCAGAATACGTAAACGGACAAAGTCAATTGTACGTAAGTTCCGCTGATATTCCCGCTATCATTGATGTTGACGGTGACGGAGACATCGATGTCTTAACGTTCAATCAGGGAGGTGAAACGGTGGAGTACCACCAAAACCAAAGCATGGAGCTATACGGCATCCCCGATTCATTAGTTTTTGAGTTAAAAAACCAATGTTGGGGCTTGTTTCGAGAAGATTTTAATACGAACGTAATTTCCTTAAACGACCAGGATGTGCCGTGTGTTGGTGGTGGAATCCCAAATCCATTGCGGACAAATGCGCAAGGTTCGGGTTCGAATGTCGAAAAAAAACACGCAGGTTCAACACTGCTTGCTATTGATATAGACAACTCTGGTGTCCTGGATCTAATTTTAGGAGATGTTAGTTACTCAACAATGACGCTTTTAATGAACGGTGGCTCGCAGCCAAACACGAATTCTGCCATGGTATCTCAGGATAACTTCTTCCCTTCAAATACAACGCCTGTGGACATTGAATTGTTCCCCGCTGGATTCTACCTGGATGTGGACTTCGACGGAGTAAAAGATTTGTTGGTTTGTCCGAATGCCCGAAATATTTCTGAGAACGAAACAAGTGTGCGCTTTTTCAAGAATATGGGAACCAATGCCAATCCGAATTTCGTGTACAGCTCTCCAAACTTCTTTCAAGAAGACATGATTGAACATGGAACAGGAACGATTCCCATTCTTTTTGACGTCAATGAAGACGGACTGAAGGATCTAATCATTCCAAATTATTTCCGCTACATTCCAACTCTAAGTAAAGAATGTACTTTCGCTTATTACCGAAATACAGGTACAGCCAATGCGCCCGAATACACCTATGTGGACTACAATTACTTGGATTTAGATCAACAAAACTATGGATTGCGAACTGTTCCTACTTTTGGCGATATTGACGGGGACGGAGATGAGGACTTATTGATGGGGCTGCAAGATGGCACCATGGTGTACTACGAAAACACCTCAACGGGAAGCGGGGCACAATTCAATACTCCGGTTGCTGGATTCAATGACAATACAGGAACGCCGATTGAAACGGAGGGATTTGCCTATCCGCAGTTCTTCGATTTGGATAATGATAACTTACTTGATCTTATTTTAGGAACAAAAGACGGGCACATCGAGTACTATCGAAACATTGGAACCTCAACGAATCCATCGTTCGAATTAGCCAACGAGTTTTTGGGCAACATAGACCTAACCATCTCGAATCCAAACACATTGGCTTCACCGCATTTTTTCCGAGTTGGTGACACCACTCATCTCTTTGCTGGTTCAGCAGACGGAACCTTAGTGTATTACGATAGCATCCATGGCCAGTTGGACCCTGGTGAAGATTTCCATTTGGTGTCCACAAACTACCTTGGGATCAACGTGGAGGCGTATTCGACTTTCTGGGTAGAAGACATTGACAATGATGGAAACCTCAACATGTTCGTTGGTCAGGATTTAGGAGGACTATTCCATTTTGAAGCCGACCCGAACAGTTCCGTTTCGTTATCTGAATTTACTACAAGCGATGTGGTGTTGTATCCGAACCCAGGAAACCAAATCATACATATTCGTTCGGATAATCCAATAGAAGATGTTCAAATATTGAATATGCAAGGTCAGGTACTGTTGACCCATGACGCTAATAAAACAAGTTCGCTTGAACTGGACGTAAACCACCTTCCTATTGGTACCTATGTTGTAATGATTCGATCTAACACTGGAATCGCAACAAAGAAGTGGGTAAAGTTGTAAGAACTTCTCCTCCCGGTTATCGAGCCTATCGAGGTATGAGGGAGATGCCGAAGGCGAAGGGTGATTTCATTACGGATTATCATGAGAATTATTACCACCTATAATTTCCTAGAATGGATAGGCTTTTTCGGTTACTTAATTATTGGCTAAAATCCTCCTCCCGGTTATCGAGCCTGTCGAGATAAGGGGGAGATGCCAAAGGCGAAGGGTGATTTCACTACGGATTATCAAGTGAATTATCACCACTATTTTCCTCGAGGGCATAGGGATTACAGCCCTTAACATTACAATTCCATCACCCATACATTCGCAAGATCAGAGCCATCTGGTCTTTCCTCAAACAACCCAAAAATACTGGAGCCACTTCCTGACATTGCGGCGTAGAATGCACCTTCCTCCAAAAGTGACTGTTTTATCTTTTCCAACTCTGGAAATTTTGAGAAAGCATGTTGTTCGAATGAGTTTACCAACCCAGAAAAATCCTTGTTCAAAAGTTTCTCATAGCCAGAAAGGTCTGGTTCGAAGTGAACGTTGCTGTACGCTTCCCCAGTTCCAATATGCAAAGAAGGATAGACCAACTTCATATAGCATCCTTTCAGGTCCAAATCCATTGGAGAAAGTAACTCTCCTCTGCCTTCAGACATTTGAACACCTCCTTTAACGAAAAAAGCGCAATCACTTCCTAACTCAGCCGCCAATGATTCCAGTGTACTATCATCCAAACTCAGTTCAAAGAGTTCATTCAACCCGAGAAGAACATAAGTCGCATCAGAAGAACCTCCTCCCAGTCCAGCACCCATTGGAATAATTTTCCGTAAATGCATGTAAACGTTGCCAATATCATAACGTTCCTCCATCAGGCGAAACGCCTTAACACACAAATTCGATTCCAAGTCTCCTTCTACAACTAATCCCGTTTGATGAAACTCGAAGGAGTTAGCAGGCAAGATTTCCAATACATCGCACAAAGGAATTTCAGCCATGCACGACTTGATTTCATGGTAGCCATCATCGCGTTTGTGTAACACGTTCAAACCCAGATTTACCTTTGCTGGAGGAAATAATATCATATTGCAAAAGTAGGACAACGAAACAATTTTCTTAACTTTCGCCTCTCAAATTAGAAACAAAATTATGCCTGTATATCTTGATTTTGAGGAACCGTTGAAAGAGTTGGAAGAAAAAATCATCCAAACCAAAGAGATCGGTGAGAACACGGAAGTGGACATGTCTGACAAGATCAAAGAGCTTGAGAAAAAACTAACAAAGGAAACAAAAGAAGTTTTTTCTAAGTTGACACCTTGGCAACGCGTACAACTATCTCGTCATCCAGACCGCCCATATACACTAGCTTACATTGAAGCAATCACTGGAGGTAAATTTCAGGAACTCCACGGAGATCGAAATGTTAAAGACGATAAAGCCATGGTTGGTGGATTCGGTCTTTTAGACGGAGAAACGGTAATGTTTATAGGACAACAGAAAGGCGTTAATACGAAAATGCGTCAGTTCCGTAACTTCGGTATGCCTAATCCTGAAGGTTATCGAAAAGCGCTACGTTTGATGAAATTGGCGGAGAAATTCAACAAACCGATCGTAACATTCATTGACACTCCAGGAGCTTTTCCAGGCCTGGAAGCGGAAGAACGCGGACAAGGAGAAGCAATCGCACGGAACATTTATGAAATGATGCGTCTCAAAGTGCCTGTAATTTGTATCATCATTGGTGAAGGAGCATCTGGCGGTGCGCTCGGAATAGGTGTTGGAGACCGCGTTTTAATGTTGGAAAACACATGGTATTCTGTAATCTCTCCAGAATCTTGTTCGTCTATCTTATGGCGTTCATGGGAATATAAAGAAACAGCTGCAGAAGCCTTGAAATTGACTTCTAAGGATATGAAAAAGTTGGGCATCGTTGATGGGGTCATCAAAGAACCTCAGAGTGGTGCGCACCGTGATCATGAAGGAACTTTCGAAATCGTTAAGAAAGAAATCAAGAAACACTTGACGGACTTGAAAAAAATTGCTCCTGAAAAACGAATCGACGCTCGAATTGAGGCCTTTTCAAATAGAGGCGTTTGGAAGTAAATCGTAGGTGACGAAAACATAAATTCCTACCAAAACTTTTAGGACTGTCAGTTACTGGCAGTCCTTTTTTTGTATTTTGAAGGACGAATGACGTAATGAATGTTAAGCATCTACGTCTAAAAACCAAAATGCTACCTATGATCATTATCATTGGCAATGGAATTTCCGGCGTCACTACTGCACGATATATCCGAAAACGCAGCGATGCGGAAATCCTTATTATTTCTGCGGAATCAAAGTATTTCTTTTCAAGAACAGCCCTCATGTATGTGTATATGGGGCACATGAAGTTTGAACATACCCAACCCTACGAACCTTATTTTTGGGATAAAAATCGAATTCAATTAAAAGAAGCACGTGTTGAGGCTGTGAATACTGATGCAAAAGAATTGCAACTGGATTCAGGGGAGACAATTAAGTACTCTTCATTGGTTTTGGCAACAGGATCAAAGCCGAACAAATTTGGCTGGAAAGGTCAGGACCTAAAACGTGTGGGAGGTTTGTATTCAAAACAAGATCTAGAATACATTGAAAAGTGCAGTGAAGGCTTAAAATCCGCTGTAATAGTTGGGGGCGGATTGATTGGGATTGAATTGGCGGAAATGTTCCTGTCGCGAAATATTGACGTTCACTTTTTGGTACGCGAATCTCACTTCTGGGGAGGCGTTTTACCACAACGCGATTCCAAAATGATCATGCGTCATATGGAGAAGCACCATGGACTACACATGCATTATGGCGAGGAGCTGGAGGAAATTGTAGATAATGGAAACGGCGAAGCATGTGCAGTAATCACTAAATCCGGGGAACGCATCGAGTGTCAGTTCGTTGGCTTAACCGCTGGCGTTTCTCCAAACATTCAATTCCTCGATGAGAGCAATATCGAAACGGAACGCGGAATTTTAGTGAATCGCTTCCTGGAAACAAATGTGAAGGATGTTTATGCTATTGGTGACTGTGCCCAATTCAAAGAACCACTACCAGAACGTCGTCCTATTGAGCAGGTATGGTATACGGGTAAGTTTATGGGAGAAACGGTTGCCAAAACGATTACAGGAGATCGAACAGAGTACACGCCGGGACACTGGTTCAATTCGGCCAAATTCTTCGATATTGAGTACCAAACCTACGGAATGGTGTACAATAAACTGAAAGAAGGACAAAGCGAATTTATATTTGAAGACGAGAAAAATGAGGTGCTACTGCATTTTGTCTTTGAAACGGACACCATGAAATTTGTCGGAATTAACAACTTTGGCATTCGACTGCGTCACCAATTGTTCAATGAATGGTTATTGCAAGGAGCAACGATGGAAACCGTTTTGAAAAACCTTAAGTCAGCAAACTTCGACCCAGAATTTTATAATAACTATGAAGATGCTGTGATCACAGCATTCAATAAAGAATTTAACGCCAATATCGCCTTAGAAAAAGCGAAATGGTGGCAAACCCTTATAGCTAAGTAGATTATGGCAAATACTAATTACTCTTTGGCGGGAGCAGAAGCACAGAAATTATCGACTTTAAACAAAGTAGGTATCGCACTTTTTGTGTTTGGAGGGCTCGGACTTGTTCAATTGGGAACAAAATTTTCATTTCTCGACAAGTCCATCGGTTTGTTATTTGAAAACAAGTCTTTAACGGGTGTTTTCACAGAAAACTATGGATACTATCTTGCTTTCATTTTCTTTTTAATTGGAACGTTGTTGTTTACCAAACAAAGATTCAAACCAGAATTTCGTCTCATTGCGTTCAAAAATCAAAATATTGCGCAGCGCCTCGGACTTGCGCTTGGGTTGATTGGTTTTGGGGTTTTGATGGTTTCATGGCTTGGGGTTCAGTTTTCCAATCCTACCATCTTCCTTTGGCTCTCACTCTCTACTATGGCCATTGGTATTTTCGTTTACATACGTGGAGCTTACTCCAATCATACCGCTGGAATCAAAAACAACCATGTATGGTTCAACTCACTCACGAACGCGGGTATTTTAGGATGGGTTGCTGGTATTCTACTTACATTGTTTTATATCCAACTCTATTGGTTTGCGGATTCTTTAGAAGGAATGATACGACTTTTTGATCCGCTATCGTATCAGATAACTGGCGGGAAAGCAAGTCAATGGTTCGTTTACGGGACTCTTTACACCTTCGTTATTTTGTTCCTGGGCTTCAAATTCATCATTAAATACCGCCACAATCGTTACCAGTTGATTCGTACAATATCCGTTATGTTTTTTCAACTTGTTTTCGCTTACTCTCTTCCCTACGTTCTCGAGGCTTTTGCTGAAACACAGGGGTATTTCGGAAAGGATTTGAAAAATATCTGGCCGCTCAATTATTCTTTTGTTGATGCAGGTCAGTTGAACGCCATGAGTAATAGCGGTGTATCTGGAACTTTCTTCTTCTTTTGGGGAATTATATTGTTTTTAGTAATCACCCCAGTGTTGACGTATTTCGTTGGGAAAAGATGGTATTGTTCATGGGTTTGTGGCTGCGGCGGATTGGCAGAAACTGCGGGTGATGGATTCAGACAACTTTCTAACAAAAAGATGAGTGCCTGGAAAATCGAACGTTGGGTGATTCACCTAGTGATGGTGTTCGTTCTGGTGATGACTATCGGTGCTCTTTGGCCCTATTTCAGCGGCAGTGAATATGAGATCGGTTTTGCCACTATTACTGGTTTGGGTTATTATATTTTCACTTTGGTTCTCCTCCTTGGCTTTGGAACGCTATTCTTCTTGGGATACCGAAAATATGACCGTAAATTATTGCTTGTTGCAGCCATCATCACCGCTCTTATTGCCATTTTACTAACCGTAGCGTTCGCAACAGGGAAACAGGATTTGTTCATGGTGAAAAGCAAGACTTTGAAAAGCGCATATGGATTTATTATCGGTGCGTCATTCTCAGGTGTCATTGGTGTAGGCTTCTACCCTATTCTTGGTAACCGAGTTTGGTGCCGTTTTGGTTGCCCAATGGCTGGCTACATGGGCTTATTTCAACGGTTTAAATCCAAATTTCGAATTTCTACCAATGGTGCGCAATGTATCTCCTGTGGAAATTGTTCTACGTACTGTGAGCAAGGAATTGACGTTCGTGCCTACGCTCAAAAAGGTGAAAACATTGTGCGGGCAAGTTGCGTTGGATGTGGTATTTGTTCTGCCGTTTGTCCGCGTGGTGTATTGAAATTAGAGAACGGACCGGAAGAAGGACGCTTTGAGCCGAACCCATTAGAAGTAACGAAAGATGGAGTGAAATTACATTTATAGACGTCAAACCTTAGATATTCAGGCACCAGTTGCTCGGTATTTTTACGCAAAATTTGTCACATGGCCGGCCTCTCTCAATCTAGTATCTAATCTTGTCTATATTTGCCTTCAAATTATCCAATGAACACACCAATCATATCGGTCATTATCCCGGCTTTCAATGAGGAAAAGTCCATTGGAAAAGTTGTTGCTGACATTCCAAGGGATTTAGTGGCTCACGTGATTGTTGTGAATAATAATTCAACAGATAACACGGTACAAGTGGCCAATGAAGCTGGAGCAATTGTTTTAGATGAGCTGCGAAAAGGATATGGTTGGGCATGTTTGAAAGGGATTGAGAAATCGAAGGAGTTAAATACCGAAATCGTTGTCTTTCTGGATGGCGATTATTCCGATTTCCCGGAAGAAATTATCGATGTCGTCCGCCCAATTCTGGAAGACGATTTCGACATGGTAATTGGATCTCGTGTGCTGGGGAAGCGTGAAAAAGGTTCTCTGACTCCTCAACAGGTTTTTGGTAACTGGCTGGCAACACGACTGATGCGGGTCTTTTACCGCGCCAAATTTTCGGATTTAGGCCCTTTTCGCTCAATTAAATCGGAGGCGCTGGAACAACTCAAGATGGCAGATAAAACATACGGCTGGACGATAGAAATGCAAATCAAAGCTGCGAAACACAAGATGAAGTTTTGCGAAGTTCCAGTCAATTATCGAAAACGCATCGGAGTTTCGAAGGTAAGCGGAACGGTGAAAGGAACGGTCATGGCAGGTGTAAAAATCATTGGTGCCATCTTCAAGTACCGATTCTAGGTTGAATTACACTCGAGATTCGCTCATCCAGCACGGAAGGCTTTGATAAAAGACTATCAAATTGCTTGAATAAGATTATATTTGCGGTTTTTAAGTACCGTTTAAACGTAACATGCGTCGACACACTTTCCAGAAACTCAACACACCTACAATGCGAATAGCTGCTACATTCATATTCGTGCTTTTGGCGATGACCACTTTTGGTCAAAACGTGAAATACGTCAAAGGGACCATTATTGATACCAAGACGGAGAAACCGCTCAAGAATGTTGATATGCAACTTGTTTTGGAAGACTCTACCACAAGAGAGGTTCAAACCAATGAAAACGGTGTTTATACGTTTAAAAATATTCCTCTTGGTAAGCACCAGATCAAAGTGATCGATAAAACGTATCACAAGGCAGTGTATTCCATCGAGTTAGTAGAAAAGGATATCAATGGTTATACACAAAGTGAGATTGCTATCGGCCGCAAAGTTTCCTGGCTTTTGGATTGGGGAGATGCTTACGGTCAAGAGCACTATTGGTCACATTGGGTAAGTAAGGTTATAGTGGTTCTGTACTTCGCTTGCTTACTACTGATTCTTTTCTACAGTATTCTTCAGTTGTCCTTGGCTATTGCTTATGTGCGCAACAAATACCGCAAAAAACGAGGGAAAGTTGATGAGGAGAAACCTGTTTACGACCCTGAAAACACACCTAAAGTTACGGTGCAGTTACCGATGTTCAATGAGCTTTACGTAGCGGAACGAATTATCGAAACGGTAGCTGCGTTCGAATATCCTGCAGATAAATTACAAATTCAAGTACTCGATGATTCTACAGATGAAACGGTAGAAGTGATCGCTAAAAAAGTGGCTGAAGTAGCAGCGCGTGGTGTGAACATTCAACACATACACCGTGTAGACCGTGTTGGATACAAAGCGGGAGCATTGGATGCAGCAATGGATCAGGTAGAAGGAGAATTCATCGCAATATTTGATGCAGACTTCGTTCCAGACAAAGATTTCCTTCAGAAAACAATGCCTTACTTCCAGGATGACAATGTAGGTGTTGTACAAACACGTTGGGGACACATTAATAAGAAGTATTCAATTCTTACAGAACTTCAAGCATTTGGACTCAACGGACACTTTGCTATTGAGCAAGGCGGAAGGAACGCTTCAGGACACTTCATCAACTTTAATGGTACTGGTGGTGTATGGCGCAAGAAATGTATTGAAGATGCAGGCGGATGGGAACACGACACGTTAACAGAAGATCTCGATTTGAGTTACCGTGCGCAACTCAAGGGTTGGCGTTTCCAGTATTTGGAGGATGTTATCGCTCCTGCTGAGTTGCCAATTACTATGTCAGCTTTGAAAAGTCAGCAACACCGCTGGATGAAAGGTGGAGCCGAATGTTTCGTAAAAATGTGGAAAACCATAATTACTGCAAAAGGGGTGCGATTCTCAGACCGAATTCATGGTTTGTCGCACCTATTCAACTCATCGGTGTTTATCTTCATTTTACTGCTCTCACTATTGAGTTTGCCGATATTGCACATTAAAGACAGTTTCTCTGATTTGAACGCGTTCCTAGTATGGGGTGCCATTTTCCTTTCAAGCACATTGTTCCTAATGTTCTACTACTGGCATGCGTACCGCGACAAAACGAGCAATATTCTATTATCCTTCCTTAGATTTGTGGTACGTTTTTTCCAATTCCTTATCGTTTCCATGGGCTTGGCACTAAACAATACCGTAGCTGTGTTGGAAGGTTATTTGGGGATTAAGAGCTCATTCGTTAGAACTCCCAAGTTTAACGTAAATGTCAAGAGTGAATTCAAAGGAAACAAATACGATAAAAAGAGTATTTCCATTTTGAACATAGGCGAAGGTGTACTTTTCTTGTTGTTTGGATTCACCACAGTCAATCGTGCAATTTACGGTGACATCGGAATGGTGCCTTTCCACCTTATGCTGACCATTGGGTACGGATTGGTTTTCTTTTACTCTATTGGCGAACTGTACGGTCGTAAAGGCAAGGCGTAATGAATGCGGGAACCCAATCTTGGTCTACCCATTTAATTTCACTTCTCTACTTAGTATTCATTGGAGCACTGTTTTCATGGACAGATAGATCCAATACGTTTGTCCTTTTATCTCTTTTCGCTGGAAGCTTTTTGGGATACGTAATACTATTGTACCAGCGAAACGTCTCGTTCCAATATCTTTTGGGTATCGGGTTAATTGCCCATTTGTTGGCTTTCTTTTTTCTTCCAGGTTTATCTCCTGATTCATATCGATTTCTTTGGGATGGTGCCATAACATGGAGTGGTAACAATCCCTATGATTCTATACCATGTGACATAATTCAGCAAGAGCCATACGTTTCAAGTACGTATATGAATGAATTGTTTCATAATTTAAGTGGATTATCACAGCGAAACTATACATGCTATCCAACTGTTAATCAAGGCTACTTCGTTCTAGCAAGCGCCTTTTCCAATTCAGTTGCGTTCAATCTTTTTGTGATGAAGCTCCTCATATTCATTACACAACTTTTCGGATTGTACTACGTCACGAAGATTCTGAATCACTTCAACATATCTGCCTCTAAAGCGTTAATCATCGCTTTAAATCCGCTCTGGCTTATAGAAACAATGGGCAATTTACATTTCGAGGGAGTGATGCTCTCATTCTTTGTCATTGGATTGTATTTTTTGATTCAACAGAAATGGATTCTTGCAGCCTTGTTTCTAGCCCTGGCTATACACGTCAAATTAGTCCCTCTGGTTCTTCTCCCTTTTCTTCTGCGTTTTTTAGGATGGAAAAGAAGTGTTTTACTCTACTCGATTACAGGGATTTTTATTGTAGCATTAGCGCTTGTGTATTTCCGATGGGATAATTACATGAACTTTTTGGATAGTCTGGAGTTATATTTTCGTGTCTTTGAATTTAACTCCTTCTTTTATCATCATTACCTGGAATATGGTAAAGGCATTTACGGCTGGTATCGAACAGCTCTTTATAGCGAAAACTTGTCGCGTTTGGGAACCTTCCTTATTCTTTGCCTTGCATTCTTTGGTGGTCGCCGTGATTTCAAAAAGATGATTGTTTACATGATTTTCGGATTGACCACTTATTACTTTTTTGCTACCACAATTCATCCCTGGTACGTTTTGACCATTCTTGGACTTTCCGTTTTCACAAATTTCTCCTTTGGTATTATATGGAGCGGTTTGATTTTTATGACATATGCTGCTTACGGATTCTATCCAAAGGATACCGACACATTCTTTTGGATCGTTCAGTTAGAGTATATCATTTTGTTGTCGGTGATTCTCTACGAACTGATACGTAAAAAGCCTTTGCTACGATTTGCCGGCTAAATAAAGTTCACTGTGTTCCTTATTTTTTCTTTCGCTCTGGCACCGGATCATGTCCATGTCCGCCCCAGGGGTGACAAGACGCAATACGCTTCAGTCCTAACCAGGTTCCTTTCAGTGGTCCCCATACTCGAATCGCTTCTATCATATAAACGGAACAGGTTGGCGTATATCGACACGACTGCGGTATTAAAGGACTAATGATCCATTGATATATTTTAACCAACAAAATGATGGGGGCTCCAAGAACGAGTCGAACTATTTGCATGAACCTACAATTACCGTTAAAATTAGCTGATTTTAACGACCTGATGTGGATTAGCTCTTGTAATTTGTAACATTTGACCCGACATTGGCGTTATTTTAGTAACACAATCAAATGAACATGCGAATTCTCCTTACATTTCTTGCGCTGGCGTCACTCTCCCTAACATATGGTCAGTCACCATGGGACTACGATAAAATTGAAGTGAAAGATGGCGACAGTCTCTCGATCGTAGTCAGTGCAGACCCAATCATTCACGAAGGTTGGGATCAATTGGCACATCCGAATTTTTGGCGCAAAATAATGGCGCTGAGCCCTGATTCTTGTATTGTGAACGTAGCCAAGACACGTCAGATATTTGCCGAAATGAGCAACAAAGATTGGAACGCTCAAACGGACGCTGAGAAGGATGCGTACAGAGACAGTGTTCGAACACACTTCGGATTGACTTCCGAAGATCGCATTTTTGTTACTACAGGCAAAAATCACTTTTATAAGTTTGATGCCGTTTATCCACAGTTGACCCGAGGAATTGCCGCGTTTGAACTAAACGATGTAGATCCCTGGTATGCACAAGCCATTCTTTTGATTGAGAGTCCGGGACAAATGAAAAAATCGCGTGTCGGAGCATACGGTCCGTTCCAATTGATGCCCAAAGTTGCGCGAGCTCAAGGTTTAACTGTAAACCGTTACACGGATGAGCGGGAAGATTTTGATCGTAGCGCATATGGAGCATCACAACTCATCAAGAAAATCTGTATTCCCGAAGCGCGTCGAATTTTAGATGCACATCAATTGGAATACAATGAAAATGATCTTTGGTTTCGACTATTCGTGCTCCATGTCTATCACGCAGGGTCGTATAACGTAGCGGCAGTCGTTAACAAAATTGCACCAGAGAATGGCGGTCAGGAATTGATCAAAAGCATGTGGATCAATTCAGCGGCGAACTTTGGAAACAATTCTCAGAACTATACACAATTGGCGCTTGCATCTCAGCTAATTTTGAATGACATGGTGAAAGCTGACGCCGAAATTATTCTCAATTGTGAATCTGGGTTGGTAGTACATGAACGTGCCAAAGGAGCATCGAATTAGTGCCAAGTCCTATTTCCTTTTGCTAGAGAAATTAATGGAATGGAGCTAAAGGCTTCAGTCATGAGCGTATTTGTAATTCAGTCCATCCTTCCCTCGATACAAATCTTTGTGTACCCCAAAAGCAATAGTACGTCCCTTACTAGTTTCCTCAACTACTTCTTTTTTACCATCATAATTTTCTACTACCACATATGCAGCCCTGGCCCGAATCACCTTTCTTTTCAATGCTCCTGATGACTTTTTAAACTCTACGCGTAACTTCTTGCCATTCTCGCCCTCATATCCTATCACTTCAGCTTTCTGTTCCAGATTAATAATGACGGTATCTCCTATCTGAAAAAGCGTATCATAAATGGATTTTCCATGCTGTAATTGTGACAGGTATTTTTCTGAATAAGTTGGAGTCGATTCATCTTCCTTTGGAGTAATCACATCCGCAGTCATCGTAACCTTTTTCTTGTTCACGAATAGAAACCACGTGCTTTTTACATCGATTGTGATATTGTTATACGCTTCATTATCCACTAATGGACGATTGACAGTCATTTTTTGACGTGCTTCGTGTGTGAGAGCGTCTTTGTTGGTACTTCCAATCCCAAAGACCTTCACTGTAGATGCTACGCCAACTGCCATATCTACATGCTCAACAGGTTCATCCGGAATATTAGACACAAAACTTCCTTGATGGAACGAACATGCTCCTAACGAAAGTCCAGAAAATAGTAATAGAATCAGGTTCAATTTTTTCATAAGTAAATTTAATTGGCAAGATTCGGAATCACTCCAAGTCTACTGTCGATAGAATTGTACCACGCCAGTATAGGGGCTTTTCCGCATCTAAGTGATTCATAAACCGAAAATCAAAACTGCCTTTGATGATTCCATCCTCAAAAGATGTTTTGTCCAAAATCATGCGCCCCACTTGCAAATCAAAACGTTCAATACCTTGATCCTGGATAGAATTGAAATTGACCCATGCATAACAAACACCATCCTTGATTTGAATGGAGAGTGTTGAGTGGGTCGCAGCATTCGCCCTCGTTGTCCCGATTACACCGTTTTCTATTTCTGCGAATTCTATAAAATTTGTTCCAGCAAACTCGTACATGGAGGCTTCACATTGAATAGTATGAGGCAAATGTGTTGTATCTACTAGTGCATAAAAGTCTGTAAGGAAATCCTCTTTAATCTTTCCTTGATCATCCTTCATTTTTTCAACACCTTTAGGACATAATCCGTCACAACTTAGTTGTCCCCATTGATTTTTATAAACTCACTCTGGATAGCTCCACTCGTTCTGAAAACCGAAATCCCCATTGGACAAATTCTTCATGAGCAACTGAACGGGTTTAAGTTCCTTAGACTTCGGAGCCATAGAGTCCGATTGCCCTAGGGTCAGGAGGGGCGTAAAAAGCAGAAGTAAAGGAAGTGCTCGTAATTTATGCATCGCTCACAAACTTCATGGAAATAGAATTAACGCAATGTCGCGTATTTTTCTCGGTAAACCGTTCTCCTTCAAAAACGTGTCCTAGGTGTCCCCCACAATTAGCACAAACGATCTCTACACGTCTACCGTCGGCATCTAAGACACGCTTTACGGCTCCTTCAATTTCATCGTCGAAAGAAGGCCATCCGCATCCTGAGTTAAATTTGTCTTCAGAACGATACAAATGGGATTCACATTGCCTGCAAACGTAGGTTCCCTTTCCCTTGAAGCCGTTGAACTCGCCTGTAAATGGAGTTTCAGTCCCTTTATGAATTATTACGCGCTCTTCTTCTGGCGTCAACTCATTCCAATCTTCTCTATCCTTCGCCATTTCTATTTTCGTTTAAATTCCAGTTAGCAACATTTGCATTCCACCATTGTTCATGAATTCTTCTACACTACCAAAAACAGTCGCTAAAAAGTTTTTCCCTTTTTCATCTGAAGTAATCACCAAGCGCAACGTTCCATCTTGATTGATAGAAAGTGATGCTGCATCCATTTTACTCCAATAATCCTTGTAGGGTTGGTATTCTGGCATCAAACTCATAAGGACATCCAGATCAATCACCAACTCCATAAACTCACCACCCATCATTTTTCCTGAAGGCATTTCAATTTGTTCTCCCTCTTCAATCTTCGTGATGCTCAGAGTGATATTTTGACCAGAAAGCATGAAAGGTGCCATATTCATAGACTTCTCCAATTGCTCGTCATTCATACCAATCATATCCATCAGAGGACTTTTTGCACTCAACTGCACGGCCATCACCATATTACCATTCTCGTCATTTACTTTTTTCGCAATAATTGGCTCCTTTGTCATTTCCATGCTTAATTGCGACTTCATTTTATCAAAATCTTTCATCTTAGACTCAAAAACCACTTCTCCTTTGTCAAAGTTCATAGCTACATCCAATTCTGCTCCTTGAGGTACTGCAGCCAACATAGGTACATTCGGTCGCAGCGGATCCACATTCATATGCATCACAAAATCTCCTTTAGCCTCCAATTGCTTCTTGATTTGGTCTGGTGCTTTCTTACCATCTGCATATTTGAATGCTTTGGTAACAATCTTTTTACCATCAAAATCACCAGGAATTACCACCATCATGGCAACATTATCCTTCGCTGCCAGGATGAGTCCTTCATCTTCAGCATAACTAATTCCCTTGTGCTCTTTGAACTCGTAACCACTATCAGTCCAATTTTGCACCAACTCTTTCTTACTTTTCAACTTTAACATGGCGTACAAGGTCATGTCAGAATGTCCTTCGGTGGTTGTAGTTGCAAAATAAACGGGCGTATTTATGTCTACTTGTTTTTTCACCTGATCAAAGGTTTCGGCCACAAAAAGTTGATAAATTCCTACCTGCTCAATATTTCCTTCATCCATAATCGTACGCAAATCCACTCTACCGTACCCAACAATATCAGGGTGGGAGTTCACAAACGCATAAACGGATTCTTTGAAGTCTCGCTTCTTTTCTTTCTTTTCTTGATCATCTGAGCTACACCCGGCAAATAATAAGGCGACGAAGGCGAAAAAACTGATTTTCTTTAACATAGATAATGATTGATGAATTGAGTTATAAATTTAAGGAATCTTCGAGCATTAATTATGCCAAAAAATCCGAATTGTTCGAATACCTTTGTATTGTGCATACGATAGAGCCATATTACCATTGGAGGAATTTGTACGTTGCCTCAGAAGATTTGCAATCGCCCTTTTACGAGCGGGAATACAGCGAATTTGAATTCGGTAACCGCGTTTATAATTATTTAATCCATCCGCAGTGGGACCACATTGGATCGCCTACGCTATATCTCAAAATACTTTATGCTGATTATCATACAGGATATGCGGTTATAGAGATGATTGGTGAATGGAACGATGCGATTGAAAATGATATCATGATTTTAAAGCGAGATATCATTGACACCTTAATTCAAGAAGGAATTGATAAATACATTCTTATTGGTGAAAATGTTTTGAACTTTCATGGTTCTGACGAGTGTTACTACGAAGAATGGATCGATGATATTGGTGAAGGCTGGGTGGCAATGATTAATTTTCATGAGCACGTGGAGGCTGAGATGCAGACGGTTGGTGTGGATCAGTATTTTATTATGGGAGGGGAAATGGATACGATAGAATGGCGTACGTATTTGCCGCATCAGTTTTTTGATCGGATTGAGAAGGCTGTTGAGAATAGATTGGTGTGAGTTACAATTTGGTAATTTGAAAATTGTACAATTCTAGAATTTGGTAATTAGACAATTGTCTAACTACTTTATGTTAAATCAGTTGGATTTCACGTATATTCTTCTGAACTTCTAAAGTTTACCCAACTAAAAATCCCGCCTCTTTCGAAACGGGATTCTATTATTTCATAAAGTAGTTGTCGAAATATCTTACTTCTGTACCAATACTTTCGCAGACATTGGGTTGTTACCCACAAAGAAGTTTACTACGTAAATTCCGTTTTCAATTGATGTAGGAAGTGCAATCGTATGTTCGTTTTCACCAACATTTGCTTCCAACATCGTTTTAGAGTAAACTGATTTACCGTTCATGTCTACCAGGTTGAAAGACATTCTACCCGCCGTCAATGAAGTAAAGTCCACAGTAATAGCATTTGACGCTGGACTGTAACCTGCGTTGAATGAGTTCAAAGAGATCTCTTGATCATTCACACTAGCAACAGAACCGATAACATGCTGTGATAAATAAATCATGTCTCCTGAAGTTCCTCCATCATTATTTGCAGAGTTGGTAGCTACATAGAACGTCACGTCTCCCACATTTGTCGCTGGAGCCGTCCAAGTCCACAACCAAGCAGTTTGAGAATCAGTATTACTTGTTGCTGTGTGCGTTACGTAATCTCTTCCAAGGGTTTGATAGTCTTGTGTTCCACCAATACCGCTACCCGTGAATCCACCAGCCATAGCATCTGTTCCGTCCAAAGCAGTAGCGTTAAAACCTTTCTTTGCTGGGTCAGATGTCATCTGAATCGAAACCGTGTATGTATCTCCAGGGTTGTACATAGTTACAGGTTGAAATTGTGAATTCAATACCGTAAGTGAATTTTCTTGAGATCCATCCAAAGTCGAACCAGCATGACAATTTGTACAAGCCATATTGTTTTGCTCGCCCGGAGCTCCAGAGCGACCGTCTGAAACACCTCCACTGAACTTTTGAGTGATTTGCATTTGCGCGTCATTCTGGAAAGCAAAAATTCCCATGGAGACAACAGCCAATCCAACATATAAGTAGCTTTTTTTCATAATTGAGTTAGTATTTGGTTGCTAATTTAGTTTAAAATTAATTATCCTGAAGCCCTTGATCGATCCAGCAACCAAACTGCTGAAGCAAACTGTCAGCAAGCTTTTGTCCACCTAATGGCATAAACTGAGGCTCACCTGGATTCTTATTAATGACGTTTCTAATCTGAGAAGCGTTGGCTGAAATTTCAGCATGTGTATTTAAAGCTGGTTTCCCTGGTCCGGGAGTGGCATGGCAGCCGCTCGTAGAACAATTTGTTTGAATCATAGGTTGTACTTGGGAGCTAAAAGAAATCTCCGTTGGACAATCAGGATTTTCAGGTGCGACTTTGTCCGATTTGCAAGACAACATAATGCCAACAGGGAGGGCAATTGCTATAATGATATATGTTACTTTCATAGATTGAAGTTTCTTGATATACTGAAGCCTAAGCGGAACTGACCTACTACATTGTTGCCATTAGCGTCTTCATCAATCCATCTTGAATATGTGTATGGAATGAACTGTGTTTCTCCAAAGCCTCTTGAATTAGTACAAACGACTTTAAAGTTATGACCGTTGGTTGTCCACTCAACTCCTCCTGACAAACTGTTGCTTAAATCAGTTCGTAACGCAGAATCATGGAACGTTGGGTAGTACTCCATGATAATCCCAAATCTTTTGGTGAATTTTAAGTTGAATGCTGCTCCCAAAGCGAACAAACCATTGACATCATCCGCCAGAACATAATTACGATGCACATATGTTGGCATCAATGCTAAAGATAGACGCTCACCAAATTTGCGGGAAATATTCACTTGTGCAGAATACGCCATTCGGTGCGAAAACTCAGGGTAACTTTGAACCAGATTGATGTCTTGCGCCGCTCTCGCGTAACTCATAGTGGAAGTTGCCAGTACTGCAAGATTTACAGGTACTTTTTTCTCTTTGTTCTGTCGCAATACACGGTATTTAACAAAGCCATCCAAAAGTGCATTGTAAGGTGCTCCCGTTCCTTTGATTCGCCCCAGCCCAATCATTAAGTCATCCGTGATTCCATATTCGAAAGCAAAGCGTATGTCAGCAGCTTGATCAAATCCAAAAAAGTTATCCAAACCTCCGTTGGCTCCGGCCAAGTCACCAAATCTATGCTCGATTCGAAACTGAAGAATACGTGCTTTAATTGTCTCTGTAGAGTGTCCGTTTAAAATACGCGTTCCATGAAAAGTTTCCTGAACATCCTGACTATATGTAAGTCCGGAAATGAGGGAACTTACCACAAAAAGTATGCTTTTTAATTTCATAATTCTGCTAGTTGTTTGAGATATGCCATGAGATCATTCAATTGAGAATCACTCATTTTTTCTTCAGTATACAAAGGCATATATTGTCTTCTTCCTGGCTTGGAATAGGTTCCATGCCGTACAATTTGATACAAGGATTGGTCATCGTACGATTCTTTATTATTCCAAAAAAACCGGCCATCTAACATATTTTTACCTAATGCCAGGTAGGTTAGTCGTGACTCACCATGACAATACAAACAACTTTTTTCGTAAATAAGCTCTCCATTCGCAGGATCACCACCTTCACCATACTTGCGCTGGTCTCGCGGCATAGTTTCTAAGAAAGTAGCGTCGTATTTTAAAGCGTACGAGCCTTTCAAAGTCGAAATCAGATTACTTTTTTCAGATGCTGTCAACTTGCCCATGTTTCGTAGGCTTTTCAATGTTGTAGCATCCAAACCTAAGTCTTTGACTTTCAACTCCAACGATTTAAAGTATTGCATTATCGCATCCAATTCCCACTGTTCTAAATATCTTCCTGAAGAGCAATACTTTGCACAAACTTGTGTGGCGTTTTGAAGACTATCTCGAGCGTCCAAAACCAAGTCTCCATATTTCTTAACGTAGTCTTTGTTGTAGAAAGAAGTTCGGTTATAAATCCCCCAAAAAGTAGAAGCTGGCAAGAATGGAATCCCATTTGCTTCAGCATATTTTAATCTATCCGCTGGATTATCACTTGTCAAATCCTCGAATTCACGCGTAAGATTATGACAATCTGTACAAACAAAATGTGAAGATATAAGCTTCGTTTTTTTCCCGTTTCGTTCTGTGAACCCGTTCAGAACGAGTTCTTCTCCCATTTTTACCTGTTCAGGATACACCTGATGGATATGATGTATTAAAGTATCATCACCTAACATGAGTAAAACATCAGATACTGACAGTTGTTCTACATCTAGTACACGTTTTTGAATACTCGATTGATTTTCAGGCTTAATGAGAATAGCCGAAGTTCCTAAAAGGAAAATGCAAATAAGGAGTAAGTAAGAATGTTTCATTTTAATCAGTGGCAAAAGTTACGACTATTATTTGAATAACAAAACTTTAAGTCAACACGGTGCAAATCAATAACAAATAACTACTTTTAGCCGCTACCGAATTTTCGGGCCTCGATTGAAAAACGAATCAACCTATGACAAAAGAGGAACTCAGAAAAAAATACCTCGATCTACGAAGAACGCTCTCGCCAGGAGAACTACAACGTATTTCAGACGCAGTTACCTTGAATCTTTTTCAAAATTTTCAATTCGAGAAAAAAAAAGTAAGCCTTTTCTTACCCATTGAACGCACCAAGGAGTTGAACACCTATAAGATTTGGGAAAAAGCAACTTCATTTGATGCACAGGTTGCTACTCCTAAAATCAACCGTAAAACGGAAGAAATGAAGCATCTTTTGTTTGAATCGGAGGATCAATTAGAAGTTTCTTCCTGGGGAATACCTGAACCTTCGAAAGGTAGAGTAATTGCTGCCGAACATTTTGACATTGTGCTGGTTCCTTTGCTTACTATGGACATGCGCGGTCACAGAGTAGGCTATGGAAAAGGTTATTATGACAGATTCTTAAGCAAGTGTTCTCCGCGCTGCCGCTTCATCGGACTGAATCATTTTGATGACTTGGAAACATCGATTCCTGATGTCACTCCTTCGGACGTCAAACTTCACGGCTGCGTTACACCGAACAAGGTTTATCGCTTTGAATAACAAACAGCATCAGGGGAAATTCCATTTACTTGCTATCGGTATAATACCAGGATTGCTCGTCTCGATTTTCCTTTCGTCAAACTGGTGGATCCCTATAATTTTCTTACTTATCTCTATCACGATTGTGCTCCTAATATTTCGGCTATTCTAATTCTGAAACTATTCGGCATAATTTTCGTAATTTACAGTTAGTTATGGTACGATTGCTGTTACTTATGATTTGGATCGTTAGTGCTTCCTTCGCAAGCTCTGATCGCGCGAAAGGCTGTTTCGGCGTACGCGTTTCCTTAGGATCCAATGGGAGTATTTGTACCTATGCCTGCTGGCTTGATAATGGACGAATTCGCAGTAACAAGCGCATTGTAGATAAGGAGTCATTCATCAAATTCGTTTCAGGTGAATGGCCAAGTATTTACAATCCAGAACGCATCAATTATTTTGAGGAACATGGTATCGCACATGGCGTTCGTTTTGATACAACATTATGGAAAGAAGTTACTTATTGTGAACCGCTGGACTCTCTTTGGAAAATCCGATTTGCAACGTATCCTTTTCAACACAACACGGAACCAGGATGGAGCAATAAATACCACAAACCCTCTCCAAAGCAAGAACTTTATCTGTACGAACGGTACAATGTTGAAAATGTCGATTTAAACTTCTTTCTAGATACCAACTTTTGGAGGTTACTCAAAGATGTTACCGATACAAACTGGATCAATGATTATCGATCCAGACTTTAAGAATGTAATAAACCATAAACTAATACGTCTAAGCCCTTATGAAAAAAGCACTTTACACTTCCCTAATCGCACTGACTGCCATTATTACTGGATGTTCTGATTCAAATGATAAGTCGGGAGAAAAACAAGATTCTAAGAAAAGCGAACAAACAAGTTCGACTTCCGAAACCAAAACTCAAACTCAGGAAAATGTTCCTGAGGAAACGATTGTAGAAGTTGTTACCAATGAAGATGGTGAAGAAATGCAAGTGGTTACGAACGACAAAGGCGAAAAAGTAGTTGTAGCTGAAGATGGTACAGAAACAAAAGTGAATCCAGAAGATATCAAAGAGAAAACGGTAATGATAGAAACAGTGACCGATCCAAACAACGCTGTGGATGAGGAAGAAACACCTGATTTTAACATTCACGAATACAAGAAGCTGGACGCCCTTTTGAAGAAATATGTTTCTAGCGGTGGCAAGGTGAATTATGCAGGAATCAAATCGAATCGATCAGATTTAGACGCTATTATTGAAGAGTTTAAATCTACTCCACTGGAATCCTCGTGGAGTAAAAATCAAAAGCTTGCTTATTACATCAATGCCTACAACATCTTCACAATTAAATTAATTGTAGACAATTATCCAACCAGTTCTATTACTAAAATCGCTGGAGGTAAGCCATGGGATAAAAAGTTTGTAACACTTGGATCTAAAACTCATACGCTAAACCATTTGGAGAATGGGATTATCAGAAAGCAGTTCAACGAACCGCGTATTCACTTTGCTTTAAACTGTGCGAGTGAGTCGTGTCCAGTCCTATTGAACAAAGCCTATACTGCCAGTAACTTGAACAGTACCTTGACTTCTCAAACGAAGCGTTTTTTAAATGACACATCGAAGAACACCTTCTCAAAAAAAGAAGCGAATATCTCTAAAATATTCGATTGGTATGGTGAGGATTTCCCAGATGTGATGGGCTTCATTAAGAAATACCATTCTCTCGACTACGACCCTAAAAACATTTCTTACATGGAATACTCGTGGGATCTGAATAATTAATGGTTCTTATTCTTTTAGAAGGCTTCGCCGACGAATAAGTAATATCCAAACCCTTCATTTGTGTACGCGACATCGAATCGGGTATAAATGTCTTTACCCGGAAATAGTAAAAATCGAACTCCCAGTCCACCTGCGGCTTTGACTTTACTTAATTGGGCATTCAATAACCTTGAACTTACAAGACCTAAACTGCAAAATGCAGTCGCTCCAAAGCGCTTACTGAATGGGAAAGGAAGAAAGCGATACTCGGCTTGGGTAGCCATGAGTACATTGTCTCGATACCGTCCAAAATAATAACCTCGCATCAGGCTTTCACCACCCATTAAAGCCATTTGGCTAAATGGAACAGAACTATTATTAAAAGGTGTTACCGAATTGGCATAGAATTGATATGCGAAGATTTGATTTTTAAATGTTGGTTGATAGTATCGGAAATCAAGAAAAAAATTATTGAAGGAATTAGTACTTCCAAGTTTTTCATTTGTATGAATAAATCCGCTCTCAACAAACATTCCCTTTCGTGGATTGAGAATATTGTGCCGTTCATCGAACACGAGACCAATTCCAAATCCAAAGTTTGAAAAGCCATCAATCCCCGCGGGAGGTATATAGGACTCAGTTCTCTCTGAAACTGTTACGGAAGAAAAGTTACTTACTTCTAATTCCAGCCCTCCGTAAAAGTTTTCTGTTATTTTTCTTAGAAATCGCTCACGTAAAGTAAATGAGAGACCGTCGATTCGCGCAACTGGGGTTGCTGGGGTATCTGAACCGATACCGTGATAGAGTAAAGGAAACTTCTGCAGTCTAATTTTTCCTAAGCTAAAATACTTGTTCTGATCTGTGTATATTGCATGATCGAACCATACACCGTATTGGTTTTCCAGTGTTATAAATGCAAGTCCCGTAATCTCACTGAGCCGATTCTCTTTATTCCTCTTAGCATTATAGACATAAAGGTTACTAACTCCGAATTCCCAGCTCGTTTCTGGAGTATATCCTACGAATGGATAAGCAATGTACTTCGGTTCAGCAGAGGTTGATGTGTCATTGAATATCTTATTGACAAAGTTTAGAAGTTTTGAATCTTCTTTTTCTTGTGTAAATGCTAGAGATGGTAGGAATACCAACAAAAAAAATTGAACGAAGCGGACGAGTCGCAAATACCTTCGTAGCTTTCGCTTAATGCTCAACGAAAAATGGGGAAATATTACCGCATTTTCTTCTTGACAACCACAACTATTATCACATAAACTACTGGCCACGGCTTTAATCACTTTTTATTCAAAAAAGGCAGCAATTCCTATGCCTAAATTTCAATTCAAATCTAAATTAAATAATTCAACTTTTTGTAGATAATTTTTTGAATGCCTAGATTATGTTTGCGACTGCGGGGGACAGATAAAACAAGCATTAAATAGTTACTCGATTAGATTTTTGAACAGCTCAATTCCAGCCTCGAATATTTCGGTAATGAAAGCCGTGTAAAAGAAAAATATGAATGTTAACGAGCACCTTATTTTTCTTTTTTTGCTTAAACCTCTTGTTTGAAAAACTTGCGAGAGTGCAATCAAGATCTTATGTGAATTGTAACAATATTTCTTGCTCGAGTTAATAGAGGTACTATGAGACTTATTTTGATCACCTTTTTCATTCACAGTTTTGCATCTTTCGGACAAGCACAACTCCCTCCATTTTTTTCAAGTTGGGAATTTCATAGTTGGGCGCAAGAAAATAATGCTAAAACACTATTTGCAGAGCGGTATTTCCTAGATGCATATGCTAATAATGAGTACGCTGAATTGCAGGGAGTGTTTACGAGGTATTTTTTTAACGAAAGCAGAAATGTTGACTCTACGGCTGATTATTATTGCGTTATTCGATTTCCAGCCTCAGACTCTTTAAATCATTTTATCGAATCTTATAAAAAACTTATGCGCGCGGCGATCTCTAATGAAATCGAGATCAACCGAACTTGGAGTGATTCCTCGACATATCTTGGTGGTCTCATTAAAGCCCGATACGAAGATCAACCTGGTCATCACTCTGGTGCGAATGCAGTTACAGACTCCGCGAAAACAATCTTGTATGAAGGCTTTTCGCTCTTGCAAAATGAATTTTCAGGTAACGATGTATACCTACAATTTTGGCTTTCGGATCAGTGTCGATGGGAGCACAATAGAATGATTTCTCAAAAGAGTTTTTATTTCTGGGGGGATTTTTGGATTCCGCGCATTTCAGAGATGAGATACGCCAATCTAAAATCATATGAAAGATTAAATATTGATGCCGTAGCAAGCTATCCAGATAACTATTATGAAAGTTACGACACCTCTTTTTTCTTAAACCACATAAAATGGAAACCACGTCTTTCTGAATTTTCAGAAGAATCTCTTCGGTTATATAATTTAATAAAACACCAATACACCATTGAGGACAGCGAAGCCATTGGCTCTTTTTATCAAGATTCAATCGGCGTTTATAAGAGGTTAGTCCTAAAAAATGAATTTCGACGCTTCGGCAAAAAACGACTGAATACGGCCTGTTTAATTGATAC
This sequence comes from Fluviicola sp., assembly GCA_047947105.1. Lineage (GTDB taxonomy): Bacteria > Bacteroidota > Bacteroidia > Flavobacteriales_D > Crocinitomicaceae > UBA4466. Next base: position 3,751,433 of record CP170456.1, on the reverse strand, counting down.
ACAAAGAGAATCTCCACAAATAACTAGTAAAAACCTCTTAGATTGGGATGAAGAAGGATTGAAGCAAAAATCGCACCCTTATTATGACGCCCATGAAAAGCACGAAGTAATGCTCTTGACTTCAGAATTCATCTTTAGACGAGACATGACGATCAGGGAAATTCGTCATTTTACACGTGACCCAAGGAGTGAAACAATACCCTACTTGACAGAGTATTTTGATGCTAGTGGTAACTTAACTGCCATTGAGCCGATATTGAATTATAAGCGAGTGCGACGCAATGAATGCTTCTTAACAAACTCAAATGGACTCCTATTCTTAGATGACATACCCAGTAAAGTTCATCGAGAAGGGGGAACAACAACTATCATTAATCAAAACGACATGGTCCTTGCAGTTTATGGAAAAGGACTTTTAAAGTTACCGAATAACCACGTGCTGTACGTTAATGGTGAGGAACTGGGAGATGGACTCGTCGAATATAAAATCAATTATTGAGAAGTATACTATCATGGAATTTTGTTCTCTGAGTTTTCTTGTGGGAGATTCTTATCTAATTCCCTAAAATAAATGACTGCCGAAGTAATCAAGGTATTATAAAAGCGACATCGTTCCGATAGCTATCGGAATACGCTCCCACCAGAGGAAGCATTGCTTCCGAAGAGGAGCATTAGGCGGACTTGCGCCGTAAATGCGACGTACAAAAGGGCAGTTGCTGCTCTTTTGAGGCCATTAAACGAAAAAACCCTGACTACCGAAGTAATCAGGGTTCTCTAAAAGCGGCGTCGACTTACTCTCCCACCCTCAAAAGGGCAGTACCATCAGCGCAAGCAGGCTTAACTTCTCTGTTCGGAATGGGAAGAGGTGGACCATGCTGCAATAAACACCTAAAATCGTTGTCATAAAGTGAGATGTAAGAAGCGACTAGTCACTAATTTACTTTTCACTTTAGACGAATGTCTAAATATATCGGAGCGATTGAAGTAGAAGAATCAACGGATTATAAGTTTACGGGTAATTAGTACTACTCGGCTTTGACGTCACCGTCTTTACACCTGTAGCCTATCAACGTGGTCGTCTTCCACGGCCCTTAAAAGTTATCTCATCTTGAGGTGAGTTTCGTGCTTAGATGCTTTCAGCGCTTATCTCATCCGTACGTAGCTACCCTGCGATGCAGCTGGCGCCACAACAGGTACACTAGAGGTACGTCCACCCCGGTCCTCTCGTACTAGAGGCAGGTCCTCTCAAATAACTAACGCCCACAACAGATAGGGACCGAACTGTCTCACGACGTTCTGAACCCAGCTCGCGTGCCACTTTAATGGGCGAACAGCCCAACCCTTGGGACCTTCTCCAGCCCCAGGATGTGACGAGCCGACATCGAGGTGCCAAACCACTCCGTCGATGTGAGCTCTTGGGAGTGATCAGCCTGTTATCCCCGGAGTACCTTTTATCCTTTGAGCGATGGCCCTTCCATGCGGAACCACCGGATCACTATGCTCTAGTTTCCTACCTGGTCGACTTGTCGGTCTCTCAGTCAAGCACCCTTATGCCATTACACTCTACACACGGTTACCAAGCGTGTTGAGGGTACCTTTAGGAGCCTCCGTTACTCTTTTGGAGGCGACCACCCCAGTCAAACTACCCACCACACAATGTCCCCTCATCGGGTTAGGCATCAGATAATTCAAGGGTGGTATTTCAACAACGACTACTCTACGCCTGGCGACGCAGCATCAAAGTCTCCCACCTATCCTACACATGAATTACCCAATACCAATGTGAAGCTATAGTAAAGGTTCACGGGGTCTTTCCGTCCCGTTGCGGGTAATCGGCATCTTCACCGATACTACAATTTCACCGAGCTCATGGCTGAGACAGTGCCCAGATCGTTACACCATTCGTGCAGGTCGGAACTTACCCGACAAGGAATTTCGCTACCTTAGGACCGTTATAGTTACGGCCGCCGTTTACCGGGGCTTCATTTGAATGCTTCGCCGAAGCTAACATCTCCACTTAACCTTCCGGCACCGGGCAGGTGTCAGGCCTTATACCTCATCTTTCGATTTTGCAAAGCCATGTGTTTTTGATAAACAGTCGCCTGGGCCTATTCACTGCGGCTCCGATAAATCGGAGCGTCTCTTCTCCCGAAGTTACGAGACCATTTTGCCTAGTTCCTTAGCCATGAATCACTCGAGCACCTTAGTATTCTCTACTTGACTACCTGTGTTGGTTTGCGGTACGAGTTGTATTAACCTGAAGCTTAGAGGTTTTTCTTGGAAGCGTTTAGGAACACTATCCACGCAGCCGAAGCTTTGTGGTACTATCAGGTTCGACTAGGTCTGCGGATTTGCCTACAGTCCCAATATCTACACCCTTTAACGTACTATTCCGTCAGTACGCGGTTCGGTCATCACTCCGTCACCCCATCGCAGTTAATACAAGTATGGGAATATTAACCCATTATCCATCCACTACCCCTCTCGGGTTCGCGTTAGGTCCCGACTAACCCTAGGACGATTAGCGTCGCCTAGGAAACCTTAGTCTATTGGTGAGCAGGTTTCTCGCCTGCTTTATCGTTACTTATTCCTACATTTGCTTTTCTATGCTCTCCAGCATGAGTCACCTCACACATTCAACGAACATAGAATGCTCCCCTACCCATCTTAAAGATGTCATAGCTTCGGCAGTATGTTTAATGCCCGATTATTATCCACGCACGATCGCTCGACTAGTGAGCTGTTACGCACTCTTTAAATGAATGGCTGCTTCCAAGCCAACATCCTAGCTGTCTATGCAATCGCACAACGTTTGATCAACTTAACATACATTTGGGGGCCTTAGCTGATGATCTGGGTTCTTTCCCTCTCGGACATGGACCTTAGCACCCATGCCCTCACTGCCGGTCATATGTTATAGCATTCGGAGTTTGTCAGGGTTTGGTAGGCGGTGAAGCCCCCTAGCCCTATCAGTAGCTCTACCTCTATAACACTCTATACCGACGCTGCACCTAAATGCATTTCGGGGAGTACGAGCTATTTCCCAGTTTGATTGGCCTTTCACCCCTACCCACAGCTCATCCAAACACTTTTCAACGTGTACTGGTTCGGTCCTCCATTTTGTGTTACCAAAACTTCAACCTGGCCATGGGTAGATCACAAGGTTTCGCGTCTACCCCCACTGACTATATCGCCCTATTCAGACTCGCTTTCGCTTCGGATTCGATCCTTAAAATCTTAACCTTGCCAATGAGGAGTAACTCGTAGGATCATTATGCAAAAGGCACGCCGTCGCCCCTAAAGGCTTCGACCGCTTGTAGACACACGGTTTCAGGGTCTTTTTCACTCCCTTGTTCAGGGTTCTTTTCACCTTTCCTTCACAGTACTCGTTCGCTATCGGTCTCTCAGGAGTATTTAGCCTTACCAGATGGTTCTGGCAGATTCAGACAGGATTTCACATGTCCCGCCCTACTCAGGATACTGGTACCTAAATTAGCATTTCGTATACGGGGCTATCACCCTTATTGCCCAACTTTCCAGATGGTTCTACTATACTAACAGTCGGATGTCCCAGTCCTACAACCCCGATTTTGCCGAAACAAAACCGGTTTGGGCTATTTCCACTTCGCTCGCCGCTACTACGGAAATCACTATTGTTTTCTCTTCCTCCGCCTACTTAGATGTTTCAGTTCAGCGGGTTTGCCTCCTTACGGATGACTAGTCTTCAACTAGCCGGGTTTCCCCATTCAGAAATGTCCGGATCAAAAGATATTTGCTCCTCCCCGAACCTTATCGCAGCTTATCACGTCTTTCTTCGCCTCTGAGAGCCAAGGCATCCCCCGTGTGCCCTTAGTAACTTATTAATCTCGTTTTACTCGATTCTCTACTTCAATCAATTCCAATATGTCAATGAACTTCGAAACCCAGCAATCT